>JAIRXB010000008.1 GCA_031268535.1 Puniceicoccales bacterium | reverse complement strand
GGAAATTCCAAATCGCATTCGCGGCGCAAGTTCCATAGCGCTATCTGCACTTAGATGGCTACGCACCGTCAGTCCGCATAGCGCATTTGACGCAATATATCGATACACGATGTTTCCGTCTCTCATCTCAGAAGCGCCACCATCAAGCATTCTCGCTGTGCGCATGACGAAGTCGCAGTCGATACTGCTTTCCCATATCGGCGACGTTTTGCGCGTTGCGACTCTAAGTGTCCAGTCTGGCCAGGAAAACATGGCGGAAGCAGTGTCAATAACCGCCGATTGCATTGGAAGAACGTTTGCTTCTCACCAAAACGCGTCATTGGAGACCATCGGATTACTGTTTGGTGGAGTGGTAAAAGAAAATCCTGACGTGAAGGCGGAACACTATGCGGCCTTTGCTTCACTTAGGGCAGTAATTGGGACTGAAGAAGAATCGCAGGAGGTGGACAACAGCGGAAACTGGCATCCATCCATAGCGTACGTACCCGCTTCAATTTTTGATTCTGGCGAACCTCAACCTAGCCTTGCCGCATGTGAGCGCAAAAAACTTTGCGCGGAAAGCTTTGAGCCTGTCGCCGAAAGCATTGAAAAATTCGTCAGAACGATATGCGCCAAAAGAGCGGCGGGAAATTCGAGCGCCAGTATTGATTCGGCCATGCCGACCGGCGATGCATCGGAACATGATGAGTCGCCACGGCCAAATTTCGAAGAACTCGCACGATTGGAGCGGGAGAGCGCGCGCCATACGATCGTCGAACCGGAAGGAGGATTGGCTGCCGAAGAAAAGCAAGAGCACATCGACGAACCGTCACCTAAAGAAAAGGAGCTCATACGGCCACCGCGCGAAGAGGTCGTACCACAGCCAGATATGCCAACTTTGACCGAACTAGAATCGGCATTGAGCGACCATGAAAAAAGGCTTTTGGCTGCCGTAGAGGATCTACGCAAAGATCTTCAAAAATGCGGCAATGGCGGTGCGCCGTCCGTTTCAATAGACATATTAGCTCACACTGCACTTATGTTTCTCCACAGCAAAATTCCTACGGATACCAGCTCGCAAAAATTTAAATTTGTGTGCGATGGCACCTTGGATTCATTTGCTCACAACGTTTTCAACTTTGGCTATCTCGCAAGCTTGGTGAAACCCCTAAACATTCCATCCAGACCACTCCTGCTGATGTGTAACGGCAAGGATGACCCATTTGAAATACAATTTCCGCCTGCAACGTGGCCCATGGTCATGGGAGCGCGCTTTTCCGCTGGCAAAGAGAATGATATACTGGAACATGCACTCGCCAATGGCGGCATGACGTTGCTGCGCTCAGACCAAAACTACAAAATTGTCAGAGCAAACGGTTCATTGGTCCTCGTCGATAGCACCGGAAGCGTAGTTGACGCAAGCGACCCAATCTACGGCCGACTGAAGGGAGAAATGACTCTTTGCTCGACCTACGTAGATCTCCTCCACATTGGCTGCGACGCAAAAGTCACCGCCGGTCGCTAAAATGCCCCTATCGGACGCCAAGCAGCAAGATAAAGCCTAGAGCCGCGACGAGACCGTTCGGCAGCCATGCCGCCACTATCGAATTCATCGCCCCGTCGGCCCCAAGCATCTGGCAAAGGCAAGAAACGAAATGGAACATTAGCAGCAAACCAATCGCCTTCGCTATGGCGCCGACAGAATTGATTCTAGTTCCACCAATGGCAAACGGTATGGCGCAAAATAGCGACGCCAGACAGCTCCAACAGCCAGCGTGCGCCATGTGGTAGGCCGTGGCGTAGGCTGCTCTGGATTTGTCATCGGCTGGGATATGATCAAGGATCATGCGCAATTTTTTCGTGGAAATAGCTCTAACGCGCCTTTGGCAAATGGCTATGAGCTCTGGCGATTCATCTAGATGTGTAAAATATGCTCCAACTGGCGCAGCCGTTGCCGCATGCGCTAGGGGGCCATTGGCCGTCCACTCCCGAATGCCACTCAGCTTCCATGCGCCATCAACGTAGACAGCACTATCTCCGTGGATTTTTCCAATGACATTGCCATCTCCATCGTAGGCACATATGTCAACGGATCTAGCAACGCCGGCCAGCAGGTCCAAATCGCCAATGAACCAGACGCGGCCGCTGTCGCGGCAGTCGAATGTCACGTTGCGCATGTGCGTGTCGCCGCGGGACAGCGACGAATTTCGCGCTTTCATCTCCATGGCCAAAGATTGCACTTTGCTGTCGCCGTATGGAATAAGTGTAGACGCCAGCAAATGCATCAGCGCGGCGGCGCCAACTCCGCTCAGCCAAACGGCCCAAGTCATGGCGACAACGGAAAGACCGGAGCTGCGCATTGCTATGATTTCGCCGTTGCGCTGCAATTTTCCAAAAGCCAAAAGAGTGCCTATGAAAATCGAAACTGGGACTGACAGCGGAAGAAGCGACGGCAGAAGAAAGAAAAAATAGGCTGAGATTTTCGTGGCGCCGACGCTGCAGCGAATTAACTCAGGCAATTCGTGCTGAATGCGTTCCAGCAATAAAATTGAAAAAATCAAAAAAAATGTGCACAAAACGGTGCGGAACCATGAACGCCAGATGTGCAGCTGCAAAATCACCGCCCACAGCTTCCACTGAAAAATGGAATTTGTAAAGTGCGAGAGAGGTCGGCGACAATATGCGGCCAGGTGGCCGAAGGAAACGGCAATGGGCAGCGGCCGCCATTCAGCCATTGGGAATTGCTGGGCAGATTGGCTTGGATAATTGGCATAGCGCCGTCTAATTCAATTGTTTACATTTCAATAGATGCGCAGCGTCTTTGGCTGGCGACGCCCGAGAAAACCACACTGCACTGGCCGGTATCAACGGGAAAAAATGCACCAAGCTGCCGCGAAGGATCCAACGGCACACCAATCGGCTGCCACGCCGTAGCGGAAAAATACGGCAAAAACCTCGACGCCGGCGCAGTCATGGTTGGCCGCAAGCCTACGGGGAAATTTTTTTGGGAATACTCCGACTGGCGCGAAAAGGCCTACGTCGCAACGCGCATTTTGCGCTTGCGGGGACTGGAAGCCGGCATCAACTGCGGAATAGCGGCGGATGGCCATAGCTGCGACAGCTTCAGCCGCTACATCTATATCCACGGAACCTGCTGCGAAGAAAAAATCGGAACAGCAAACAGCGGCGGATGTGTCACAATGCTAAACGCTCACGTAATGGAGCTATTCGACCTGTGTCCCGTTGGAACCGTCGTCTTCATCGGCTTCGAACACATCTCCGCCATCGTGGCGCCTTCCGTAGACAAGCGCATAAATGGCCGTGGAAATTGCCGCACAAATCACCCCAACAACAATCGCGCCCAATGAAATTACTGCCGTAGTCCGCGCGAGAAATTTTCCAGTTAGATGATGGTTTCCACTGCCGGACGCGGCAATCGCCAGCCACCGGCTGCCGGTGGAGAATTCAATAACTTTATGGCCGACGGCGTAGAGCGCCGGCCAGATGAATGGAAGCGTGAGCGGTGTGCTAACGAGTTGAAGTGCTAGCGGAATGATCAAATTTGAGCGAAACATGATTGCCCCCAAGATCGCCAAAATGGTGTGCAGGCCAAACAGCGGAGACAGCGTCACGACCCATCCGACGAGAAATGCCGGACTTACCTCGCTCAGGTGGAACGACCAAAGAAATTTCGCATCCATCGCCTCCTTCAGGAGTCCGCCAATCAATGGAATTTTTGCCAGCTTCCTCCTTTTCGGCATATGGCGCAGCAGCCACCGCAATAGGCGCTTTGGGCGATGACGTTTCGGCAAATGGCCATCCACATACCGCAACTATTCATCGGCGCCAACGGAGCAAGTGCGCTCTTTCGTCATTTTGTAAAATGATTCGCCGATAAACTGCACAACTGCGTCACAGCGACCACGTTCGGCGAAGTTTGTTCGCAAATTTCATCTTGCGCAAGCGACTTTCAGATTTTCTGCTGTTGCCATGGCTCCCTATGATCCGCAAGTGGTAGCTCCTTTTTTTCCGGCGCTCTCGGCCAATGGCGATCGCCTATACCTTGACAGCGCCGCAACTACGCTGCGTCTGCGCTGCGCCATGGAGCGCATGGGAAAATTTTACGGCGAAAGCTCTAACGTGCATAGAGGGCTATATCGGCTTTCCGAAGCGGCCACAGAGGCCTACGAAAACGCCAGATCGCTCGTAGGAAAATATATCGGCGCGGAAACGTCCGATGAGGTCATTTTCGTTCGCGGCACCACGGAAGCCATAAACCTGGTTGCCCACAGCTGGCGCCGCACATTTCCAAAACGTGGCGACCGCATCATGGTCACCGTAATGGAGCACCACTCAAATTTCCTCCCGTGGCAGCTGGCTGCTGATGAGATCGGAGCCGACTTCGACGTCTGCGGCATCTTGGAGAACGGCGAGTTGGACATGGACGATTTTCGCAAAAAACTAAGCCCTAGGACGCGAATGGTCGCCGTAGCTCACGTATCCAACACGCTGGGAACAATTAATCCCATAGAAGAAATCGTTCGGCTTGCCCATGGGGTTGGCGCACTTGTACTGGTCGACGGAGCAAAACAGTCGGATGCGGGCCCCATAGACGTGGCAAAACTAGGCTGCGACTTCTATGCATTTTCTGGCCACAAGATGTTCGCCGGAACCGGCATCGGCATTCTCTGGGGACGGAAAAATGTGCTCGAAGCCATGGAGCCATTTCAGCTTGGGGGTGGCATGGTGGAGCGCTTTTCCGGCAACAATTCCCAATGGCAACAGTTGCCAGCTAAATTTGAAGCGGGCACGCCCAACGTTGGCGGCGCACTTGGCCTTGCCGCAGCAGTGGAATTTTTAATGGATTTTCCGTGGGAAGATCAATTCAACTACTTTCTCTCCATAAGAGAATACTTCGAGCGGACCATCTGCGAATTTGACGGCCTAAGAATTTTAGGCAACCCTGCCCTAAAGGTGGGAGTGTTTTCATTGGTTAGCGACCGATTTCACGCCCACGACATAGCGACGGCGCTAGCTACAAGAAATGTCTGCGTGCGGGCCGGGACACATTGCGCTCAACCGCTCTGCAAAAAGCTCGCCGTACCGGCGTCGCTGCGCGTTTCGTTTTCAATTTACAACTCCATCGGTGACGCCCAACGCTTCATCGAGGAATTGCACTGGGCATTGGAATTTTTGAATTTGCGCATGGCCAGCTAATTTACCCAGACAATTAGTTACGCACAACGAAATTGACCAGCCGGCCAGGCACGTATACTTCGTCGGCCAACTCGCGGCCAACCAAATGGGGAATCACCGATTCCGCAGAGCGCGCCAAATTGATAATCTCTTCGCCACTAGCGTCTTGAGACACTTGCAATTCTCCTCTCAATTTGCCATTTACCTGCACAACGATTTTTCGCAGCGCACAGGACAGCTTACTGACATCATAATTTGGAAATTGAGCACGGACAATCGACTCGCCGTGCCCCATCTTTTCCCATAGTTCTTCGGCCAAATGGGGCGCAAATGGAGCAAGCAGCTGCAAAAAAATTTCTCCCGTTTCGATGGAAATTTTTTTGAGTTTCTGCAGATGGTTTAGGGCCACCATAAGCTGAGACAGCGCAGTGTTAAAATGCAGCAACTCGATGTCTTCACGAACTTTCCTAATGGTGCAATGAATCATTCGATCCGTTTCGTCGCTCTCCTCGACGGCCGCGGAAAATGTCCCGCTCAAGCCGCCATCCGCGCCAACATAGAGTTGCCACACCCTGCGCAGAAATCGGCAAGGGCCACCGATGCCGCGACTGTCCCATGGCTTTACGGCATCCAGGGGACCGAGAAACATTTCGTAAACGCGGAGTGCGTCGGCTCCGCATTCCCCAATGACCCTATCTGGGTTCACCACATTGCCGCGACTCTTTGACATTTTGTTGCCGTCCTCGCCGAGAATAATCCCCTGATGGAAAAGCTTCGGATATGGCTCCGCCTTCGTCACCACACCAATGTCGCAGAGAAATTGATGCCAAAAGCGCGCATATAGCAGATGCAGAACTGCATGCTCAGCGCCACCGATGTAAAAGTCGGGACAACCCCAATAGGCTTCAGCCTCCCTTGAAACTGGGGCATCCAAACAATTTGGCGATAGGTAGCGCAAATGATACCAGCAGGAACCAGCCCACTGTGGCATTGTGTTGGTTTCGCGTCTGGCGAGAACCCAGCCGTCAGCGCCACCGGCACTGCGCGGACGCACTTGTCCGGAGGCAAAATTTATTTCAGCCTCAACCCAGTCCGTCGCCTTTGCCAGCGGGCTTTCTCCGCAATCGGACGGCCTGTAGTCATCAACCTCCGGAAGAATTAGCGGCAATTGCTCCAAAGGCAGAGGAACGGCATAAAACTTTTCACCGGCCTCCTCGTAGCAGACTGGCTTTTCAGGGAGAAATTCACCGTAGGGCGAACCAGCCATACCCAAAAGTACGCCGTAGTCACTTTCGCGCACCCACACAATTGGAATTGGCTCGCCCCAATAGCGTTGCCGCGAAAACAGCCAGTCGCGCAATTTGTACTTGACCGCCCCACGGCCGGCGCTCTTCTCCTTAAGCTTTTGCAGCACAACCGCTTTTGCTCCGTCACACTCTAGTCCGTCCAGCCATTGGCCGCTTCCGCAGACGGTTCCGTAGCCACAGAAAGGCAATTCGCCTCCGCCCGCAACAACAACCCGCATTGGCAAATTGAATCGCTTCGCAAATTCATAGTCGCGGTCGTCGTGCGCCGGCACCGCCATCACGGCACCGGTTCCGTAGGACGGCAGCACGTAGTCCGCAATCCATATGGGTAATTTTTCTCCGCTGAGTGGATGCGTTGCGTAGGCTCCGGTAAATGCGCCAGTCTTATCTTTTGCGAGGTCGGTCCTCTCCAAATCGCCCTTCCTAGCCGCTTCCACGCAATATTTTTCCACGGCGCCACAGTGCGTTGGCGCAGTAATTTTTTTAACCGCGGGGTGCTCCGGCGCCAGGACGAGATAGGTGGCGCCCATTATGGTGTCAGCGCGCGTGCTATAGACTGTTATCACTTCGCCGCAGGAACCATCTACGGCGAAATCTATTTCAACGCCTTCCGATCGACCGATCCATGCAATTTGCTGCCGCTTTGTGGAATCGGGCCAATCCAAATCGCCAAGGCCGTCCAACAGTCTGTCCGCATATGCCGTAATGCGCAGCACCCATTGGCGCAGAAGCCTTCTCTCAACGGCGTGCGATCCACGTTCCGATTTTCCGCCCACAACCTCTTCGTTGGAAAGTACTGCCTTCAATGCTCCACACCACCACACTGGCCGCTCATCGACGAAAGCGAGACCGCGCTTAAAAAGCTGCAGAAAAATCCATTGGGTCCATCGATAGTAGCACTGGTCGGTAGTATTTATTTCCCTAGTCCAATCGATGGCAAACCCCATGCGCCTGATTTGCCCCCTAAACCTCGCAACATTCTGGTCTGTATTCAATTTTGGACTAATTCCAGTTTGCAGAGCGTGCTGTTCCGCCGGCAGCCCAAATGCATCCCACCCCATTGGATGCAGGACATTGTAGCCGTTTGCCCAGTGGTAGCGGGCAAGTATGTCCGATGCGGTGTAGCCTTCAGGGTGTCCTATGTGCAATCCGGCACCTGACGGGTACGGAAACATGTCGAGAACGTAGTACTTTGGCCGACAATCGCCGTCGACGGCAATGAACGTACCATTCCAGTCCCAAAGCCGCTGCCATTTACTTTCGATTTCACCAAATGGATACATCTCGCCCATACACAAAATTCCTCCGGCAAAGATTAGCCGGAGACGCCATAAGGCAAGGCGTTTTTACTCTCAATTGCGCCCGCCCAAGGCACCGAAAACTCCACCAATGGCTTCCCCGCTTACGGTGAAATCGATGCGCAGCGAGCCATCCGCCACGCCGCACAGAACGGACAGGCAGCAGCCTTCAGCTCCATCGGAAAGTTCTAAATTGGAGTTGCGCAGTCCGCCAAAACTAACTGCAGCCACATCTCCCTTCGCAAACTTTATTCTGTCGGCCAATGATTTTTCACTGCCGCCATCCAGAAACGCATCCACCATTGACGCCATATTTTCTCTTCCATTGGAGATGGCGACGGCATCACCCAATGCGCAAAAACAAATCCGATGCGCCATTGCGATGCGCGCCGCCTCCGGCAATTCAGCCCCATCCAAACCAAATGGCATATCCTCAAACGCAATTAAGGCAGCCACAACCGGCAACCCCCTATGGGAAAAGGCTTTGTGCTCAACAGCAACCGAAACGGACCTGTTGACATTTACGTCAGATGACGAAATTTCCTCCAGGAGCGCATGAACTACATTCGTAAAGGCGAAGTCGACCCAAGCCGCCAACTCATCGGCTGAAATCGTTGCGCCAACGACGTTCCCAATGATTACGCCACCATCGCCGCCGAAAGCCACATTTCCGGCCGACGCACCATTGCACCTGGAAAAGACGCGCTCAATGAATGTGCACAATTCTCGCTCGGAAATTCCGTTCAGACCATTCGGCCCACCTTGAAATATGCCGTCAATGGCCAGCTCTACGAGACGGCATAGCTTTTGCGGATCGTAGCGCAGCACATAGCGCACATCTCCAGCGTCTGCAATGGCAGAGGAAACCAGTTCAATGTCCGCTTCGTTTGATAGTGGACGAAACAATGCGGACAAATCGCTGCCGGCGTCCGAACTCAGCTCCAAGTGGCCGGAAAATATTTCCCCGCGAAAATCGCCACAAAACGAAATCTCATTAATTTGTTCGGCAAATCTCTTAAGTGACGCGAAAAGCGCCAGCGCCGGCATGCTTTTTGAAACATCTCCCGTTGACGCCAATTTATCCAGCACGGCGCGCTCATACTCGCCCACAAAAAATTTGATGATGTCCCTGCCAATTTTCAGAATAACGTCGTGGTCCATCTCCTTTTGGGCCAACGCGACAAATTCGTTTTCGCCGCCCGCCTCAATGGTCTTTAGGGCCTCGCCGCCACTCGCTATGAGCGTCCAGCCGGCAAAATTTTTCACGTTCAGCCGCTGCAGAGCTAGCGCCGAGCGCAACGGTGAATTTTCCGACAGATGGGCGCATGCGACTCCGGAAAATACGGAAGGATCGAACGTGGACGGCACGAGGAAAAAACCAACTGGATCAGTGTCCGAGAGCCCGGCAAATTCCGGATAGCCCCACAGCCCGAGAACCAACATCGGCAATGCCCGCGCATTATGGTCCGGAAAAACCTTCTGGACGAATGGCATCATCGCCGGCAGCAGCCGCTTCGGCGGAGCTATCTGCAGCAGTAGTGGCGGAGTTTCCGTTCGAGAATAATCCGCTGCAGCGCCGGCGGCAAGTGAGCGCACAGGCACCTGGCCGAGCAAAGAAAGTGTCGCCACTGCGACCCATGCCTTCCAGAAAAGCCTCACGGAGCTACTGTTAAATCTTTCCCGGCAACTTTACAATTGTTTTCTTCACCAAGGTTTTGCGCAGCTTGCCTGAAATTTTAATTCGTTGACCGCTGCGGGCGAAGCAATTTGCATCGCAGCGTGAGCTGTGGCAAAAATTACTAAAATCCTACTAAAACTCAGCGGCGAAGCATTTTGCGGAGAAAAAGGCGAAACTTTTCCCCGCAAGTCGTGCCATCCAATTCTGCGGCAAGTGGAACATCTTCTCCGCAGGGACATTGCCGTATCAATCGTAGTGGGTGGCGGCAACGTCTATCGCGGCCGAGAATGCGCCTTTTCCGCCGACACTGGAGACCGCATTGGGATGGTGGCGACCATTTTAAATGGTCTCGCACTGCGCGAATTTTGCGGCGAATTGTCCATGCCGTGCCTGCTGCAATCATCCTATCCGATTCCGACCGTCGGACCAATTGATCCACTGGCGGCCCAAAAAGCCATTGGGAACGGCGAGGTTGTAATCTTTTGCGGCGGAACAGGTCTGCCGCACTTTTCCACGGATACTGCGGCGGCACTGCGCGCCATAGACATGGGCGTAGATTTGCTCCTAAAGGCCAGCTCAATCGATGGCGTTTACGAAGAGAATCCGGATGTGAATCCGAATGCCAAGAAATTGGAGCACATTTCCTACGGCGACGCCATCGCCGGAAACTTTTCATTCATGGACAGCGAAGCTCTTTGCCTATGCAAACGTAACGGCCTACGGTGCGTCCTGTTTGCGATGAAACAACCTGGAGCGCTAGTTGATATTATTGACGGCAAAAACGTAGGCACAACCATTGGGGCGGACTAAAGGCCATGGATCAAAAAAAACTTCTCGACGAACTCAGCGGCAACCTGAAAAAAGCCGAACGCCACGTGGAGGCGGAATTCTCCACCATCCATTCGGGGAAAGCGTCTGCCGCAATGGTTGAGTCGCTGCAGGTGGACAGCTACGGCTCCAAGAGTCGGATCCGCGACGTCGCCTCCATAGCCACTCCAGACGCCCGCACAATAGCCATTCAGCCGTGGGATAGAGGCTTGCTGCGCGCCATCGAAAAGGCGATCATCGTGGCAAACATCGGCTTCGCGCCAGCCGTTGACGGCGACAAAATTCGCTGCACCATCCCCGAAATGAGCCGCGAACGTCGCACTGAGCTGGCCAAACGCGCATCGACCATGGCGGAATCCGGAAAAGTTCAGGCAAGGGCAGCGCGGCGTGAGGCAATGGATCTCGTTAGGGCTCTGCAGAAATCAGGGGCACTCTCCGAGGACGAAGCAAAGCGCTGCGAAAAGGACATACAAAAACTTACGGACGACTCCATTGCCGCCATAGGCAATGCATTTATCAGGAAAGAGAAGGAGTTAATGACAGTTTGATTTTCTTGCGTTTCCGGAAAATTCATGCAGCTTTCGACCGCAATGGTGTGGCGGCGGCAAAAGTTCCTGCAGGGGCTTATCTGTCTAGCGTTCGCCTTTCCCCAAACGCCATTGGCCGCCGAAACTTCCTATGTGGACATCGGGCAGCTCGCTGCGCGCTGCGAAGCGAAGCTAAAATATAGCGACGAAGGCGATTGCGCAAAAATTGATGCGGGAAAATTTGAAATTCAATGCCGCCTCAACAGCGCACTCTACAAAATTGGCGGAACGAATGTGTACGGCCAATGGCCAGTAGCTGGACAGCGCGGAAGCCTGCGCATCGCCAGGGAAGATTGGGAGCGCGTCATCGTGCCGCTTCTTTCGCCATTTCCGGCGCAGCAATTGCGCCGCATATGCATAGATCCTGGGCACGGCGGCAAGGACTGTGGCGCCAGAACGCAGAGGACCAATCTCGAAGAGAAACAACTCACCCTGGACGTAGCTAAGCGACTGCAAAAGTTACTGCAGAAGCGCGGCATTGACGCGATCCTTACGCGCACCAGCGACTGCTACATCCCATTGGAAAATCGCCCAGCCGTCGCCAATAGATCGAAGTGCGACATGTTCGTCTGCATACATTTCAATGCCGCCGATTCGCCAAATGCCGAAGGGATGGAGACATACATCGTTCCGCACCAGGGAGCCGCATCAACGGCGCGACTGCAAAGCCCATCCACCGGCGACAAAAAATTTTGCATCAATAACAGACACAATGAAAGGAATTTATGCCTCGCCCACTGCATCCAGCGGGAACTGAGCTCGTTGAAGTCATCGAAAGATCGGGGGGTGAAACGGGGGCGATTCACGGTGCTTGAAAATGCAAACTGCCCAGCGGTCCTTGTGGAATGCGGATTTATGACGGGACTGCAGGAAAGCCGCCGCATCGGAAACTGGGACCATCGCCAGGCCATTGCCGCCGCCCTCTGCGATGGAATTTGTTCCTACGGCGCAGGGCGCAAATGAAAATGGATAGTCGCTTTTCGTTTGAGGTGCTATGCCAATCGGAAGACGGCGCCCGCAGGGGCAAATTAAAAACACCACACGGCACCATCGAAACGCCGGCATTCATTTTCTGCGGAACGAAGGGGACCGTTAAGGGTCTCTGCGCCGAGCAATTGCGCAGCTGCGGAACTCAATTTGTATTGGCGAACACCTACCACCTACACCTGCGCCCCGGGGAGGACACGGTAGCGGCGCTGGGCGGGCTGCACGCCATGATGGATTGGCATGGACCGCTCCTCACAGATTCCGGCGGCTTTCAAATTTTCAGCCTCGGCCAGGGAAGCGTCGCCCAAGAAATTAAGTCGCACCGAACTTTCAATGGACCGCGAACATTGATCGCCATAGAGGAAGACGGAGCGCTTTTCCGCTCCTACGTCGACGGATCTCTGCGCAAGTTAACGCCGGAAACGGCAATGGCAATTCAAAAAAAATTGGGAGCCGACATTGTTCTTCCGCTCGACGAGTGCACTCCATACCGCGTAGACAAATCCTATACGGCCGCATCCATGGCGCGCAGCCACCGCTGGGAAATGCGCTCGCTGGATGAATTTCAAAGACTAAATGACGGCTTCCAGGCGCTCTACGGCATCATACAGGGCGGAATCTACGGCGATCTAAGAGGCGAGAGCTGCGAATTTGTCGGAGCGCACAACTTTTTCGGGCAGGCCATAGGTGGAAGCCTAGGCGGCAGCTCCACAGAAATGGAAGACGTAGTGTCCATGGTTTGCGAAAAAAAAGAGCGCACAAAGCCAACGCACCTTCTAGGCATAGGATCAATCCCACACATATTCCACGGAGTGCGCAACGGCATAGACAGCTTTGATTGCGTGCACCCAACGCGGCTGGCGCGCCACGGAGGCGCACTGCTGACAAATTTCAAATCTGACGGCCGAGGCCACATAAACCTACGCAATTGCCGCTTCGCCAGAGACAATTCGCCAATCGACAGCGATTGCGACTGCCACAGCTGCAAAAGCGCCTCGCGCGGCTACATTCACCATCTTCTGAAAAGCGGCGAAACGTTGGGTGGGCAACTGCTATGCATGCATAACGTTCGCTTCATGAATGCGCTAATGGAGCGCATACGGGATGCCATAGGGCGCGGTGGAACGGCGTCCGTTGAGGAGCTCTACCTAGCCTAGGAAGACTCCACAGGCGGCCACGAAAATCTAAAAAGACAAACCGCCGCCTAGGCTCCCCAAGTCCGCTTTTTATGGCGCATGAGTCGTGACCTTTTCCGCCTCTTGTGCTTATTCATTTTTAGGCGGCGCTGTTTCTTTAAATTTCCCATTTTCCCAAACTCAAACCGTGCCCAGTTGGCTCAAACTCCAAACGCTCCGCAGCTTGTAAAGCTTTTTCGCCACCATCCACCAATTTTCTCATGCTCGGCCAAGATAGTTGCCGCTATCCGTGCCGACCAAAATTCCGTCGCCAACTTTTACAAAAAGCGGCACCTGCACCACAAGCCCCGTCTCCGTAGTGGCTGATTTTTGCACATTGGATGCGGAATCGCCACGAATGCCATCCGCAGACTCGCTCACAAGCATTTTAACGGAAGCTGGCAGTTCCACGCCGATGGCTTTGCCGTCAACGAAAAGCACGTCATAGGCAACGTTCTCAACGAGAAATCTCTCCATATCGGCCACTAAATCGCGACCTATGGTCGTATCCTCAAAGGTTTCCGGATGGACAAAGTGGAATTCATTTCCGTCCCTGTAGGAAAATTCCAGCTTCTGCCGGTCCATGAAGCAAAATTCAACGCTCTCAGTCGTGCGAATTTTCGTGCAAGTTGACGTGCCGCTGCGCAAATTTCTCATCGTCACCTGCACAAACCCAGCTTGGCGCCCCTGAGTTCTGTGCTGCGCCTCGGTCACCAAATGCGGAACGCCGCCATGTAAAATCACTCGTCCTTTGCGAATGTCGGTCGGCGATGCCATGCAATGGCACAACCTCTGCTGAAAAATTTATGGTGGTGCAACAAAAATCTTTCCGTCGCTTCGGCGAGCAAAAGCTTGACGGCGCAACGGCGTGGCCTATGGCCATCTGCGGTTGCAGCGCTCATGTTTGTGGACGAAGTTGAAGTTTCTCTCAGCGCAGGGTCAGGTGGCCACGGCTGCCTCAGCTTTCGCCGCGAGAAATACATTCCATTCGGCGGACCAAACGGAGGCGACGGAGGCGACGGAGGAAGTGTCATCCTGACCTGCGATAGGAACGTTGGCGATCTCGTCGACTACAAATATACGCCGCACGCCAGCGCCAAAAATGGTCAGCCGGGAATGGGGTCCCAGTGCCATGGCCGAAACGGCGCCAATTGCCTGCTGCGCGTCCCGGAGGGAACGGTGGTACATCATTCTGAGACAAAAGCCATTGCTGCGGAACTGCTGCGCCATGGCGAAAGCGTAACGCTCCTGAAGGGAGGGAAGGGCGGCCTCGGAAATGTGCACTTTAAAAGCTCAACGGACCGCGCGCCCAGAAAAACAATCCCCGGCAAGCCTGGGGAAAGTGGAAAATTTCGCTTTGAAATGAAGGTGATTGCCGACATCGGCCTAGTCGGATTTCCAAATGCCGGCAAATCTTCATTGATTAATGCTATCACTGAAACCGAAAGGCCAACTGGACCATACCCATTCACAACGCTATACCCAAAAGTCGGAGTTGCGAGGAATGGCGAAAGAACATTCACCATTGCCGACATTCCAGGAATAATTGGCGGAGCGCACGCAAATCGCGGCCTTGGATTCCGCTTCTTGCGCCACGTGGAGCGCTGTCCAATCCTGCTATTTGTCATCGACATTGGATCCGTTGACGGCCGATCCCCATGGGACGACTTCACCACGCTCCGCGACGAACTTGCACATTACGGAGCTGGACTCGCCGATCGTCCATTCATGGTGTGCACCAACAAGATGGACGTAGGCGGAGCACGGGAAAATTTTTCCACATTTTCAGCGAAAAGTAGATTGGTTGAGCCGCTACCAATATCTTGCGCCACGGGAATGGGATTAGATGAACTGCAGCAACGCCTGCTAGCGCTAATCGATTCGCAAAAAGCACGATAGTAACAAAAGGAAAAGCGCACTGTACGGAATGAAATTTTTATTCCTTTTTCACAATTCCCCTTTACTTCCGTGCGCCAATGCGCTAACATGACGTTGCCATGTCTGTAGGATTTCACCCTTTGCCGCCTCCGCCTTTCCCTCCTCCAGCGACTCCCACACCAGCTGGGTTTTCTAATACAGTTAAACTCGCACTCGCAGTATCTAAGAAAAGTGGAATTGGAAAATTTTTCGAATCCGTTTACATTGGGCTTACGCGCGACCAGCCGAAAACACAGCAAAAGTTAATGGCCATGGGCGAATCTGCACTTACAAAGTTATTTGATGAAGAATACGATAAGCTCATGGCCGCCGTCGGCGGCAGAAATTTCCGCTTTGTCAACGCTGAAACTTATGATGCCGTTATCGCGGGGGCTGCGGGTAGTTCAGCGAGAACATTCCTCAACCGCGCTGGACTTAGTTGTGGTAATGATGGACCCATACAGAAAATTGTAGGCGAAATCCTTTCGTCGATAAAATGTCTTCCGGAATATGCTAATCGCAACACCGAACTTAAAGAAATATCCAAGCGTGCGGATTGGAGCAGCAGCGTCGACTACACTTCGCAAGATTTCTCTGAAGAAGCGAAATCGCACGGAATAGACACTGGCGCCAATATGGACCAGATTGACGAAGCACTCGACAAATATGAAACCACAATCGGCAAACTCGACGACGTGGAGCGGAAAGAAATTATCAGTCTAGCCAATTCCGTCAGAGAGCTAAAAGAAAAACCTTCTCCTGGAAAACAAGTCAGACTGGCAAAGCACATAGCTCTTTCGGAAAATGGCTTTCGCGCACTGTGCATGATAGTCGGGCCACACAATATTGGAATTGAGCTGAAGCCCTACGACGAAATTAGTAAAACAAGAACGGCATACTTTAGCTATGTCAAACCAGAAACAACTTAAATCAGCTAGATGGAAATCGTTGTCCATCGGACAGTGGACTCACAGCACAAAATCGCGCTGGGCAACGAGAAAAACGTACTCGCCGAGCTGCCTTTCGGCCGCGACTGCTCTGTGGACATCAACGAGCTTTCCGACGTGCCACGACTCATGCAGCTTTGTTATCTCCCTGCCAACTGCGACAGTCCGCAGCTCGCCAAACTCTTCAATGGCATCCGCCATGGAAGCGCAAATGCGATGGCACGACTCATACAATATGACGGTCGTAGGCAAATTCGCAATTTCGCGAAAAAATTTGCGGCGGCTTGCGCTGCGATTCGGCGGAAATCCCAAAAAATAGAAAGAATTTGACGGCAGCCCGGAAGCGGACAGGGCGGCAATGGCTGCCGAAGGCCCTGGAACTGGGAAAACTGGCAACCCCCTTCTCCGACACTCCCTTACTACGCGAAAGCCGGGATCGCTGACAAGCGGCGTGCCCGCATCGCTGATTAGCGCTACGCTTCGGCCCGACTCGATGCTGCCGCAGAGAGATGAAGCCACATGGCGCTCATTTTCTTCGCGGTAGTTGATGAGCTTCGCGCCAATCGAGAATCGACACAGAAGCCGGCCCGCTAGGCGCGTATCCTCGCAGGCCACAAGGCTGCAGAGGCGCAACGTATCAATGGCTCTGGGAGAAAAATCCCCAAGGTTGCCAATCGGCGTGGCCACCACGTAGAGACCTGGCGCCAAGTTGTTTGTGGCGCCGTCCCCGCTCTCAATTGCCAATGCCATTCGATGCCCTAGGGGCGCGTTTTCGCCCCCATAAAGGAATTGCCTTCCCATTTTCCCGGCCGGGCCCACGGAAGTTGGCTGTCATCGGGGTTGCATTCCGAACAGCCAGCGGCGAAAAGCATGGGCAAAAGCAGGTAGGCGAAAATTTTCCGAAAGAGCTTCCCAACCATGGGATCGCGTCTAGGCGGAGCGCGGCAAACTTCAAGCGCATATGCGCGATCTTTTAGCGCAATGGGCCAAGTCCAGCGACTGCGGCATAGGTTTCCGCTATGTGTGCCGGATTTTTTGCGACGGCAATGCCAGCCCGCTCGAGTGCGGCAATTTTATAGGATGCGCCGCTCTTCTTGCCGGAAACTATGGCGCCTGCGTGCCCCATGCGGCGGCCAGGAGGCGCAGTAGTTCCCGCTATGAATGCCGCAACCGGCTTTTTCACGTAGCGCTTCACGTATTCGGCGGCATCCTCCTCGTCTTCGCCGCCGATTTCGCCAACCATTATGATTCCGTCCGTGTCGGGATCTCCATTAAAGAGCCGCACAACATCTCTGTGGCTTAGGCCGTGAACGCTGTCCCCGCCTATGCCGACGCAGGTCGATTGGCCTATGGCGCCCTTCGTCAGCTGAAGCACCGTTTCGAACGTCAGCGTTCCAGACCTAGACACAATGCCTACGCGTCCAGGCCTATGGATATAGCTCGGCATTATGCCCAACTTCGTCTTTCCGGGGCTGATGATGCCAGGACTGTTTGGGCCAATTAGGGTGCTGCGCGAATGGAGCAGACGCTCCTTCACCAGGAACATGTCATTGGACGGTATGCCTTCCGTGATGCAAACTATCAGCGGAACTTCGGCGTCTATGGCCTCCCCTATGGCGTCGGCTGCCCCCGGCGGCGGAACAAAAATCAAAACGGCATTTGCGCGCTGGATTGCAACCGCTTCCGCCGTGCTGTCGTAGATTGGAATCGCACCATCAAACGTCTGCCCGCCCTTGCCGGGTCTAACTCCGGCCACAATGTTTGTGCCGTAGGAAATGCAATGGCGTGCATGGAAAGTGGCCGCCTTTCCAGTAATTCCAACCACCGCAACTCTTGTTTTTTCATCGACTAGAATGCTCATATCGTTCGATCCCCAAAAACGTCACCGCCCAACGGCCATTCGCACCTTGTCGCCCAGCGATGACATCCCGTCGGCAAAAAACGCAGACGGAATACGGTCGCGCAGAATTTTTCGCCCCTCTTCCGCATTTGCCCCCTCCATGCGAATAACGAGCGGCGGATGGAATGGCGCCGTTGGCAAAGCTTCCAAAATACTCTCCGCAACAACGTCTCCGCGCATGGCGCCGCCAATTACGTTTACAACTACGCACCTCACATTCGGTCCACCCAACAAAATTTTTACGGCCTCCGTGATGGCCGCTTGTGGCGAATTGTCGCCGAGATCCAGAAAATTTGCCGGATCCAGGGAATAGTCATTCAGCAAATCCATTGTGGCCATAGCCAACCCAGCGCCATTCGTGAGACAGGCGATGGTGCCGCCAAGAGCAACATAGGTTAGGCCAAATTGCGACGCCCTCACCTCGTTCAGATCCTCCTGGGTCGTGTCGCGCATGGCGCGCACGTCTTCGTTGCGGAACAGACCATTGTCCTCGAAATTTATTTTTGCGTCGATGGCGCAGAGCCGTCCGTGGGCCGTAAGCGCCAATGGATTAATTTCGACTAGCGATGCGTCTTTCTCCCAGAACAGCTTCCACATCCCACGCAGAGTTGCCATAAAATCTTGAAGCAAAGATTCTTCGCCAAGTCCAAGCGCAAACGCCAATTTTCTGATCTGAAAGTCGGCCAACCCAAACGTCGGAATGATATGCTCGCGAAAAATTTTCCAAGGGCTCTTCTCCGCCAGATCCTCTATGTTGCCGCCGCCCTCCGCGGAGGCCAATATAACGGGACGTTGGGCCCTGCGGTCCACCACTATGGACAGATAGAACTGCCCCATCGGCTCTATCACCTCCGCCACGTAAACGGCGCTCACTGGCGCACCCTCCGGTCCAGTCTGCTTCGTTATCAACCTATTGCCCAGCATGGCGCACACCAAGTCCATGGCCTCATCCTTTGAGTCGACCAGACGAACGCCACTTCCGCTAAGCCCGTTAGCAAAGCGCCCAAGTCCACGGCCGCCGGCGTGCACCTGCGCCTTCACGGCGTAGCGCTCCATCGCACCAAGACGACCGAAAGCGCCGCCCACTTCGCCCTTGGAGAAAATCACCTCCCCCCTCTCCACGGGAACGCCAAATGCCGACAGAAGTTTTTTCGACTGGAACTCGTGCACCTTCACGGCCACATGTTAGATGTCAAAAATTTGACTGTACAGCTTTTTTCGCCCCGCTGAGCCGTTTCAGCTTCAACTTCGCCCCATCCGGCGAAAACGGAAAAATCACAGCGGGAGACAAAAGAACCAAATGGCCGGCTGCACTTTTGACTTTCCGCAATTCACACCGTGCGGGCGGACCAAAGCGGCCCTATGCCCAGCGGTCGGTCTTTTGGGCAAAATATTCGCCGCCGTGGGAGCAGGCGGCGCAGACCATAGGCGGCTCCACTCCGATGTGCACGTAGCCACAATTGAGGCATTCCCACGGAACAATTTTTGTGCTCCGGCGGAGCGTGCCGGAACGTAACTTTTCGGCCATGGCGCTAAAGCGCTCCATGTGGTGACGCTCCGCAACGGAAAGGGCCCTAAACGCTTCGAAAATCGGCAGAAGCCCTTCGTCCTCGGCGGTTTTTGCAATTCCCAAATATATTCTTTCGCATTCGTCCTCTTCGCCTTTAATCGACTCCAAGAGATTATCTTCAGTAGATCCAACGGCGGCAAACCCCACGTTTTTAGTGGAATATGCCAGACTTGCCGCGCCGTCGCCAATGAGCTTAAAAATTCGCTTTGCGTGCTCCTTCTCCTGGTCGGCGATCTCCAGGAAAAGCTTCGCCACCTGAACGGCGCCGTCCTCTTTCGCGCGCGTCGCAAAGAGCTCATAGCGCACCCTCGCCTGGGACTCGCCGGCAAAAGCGCCGCATAAATTTTCAATTGTCTTAGTTCCGATCAGCTTAGTCATTCCACCTCCAACGGCGCAACACTGTGGCAATTTGGCGAGCAAATGTCCAGTCGTCGGTGGTTTTTTTACTTTTTATGGGACTTTTATGCGGCTCAAAATCACTCCATCAATCTCTGCGCTAGAAATATAGGTGGCGTACGGAGGCTTTTAAAACTTATGCGAGATCATTCAATCAGGATTGACCGCCAAGGCAAACTTGCTTTTATTTATTAAATTATGGTAGTTGCGCCAGGGAGCAGCCTCTATTCTTTTAGCGACATCGGAGCCCTAGCAATAGCCGACAAAGGTAAAAAGGCAGCTGCTGAAGGCGCGCCTCCAACAGCTCAAAGTCTTTTCGAAACACTCAAAACAACGATCACCGCTACTCTCGGGACTGCTGCGGCGCAGCCAAGCCAAAAAAACTGCGCGCAAGCAATCGCAAGCGTGCTAAACATTTTCGGCTCAATGCTCAACAATAGACACAGCAAATCCATCAAAGGTGACCCCATACTTATTTGGTCAGACAACACATGCCTGGTGCATAAGAGCGTTAATGGCCTCGTCAGTTGGAAGCTATATTTTTGGACTAATCGCGGAGCATGCATCGCACCCACCGCCACCACGTTTAATGGTGAAACGCTTAATCCGGCGATGGGCGGCAGTCCGTGGGGCGCAGCCCTATGCGAAGGAGATTTCAGGGGCGATGCGTACGACGGAGGCGCGGACAATGCGACATTTGTTCGCGGCGCCATAAACTCCATACTGTCATCGGAAGGCATCAGCCGTGCTGATGCCGCAAACCCTGCAAACAAAACACCGCGAGCGCTGCTACAGGATGCATGGAATATGCTTTTGTGCCAAAGGTTCAATGAAGTCTACACCGCAACAACGAAGCGTCTAGCAAGAGGTCTGAAAGTGGACACTTTTGCTAAGGAAATCACGTTTCTATATCAAGCGGAAACGGCCATAGGAAGTGCGTCCAGAGAGGTGGGCGCAAGTGATGAGCTTAGACGGAATGCGGAAGACATAGACGTAAAACTCAACCGCGCAGACTTCCGAAAATATCTGCCGGCCGCTGGCGCTACTGGCAGCTTGCTGCCTGAAACAGACGACAGCTCGACCATAGCGAAGCACCGCACTTTTTCGAGAACCCAACAGCAGTTGGACACCGGGGTAACTCAAGATGGCATAACGTCAGGTCCAGAATGGAGATTCCTCACGACAATCTTTGCCAAGCCGACACCTACTGGTGGCGCTCCGGTCGAAACGGTATCGAGTTTAGCCCAAATGGCCATTGCGGCCCGCAATTCATCGGCGGCAATGAAGGAACAGCACGAAATGGATTTTGTGCGCGCATTGAAGATGACTTTAACTGGCGAATCGTCCATTGAGTACACATTCGATAAACCCAGAAAACGATTTACTTCAGTCAAGGTCGCGGCGGCTGCATATGCGAACATGGCAGAAGCCTGCAACAAATTCGATCTTCCGATATGCAGCAGTAATAAAAAAGACCGATGCAGCTACATAGATCTTTTGTCCATTATCGGATGCCTTTCGGACACTGCGAAATATTTCTCGGAACAGGAAATGACGCTACTTCGCACAAAACTACGCCTCATGGCTGTCCGCAGTGAGCATGGTTGCCATACAGACTTTGACGCATACCGCAAAGTGTTCGGCTCAGGCGCCAACATTGGAACGCTTGATGGTACAATTCTGCGCATCATACGAAACACTACAATTCAAGTTGAGGGATGCACGGAGATACATAGCGCCACAGCCCCAAAAGATGCGGTCAGGCGGACGCGATCAGGGGTTGCGTTCCTGGAATTGGATACCACCAGTCACAGAGAGACCATAGACACCATCGGCAATCGTCTCAACTGCATTATCGTAGGCAGCAATGCACTACAAGCAGCCGGCGGGCGTCTTGCGTATCGAGAGTTCGACGCAAGCAAGGCTGATGATTGGAAAATGCGATGGGTGGCCGAACTGCTAGCGTCCGGAATGATAAATCTAACGGGCTTAAAAAATGAGACAGGTCCCAATCCTGGCTTTCTTGTGGACCGTAGATTCACGAACGTTGATAACGTCATAGCCAGATTGGCGATAACCGCAGTCGACGTCGTCCCAGCGGCGACGCTAAATATTGCATCGGAAGACATTCAGTCATGGCAGTCCACTTTATGCACCGAGCTAGCGCTGAGTCCGCTCCCATACGACAGCTTTTACTTGTCAAGTTACGTAGAGAGCCAAGAGGTCAGCGGAACAGTCCTTCCGGCTAGTTTTCATACGCAGCCGCGCTCCATGGGGACTGTCAGTTTCATACATGACGTAGCAAAAAACATTGGCTGTTTTCGACAGAATGCGAACGGAAGCCCAAGCCAACTGTTTGTTTCCACACTAAGGGAAGTGCAGCGCGTAATCGTGAACACCCAAAATGGCGAGGTAAACAACAGAATCGCGCAAGAGTGGGCCTCAAACCAAGAAGCCATGACAATCGCCTGCAAATACATGTGGAATATCGCTCTCCGCGAGTTTGGCGCAGAACATTACGATGTCGACTGGGACAGGCGGCTGCTGATGGCGCATAAAAATCCGCCCAGAAAAACCGCGGCAGGCATAGATGTCGAAGCGCTGACCAATGTGGCGGAATTTCTCAACGCCGTAGAACAGCCCTGCTATGATTCCATAGACCAAGACTTTAAGGCATTCATGCCGGGACCAAACACGCTCCGAAAAGCTGATGGGATGTCGTGGGTTAGTTTGCGCCGCGACAGTTTTGCGAAGAAAACAACGATATGCGAACGCGAAGAATTCGTCCATGCCTTGCTGCTAACCAACACAAATTTTAACGGACCAGACGCTACTGGTGGTCCATTCCACATCAGCCCGTTTGGGGTCAATTCTTCCTTAAGGACGGACTCGGCCGTAATGCAAGAAGGCAGAGCCACGGCATTATCGTTCAACCAGCGGTTGGCGCTGCACCGCATGCATATTCAAATATTTTTCGCAAAGAAAAACTCGATAATCATGCAGGCCGCAATAGGCGATAGCTGTTCGGCCGACGTAGTTGTCGGCGATACTGCAGACAGACATCTTGTCAGAGGCTATGGCATATGCTCAATGGATCACCGCTACATAAGATGCGTGGCAAATTATTGGATGATTGACATTGAGCAAGTTCTTTTTTCTTTGTTTTATTTGCGATCGCAGGATCCGCAACGGCTGAGTCCGAGCATGTCGCTCTTTATTGCGTCACTGCCAGAAAAAATCTGCCAAGTCGCCGATGCATGCTGCCCATGCTGCATTGATCGCATAGTGGCTGGCACAGAGGCTGCTCTTTCGCTAAAATTATTACGCCCAAACGATTATCCAGGCTATCCGCCACTTCTAAACCTAGAGAGCGGTTATTCCAGTCATGCTAAACTTGCGGCTGCTTATAGCAGCTATCCCCAAATGCATTTTTATGCTCCGCGAATTGGCGGTACTAGCTACTTCCCGGAATGGGGGATATGCAGCGACAAACGTAAAGATAAAGAAACGTTTGACGGGCTCGGCGGATGCGTAGCGATGGGCCTGCTGCTAAAAAATAACTACCCGTTCACCGCAGGGTTTGGCGTGGTCGATGGTGGCGAAGCAGCCTACTATGAGCGCTTCGGCAGAGATCAGGTCGAACTATCTTCGATTGGCCCAATGGTGCGCTTTCACAATGCGCGCTACGCGAAAAGCGGAGTCTACGTGGATGTCTATCGCACAGTTGAGCCGTGGCACGTGCAAATGGAATTAGCCAACGACGACGACATAAAACCGGGCCTAACGTCAATTTTTGGTGGTGCAAAAAAAACGCGTCTTCTCAGGGGCGCCAAAGACTTAGTAGATGTTGGCATCAACAATTCCATGGTGCCGGCGGCTCTCACGGACGGATCCTACGACATGTGGATGCCTATCGCAGACGATGGCAGGCCATATGACGCCGCATACGGAAGAGCACACAGCTTGCGAAGAGTGTTTTTCGCAAAAAGAGATGCAGGCGGCGGCGGCGATCCAACGGTGGACTTCGTGCTGGAGTGCCAGAGTAATAGTAATGGCGATACTATCATTAGAGATTTGCGCGACACGGCGCGCCCAAACCGCGCCATAGTCGTCGCAGCTAACACAGAAGATCCTGCAGTTTCTTATTTTGACGGGTTTGCCGGACGTGCAGCAAATGGTAAACCAAGGATAGTTCTCTCCGCCTCTATGGAGAGCGGAAGCAATAGACTTGCCATAATGCGTGTCGATGTCGGAAACCTAAAATACGATGCGACAAGCGAATTGCGCTTTGAGGTTGGGAGAGTTCGAGATACATCAGCGATAGCAGGCCAGCGCGACGCGCTCATACTGGCCGGACATCCAAACCTCGAGGTGGTCCCCAGGGAAATTAGTAGGCCTAATGTTCTTTCGGGAATCAGTGAAAATCGCAACCCACTCTTTTCGTTCGAGAAAGCCATCGTACTGAAAGATGTCGGCTCGCCGAATCGATACGAATTACTGCTGCGCGCAGGCGATCTTTTCAAGGACGGGAACAGCGCCATAGATGTCGATGAAATCATCAACATAAGCCATACCTCTAGAGATCTAAGCACAATTCCAGACACATACTGGTGCGACGGACCTGCCGGTTGGCTCGCACTGGCTATTCTTGCACTTCGCGCAACCGGCGGCCTCGCAGACAACGACAAACTGGCAACTGCCGCAGCGTTCATTGGCCGAGCAAGGACTCGTTTCGGCGAGCGCCCAAATGCACTCGCAATGGCACTCTACGGAGAACTTTTCACTGAAATAGGCAAAATTCCCAATACCGACGCCGGCAAGCCTCGTCTACAGACGATTATGGAATTTCAAATGTACTGCGATAGCTGCGGGGAAAAACTCGCAACCATGCCGATCGCAGAAATAGAGAAAGTTGTCGGACGCCTTAGATCCTACGTAGACGTGGAACAGAAGCAATACGCAGACAAAACGTCGCACTACGAAGTCGATTGGCGCCTGCAACTGCCAGTGGGCAGTGCGCTGAAGTATTATTCGGTGCTTAGGGATAAGCTGTCGTCGAGAAAGAAAAACAAAGCAAGTCCGCAAGAGGTGATTAGGCGAATTGATACCTGCTTGACTTCCCTAGAGGATGCGAACAGGGGCATCGACGCAATCAGAGGTGCGCGTGATGCTACGACGCACGAGGCCAACCAAGGAGTGCAAAAAGTTTTTGCCGACAGTGCAGCTTCGTTGGGCGTCAAGCTCAAAAACTTGCGGGCGATTCAGCGCGATTTGCTATTTAACGCCGGGGCGCCAGCCACAAGGAAGCCCCTAACCACTACGCAAGATGATGCCACTAGACTTTTAGTCGACAAAAGGAGCGATCTGGCTAGAGCGAAAAAAGCACTAGATGATGCTCTTCGATATAACATTCCAGTTGCATCCACACTCCGAAAACCAACGGCCGAAGATGCTTTGCCCTTGATGCTTCTTGTGGGACAACAAAAACTAGATGCCAACAAATACAACATTGCACGCTACATGTCTCGTCTCTGCTCCCTAAATTATGCGCTGATGAAAAATCCGCCGAAAGCGGCAGAAATCTTTGCGCTGACCATTGATTATGCTTTGGCGCTCTGCGCCTATAATTTTGTAGCCGCCACCGCAAGCGGCAACCCGCCGCCAGTGGAAGCGGTCTCCAGGGATGCGGTTTGGCATCAAAGCAGAAGCACAATCCATATCGTTGCACTCGCATGGGAGGCAACTGGGGGGATTGTGCTGCGCGACGATCAACTGTTCCAGATGACGCAAGCAATTTCCCATGTGACTGGCGACACTACTCGCGAGGCTCTCGGAGGCCCAGAAGGCCGCATTGTGCCAACCGTTATGGGTGGCGGCAAAACGAAAATAATGACTCCAGGCGGCGCCGCATTCGCAAATGCCAGGGGCGAACTTGCCATAGTGGTCGTGCCGCTAAGCACGCTTCAGTCCGTATGGAAAGACCTCTGCGACTCATTTGCCAGCATGGGAGATGTAATTTATCTCGGAGCGCTCGCCGGAGCCGACAGCGATCCAAACTGGCTCTCCTCATTTACAAAAGACGAACATATCTTGAGAAGCATCTATGATGCGGTGACAAATGCGCAGCAAGACGGAGGAGCGATCCTCCTGCTCGATGACGCCATGATGAATAGAATAGTCATGGAAATTACGACACTGGCGGAGCAACTCAGCGACTCGACAAACACCTCTGGAGGCCTAGCCGGATCGCGCAAACGCCTGTCGTATCTGTCGGCAATTTTGGCAACATTTAGAGAGCATGGGCGACTGTTCGTAGATGAAGCGCACAAAGTCTTTGATCCAATGAGTTCGCTAATCACAGCTGACAGCGGCGGCGCCTCTGACGTACCTCCGTTTATTTTCGACTTCGTCCAACACACCTACGAAGCTCTAGCGTCAGATTCGGCTAAAGCGGAAGTTGATTTTGATGTGTACGCCGATGGGCCGATGATAGACGGAAAATTTGCAGAGCCACCACGTGGAGCAGCCAAAGCGAAATGGAGCATTTCTGGAGCAGATCTAGCTGACGTGCGCAAAACAGTTAGACTTACAGACAACATGCAGTCAGCCATGACGAGAGAAGTTTACGACGAAAAAGTTGGCAGGCAGATTGGAAAATTTATGCTGGCGCAGATTTTTTCCCGCAACGTTTTTTCGGCCGGAAGCAACGTTGGCGTACAATACGTAAGGGGAGATGGCGACGCCCCTGACGACTTCACGAAAGCAACGATCAGAATCGTTTTCTCCGAAGACCCAAACGTCAAAATAAATCATTTGGAGATCTGCGTCGATGACCTATTGAATTACATTTGCAGTGATAACTTTCAAGAATATCCGGCAGACGATCCGGGTCGACCGGATCCATCGAATGATAGTTGGGTCAGTGATCTACAATCCGTTTTGAGGAATCCCACCACGACCTATAGAGGCTGGGCAATCGACACGGCCTTCCGGCAAGTTGCGGCAGACGGCGGGAAAATGTCTCAGCTGACAAATGAAATTGCACTTCTTCGCGGAATGGTAAGCGTCGAACTCCCGCGCTGCCTAGCAAAGACGGCCGGCGTGTCCTACGGGGAGGGGCCCGACGGGGCCGCCCTTCGCGTCTACAAGGAAGGCTTACCGACTCGATCGGAATTCGCGTTTCTTGGCACATCAATACCGCTACTTTACCAACTCGCCCTGAATGTTGGCGTGCCATTTGGCGTTTGGATGAAATACGTAGATAATTCGAGGCGGGCCGCACTCACAGAACAGCAGCGAGACGATGAAGTAAAATCAATAGATGATTCGCCTTCAGGAAGGCTATTCGCAGCTGCCATTGCGGTCGTAGGGGCGGGTGCTGGCGGCGCAATAACACTGAGCGAGGCGTGCGGCAAACCGGAAGAAACATACAAAAAAGCTTGCGCACTCTTTAAGAAGTATCCCTTCCTATCCATCAAACTCGTGCGCAATTTTATTGCGGCCTGCATAAAGTCGCCGGGACGGTCAAGGGAAACTCGACCAACGGCAATGCTTCCGCATTTCCACGAAGTTACCGCATTCACCGGAACACCTGGGTTGCCGTGGAAATGGGTTCCAACTTTTGATGAAATGTTCCCAGATGTTCCAACCCATGAAGAAAAATTGCGCTCCGTGATGGTCGGAGATCCGGTAACTGACTCCGAAGGCATCAATATCGGCGAACGGCTAACTGACATAGTAATCGCCGACGATAATTACACCATCGATCAAATATTTAAAAGCGTCGTGAAAGCCTCCAATAATAGCTCCAGCCAACTCAGGGCGATAACTGACATTGGCGGCCACCTCCACCAAATAGCGGCCAGTCTAGCGCGGCAAAAAGGAAAAAGCGATCCAGACCCTGGTTTCGAGCTTGCCATTGCAGCCCGCACCGCCATGGCAAACCTTGGCCGCGCTGGCCTAAATGTAATCTTTGAAGGCAAAGATCTGCGCCGATACATGCTCAAAGACGGCTCCATTACCCCGCAGCCGTTTGCGGGAAGCGGACAGGTAATTCACGATAAATTCGGAACTTCTCCGAGCAATACGCTTGTCATATGCACGCAAGTCATGTGCACGGGCTTCGACATCCCAATGGGCACCGGCGTAAACGTAGTCGTGCCACATCTTGGGGACACCACCACGAGTAGCGCCAATCAGGCCGCAATGCGCGCCAGAAAAATATTTGAATCAAACGGCCAACAAATTGGCATAGTTTTGCTGCCAGATTTTATTGGGAAAATGATTGGCAACCAAGACGCTCCAATTGCAGAGCAAAAACGCGGCAGTCTAACGTTAGCTGCGGCAAGAAGTATGTCAAAAACTGAGCTAGGCAAACACGTTGTCGCCACTTTGGCGTGCAATGAAAGGGAAATAACCAAAAAACAAGCGGCAATGGCCACAAGCGCAGAGCTCAATAAGATCATCGCCAATTTGGTGACATTGGCTGTTGTCGACACATTCAGTGACGCCCAAAGTCTAGTGTCGAGTGATGAATCGTCACTCGCTGCGCTGAACGGCATAAAAGGTTATCTGTCTGCGCTCAGTCCATTTTTAAGTGACACGCACGACTACGAACCCGCATCCATCTATTTCGGCTCCAAGCAGCAAATTTCGCAATCGGTAAAAGCATTTGAACTTGCAGCGAGCATTTATAAGCGCGCATGGCGCGCCCTTTTAGAAGAGGGTGTGGACGACGGTCAGACTTTAAAATTTAAAGAAGGGTTTCTCAAGCGAGCACAAGCCATAATCTCCATGTGCGCAAAAGCCGAAGGGTTGAAATGCGTAAGAAAGGGCACACACGTCACAGCGGAAAAAAGCGACATAGCTATGGCAATCGAAAATTTCAAACACGGCGAGTACGAATTCGTCACAGACGGAAATGCAAACGAAAGATCCATCGGCATAATTGAGACAAACAAGACAGGATCTGCCGATAGCGGCGACATTGAAGTCGAAGTTGAAGTGGAGGTTGAAACAGAACAGGAACAGGAGCAGGAGCAGGAGCAGGAAAACGAATATAACGATCTCTGCGCAATACTTCCTGGCAACCCAATCGATCTATGCCAATACTGGAGCGCCGGTCAGACCAATGGCTTAAGCGCCAGGGATCTTTGGCAAGTACAGCAGGCTCCAATCGGTGGCGGGAATCAACAACGCAACAGAAACAAACTCTTCCGCAACGCAAATGTCGGCCAAAATGCTGGCCGCGCCACGTTGCACACATCAATGCCCATGAGAAGGTTAATTGAAATGTCGGCTGACGCAATCCAGTGGGCTGAAAACAAGCCACTCGCGAGCGCAGAGCGCTATATGGAATACCGTGGCATCTTCGGACAAGATGCAATTCGCGCCTCATTAAACTTTGCGGTCAGCCATGAAAATATCATACCAATTGTGCACTCTTGCCATTCGGAAATGCGCTACGCTGCCTGCTATTGGGATGACGAAACTACCCGCTGGACAACGGTCCTCCTGAGGGAGGATGAATCAAAGTGCATCAGAGATGGTCACATGGGGGCCGGTCAAATTAAAAACTTTGTCATTGTCGACTGCTCGACCGGCAAATCGGTTGCTGCGGCAGCCGATAACAAAGAGTTCGACCGCGCGCTCGCAAATTATAGAGCCGAGTTCGATAAAGCCATGCTTCACGTTCGGCTATTGCACGCAATCCTCCATGGAGACGCCCGCACAGTAGCAAAACTCGGCACGCAGTACGGCGAAATAGTTGAATGGTGCGGAGGGGATGTAGGCTTGGCGGTTAGGTTTTTAAAGATCTGCATCTTCGCTATATCAAAGAGTGCAATCGACTACTCAACAAATGCGAAAAGGCAGGGCGCGATGCTCGACATAGCCCAGAACGATCGAGTGATAAACACCGGCTTTCAGGTAACCAGAGAAATGCTAGATATGGTGGGGCCGGGACTGCGGGAGCAAATTACAGCCACTCGCTTCGGAGAAAATTCCTCTAGCGGACTCGCTACGCTTGTCGGACTCGACTTGTCGAAGAAAAGCAAAGACGGCACACAGATATTTTCGAATTCGACCACCGCCGCCATTTTACTCGCGGCAGCAGCCTCTGGACATCTTGATGACGCCAAAGCTGCGCTCGTTCGACGCAGCGGTGAGGGGGTTCCCTATGCGAAAAATGCAATGGAGGCAATTGCGAGAAGCCAAAAAACAAGCAACCCACAAAACGCACAGCTATACAGAGCCGCACTCACAAGAATACATTTAAGCCCATCGGATGAAACTCGTTTTTTTAGTGAGAAAACCGATGACTCCGACTCTACCCACAGAGTAGAAAAAATTAGACTGTTTAACGACTACAGTCCAGATGCGTTTGACACGCTCAACTTTTCCATTGAAGCCAAAGCCCAAATATTTTCCGACCCGGCTTACGTCGAAGAACTCGCCGTAGATCAGATACGGAAAGCGCAATCGTCATCGCAAATCTTTGCTGCAATGTTAAGGTGCGGATCTAGCGAGCTGCTGGCGCGAATGAGCGACAAGCAGCTGCTATCAACCCCAGCCCAACGCGCGATCTTTCCCCAAGGCAGCCCGACAGATAATAGCAAAGCCGAAGAAATAGTGGCCGTCCTATTGGACGCCAGTGCTGCAGACGGAGAAACAACTGGTAATCGAGAAGCGACGTTGGCAAACTTGCTGCGCTACGATCAAGGCACGAACAGACGATGGACGGCCGCCGTAAAACGGGTGCTAACACCTGATCGGTTGAAACAAATAGGGAACACCGACCTTCTCATAAATCTGTTCGTAAAAAAAGAATTTATGGACCTCTTCGCGGAAGCGCACGACGCGCGCCGGAAGCTGACAAACATATACTTATCTGAACTTTCCGTTGACGACGTAGACCGTATGGACGATGAAGTCGTAAAAAAATTCGGGGCCGAAATAAGGCATCTCCTGACTCCTGGGAAAGTACTCAAATTGATCCAACAAGGAGCCGGCACACACGCCGATCTCCTAGACAAAGGAAGATTCGACTATTACGATCAAACCGTCGATCTCGCCTGCGCCGACCTAACCTACCCAGGCGAGTCGACGGCAAGCGACGACTTTTGCAGACTACTCCAGATTCTCATTGGCGACGAATCCTTCAACGTTGATTTGCTCACCGACAAACAGCTGGAATTGCTATTCCACCACGCCCTTAATGCGCAACATAACATATCCGGCTTCAAGCCGATGACGCTCCCGAGCAAAGGAAGAAGGGTGACGGCCACATTTAACACCCCAAAAGGCACACCGCTACTTGACTATTTAGCGGAAAGTTTAACGGTTAGCCGAATTGAAGCAATTACCAGCAAAGACGCCTACGCAACGGTAGCCGTGCTGCTATTTAAAGGGAGGTTCGTCGACGGCGATGATAATAGTCGTGCAATTTGCAACTTGGCGCCGCAATTGGGCATTCTCGGAGCAAAAGTAGTAGAGTCGTGCCATAGCGGCATTAACGATGGCATCATGTCTTTTTCGTGGATCCGCGAAGTGATCGGAAACCAGGCGCACACTGACAACGTCGATGCCATAGCTGAATGGTTTGGCGATCAATTTGGTGCACTGAATTTAGCATCAATAATTTGTGGATTTAGCGACGCTAAGCTAAATTCCTCAACCGGTTGCGGCCACGCCGCATTTGCCGTTCGACTACTTGCGCCAACCAAGCAGCTTACCTTCAATTTTGATGACGGTGCTGACTACAGCGCAACGCAAAGTTTGTATGAAGTTGCTTTTGCGAATTTCCGTCGGACCTTTTCCTACGATGCATCAAACCCCGACATAGGCGGAGTCACAGCTAACGCCAGACTTTTGGAAGATGCGCTAACATCTGTCATGACCAGAGACATAGCGACATCCAAAGGCGATAGGATCATGGAGCAGGACGCCACTGGCGCCCGGCCAATTCTTGCCAGAGCCAAAAACTTTGGCAACTGGCTTATGAGCTACGACCGCCCCATGGCGCATACAGATTTAAATGACGCTCAAACTGGAATCAAGACAGCCTGGGATGATTCAGTCAAGTACCCATGGCTCGCCATGATACGGGAAAGCATTATTGGAGATATCAGATCAAAAACAGATGGAAAAGTTTCACCCTTTGTTGCACTGGGAGCAATTATATATACTGGATCAAAGGGCGTCCTGGAATCCATCACCGACAGGGAAATTAGCGCAATTATCGACACCATAAAAGACTATAATGACGGCGGCGACAAAGAGCATCTTGATTCAACGCTTACTGCGATACATACAATCGACCCAGCCCTCATTGGCAGCCTAAAAAAAGATGCGCCAGTCCTAAAGCTACTAGTGCGCTACGGAACGGGCAAACAGGTTGCCAGCATTGATCCGGCGGCCATATTCGAAATGCCGCACAGCGTCTGGAAAGAGAGAGAAGACGCATCACGTGCAATCGAAACACTGGCCGGCGACGACGGTGAAGCTCTCAAGGCGTTAGCTGGTGCCATTAGCACATTAGCAACGATTGAATTTATTAAGGGGAGAATCTCCACGTTAGAAAGTGAAGGCCGCGGAGCAAGCAAAAACTGCTCGGCCCTCCGCCAATGTCTTGCCGCAATAGTGCACTCCGCCAGCGGAGGCAGCACAGCCAGAGAAGTGCGGATATTTCTCACCCACGCCATCGCAGATTCACCTGATGATAAAGATCGCCTACGTAACGCCATAGAGAGAGATGACTTCTACGCCATGGACTTAGACTGTCGCGTAGCGGCTCTACGCGCCCTTGCCATTGTTCATCCGGCCGACAACGAGGAAGAAAGACGGCTGGCCATCAATGGCATAGTGACTGATTTGTACAACACTCTTGCTAGAGCGGATCCCAGCAAAAAAGATAAACTAGATTTTACAGTTAGTGCAATTCTATCAGAAAAGAGCAATGCGACCAAATTATTTGGCGATGACGCAATAGAAGTGAAGGCGATCCCGATAATCGATAGCCTTCGCGAAGAATGCGAAGCAGCCATCAATGCCATTCCAGACAAAAACAAAAATATTGCGAGAATTACTTACGCGCTCTCGTCAACCATAGCAAAAAAAATAGCTGAGCTGGCGACTGCAGCTGGCAAGCAAGCTGAAACAGAGAGCTGCGCGTTTATGCTTGGCTGCGCCAATCTTATTGCAAAAGCAATTTCACAGGGGGCGTTGGACGGCGAACAATTTAATCGAACATGGAATCGTTACGCAGAATTTGCCGTCACAAGGGACAATGAAAGTGTGTTTTTCCAAATACCAGAAATGCGTCGCTGCATACAAAGCACCGGAATGCACAGCACCAGCGATATCGCCAGGGTCCTTTCACAGCTGGCCATAGCTGACGGCAGCTCAAGTTCCGCGGACGAATCAAAGCAGTTAGCCGCAGCCGCAAAAAGCTTGGAAACCTTCGCGTCGGCTACGGAATCTGGCAAAGCACGTGAAAAATTCGACAAAGCCATTCACCAAATAGCAAAAACTGACAGCCCTGAACCTACGATCGATTTCGGAGCTGAAGCCATGAAGGGATCCAGGGACGCCGTGCTCTTCGAAGAAGGAGGGTTCAAAATCGACGTGAAGCAATGGCGTAGTTTGTGCTCAAAAGCAAAGAAACGCATATACTGCGAATTTCTTAATGAAGATGCGCCAAGCGATAACGACGTAGCGGCTGATTTGCTCAACCGCTACATGGACGGAAGCATCAGCCTCATCACCATTATTTCAGTTGCAATTGCGGAAAATAAATCGGCGCACGACCAATTCGCAACGCAGATGAGTGCCTATATCAAAACAGATGGCAACAGCATTCACGGTGAAAGCGAAGCCGATGAAGCATCAAGAAGAATATTCGGCTACGTCGTGCCGCACATGACAGCAAGACGCCTATGCCTTGGCGCAGCTGCTCGATTAATTACTAATGCATCTGCTGCGCTTGCCTCCGCCGTAACCGAAGCTGACGCCTCCGCGAATTTTGCCGCAGAACTGCTTACGTCAATTGACTACGAGCAAATCGACAACCCGCTGTATCAGGGCGTTAAAGTCGACGAAAATGGCCAGACCATGCCGCTGCCGACAATAATGTTCAGCAGCGGCATGCTTCCAGGGATAGTTGCAGCGCTAAAAAGGATATCGGAAGCAAACCGTGCGCCCGATGGTGGATCTGATCAAGGAGGCATAGATACATACTTTCGCATTCTTGCTCGAAGCCTAGAGTGTGGCGCGCCGATTAGCATATTTCCAGCCAAAGATGCAGTCGACGCCTTCCGTAAAGGCATATGCTATCTGGTAAGCATCGACCTCCTAACTGCGAAGTACTTCTCAGCTAAAAATGCCGCCGTCGGAAAAATCGCTGAAGGGCTAGTCGCTGAAGTGAAAAGAAAATCCTCAGAGCTTATCGCCCTAGACGGGGCGGGGACCACCACAGGCGACACGCAAGCGGTTGCTCTTTCCGAAGAAATTTATGTGGCAAAGCAAGCACTCTTGCAACTTGCCAGCGCAGCTGGCGAAGAAGACGCAACGAATGTTTTAGATCAAGTCAAAGTACTGGAAGTAGCCAATACTCACATGCTCCAAGGAGAATATGGCGAGCTTTACATTGCCGTGGCAATGAAGAATCCAGCCAAGATAGCTAATGGATACCCGCCACTCAGGGTTATAGAGGACATATCACTAAAAAGAGAGGAAATAAAGCGCAAGTGGGGTGCGCTCATACTGTCAAATCTCACCGCCGAAAATTTATCCGAGCTGGATATTGCAAAATGGTGCACAAAAAGCGAATGCTTCATAGGTGATTCGCTCGCCAATCTACTGACATCTTCGCAGCCCAAAGAAGTTACCGCTTTGCTTTCAAAGCTTGGCATGACCACCTGTACCAATGAATGCATTAGCGCAGCATTTCTTGGAGCCTTTGCTCGCCTTAGCAATATAGCGAAGCCAACCGCACAAGAGACCAATGCGCTAGCGGAACTAAAAACCGTCATCGACACTAGGTTCGAAGACGCTACGCAGAGTGATTCTGACAATAAAGGATTCGGCTCGAACGAGCTCGGGCTAGCTGCCATTGGAAATCTCACCCCAGCAACCGTCGCATCTCTTCCAGTGAGCACCATTGCGTACATAGGAGCCCACCTTAGGGCTGGACAGCTTTCGCACGTTTCAGACTCAGCCTTGGCCGAATGCGCACGCACCAACAAAGCCGGCTTCCAATCATTCAACGTTGATGCCGTAACGGCGCTTGAAAGCGGCTACAGCACTGCAGCCGGAAGGGCCACAGCGATATTGACGAGCGGCTCACTAAAACAACTCACCTCTATCGAAAACACCAACCCAGTAGCCGGAGCCGTCAAATTCTCCATCGATGATGCTACAAAAAGTGAAACGCTAATGCAGAGATACGGATCTCTATCGACTGGGGAAGCTGCGACTTCGGTCGTCGACAACACGATAGTCTTTGATGCATTACTCCAAACTGGCAACCCTGACATTCAGAGAAAAATTCTACGCCTCCATGCACTAGAAAAACTTTTTCCGGCCACAGCATCTATCCAAACTCAAAGTCCGGAATCGCTATGCGCAGTGAGCGCGACCTTGGTAAATGAATATGCTACACTCATAGAGAAAAAGAAAAACGAACTTGAGCGTGGAAAGGCGACAGGCGGGAGACGTGCTAGGCTGCCTGCGTCAAGCAGCTCGGACACAACAACTTTGCAGGCAGAAATCGCCCTATACACACGCGCACTAACGGCAATCACCTTGCGCATCCTTTCGGGCGGAAATCCGGCCAATATAGCAGGGCTAGGCGAAAAAGCACTTTCAATTGCGTTTAGTGCGGCATGGGCCTCAAAAGATCCTACCGGAGATGATTCCGCCAACAACATCACTGCCGCAATAAAAGACAATCCTCATATGCGCAAAATAACCACGGAAGCTCTCGCAGATATCATGAAGTCAAAAGTAAGCAGATTCATTCCGCCAGATGTAACCGTCACGAACGCCGGCGGCACTAGCAGCTTTGATCAACAAAAGCTTGCCGCCTACGTCACCCACGGAACCATTCAGCAGCTAAACTCGCTCGGAACCATAATCGATGCAACCAGCACACACGGCTCCACACATTCGTGCCTACATGGCGCTTTGATTTCAAAAGATCTTACATCACTTCCCGCAGCGGAAAAATTGAAAGACAAAACCATGGTGCGCCACGTTATGGCGGCATTTAATAGTAGCACCACAGCGAACGCGACGCAATTGCAGAGCTGGCTTGCGCACACAGACGAAACCGTCATTTGGAATGTTGTCATTGATAACGTTAGCGATCAAAACCTTCCAGGTGGAGCGAAATATATCGTCCAAGACGATGGAATATTTTCTCAGTTTCCGACGCAGATGCTTTGCAAAGATGCGATAGATATTTTAACGACACTTAGAAGTGCAGTCAGCCCAGCAGCAGCTCAGCTAAATGAACAACAGATCATGGCGCTCGCAATGCTGCTCGACCTGGAGGCGTCCTACTGCGCCAACGATGAGAAGAGGTTGAAAGCTATGCGCGACATATATGGAGGTTTAGCTGGACACGTTAAAGACTTGCCAAAATACATAACAGCCTCCGCCATACTTGCTCTCACAGAAGAAGGCGTAAAAATGACAGTTGCCGCAGCGGCACTCCAAGCCAATGTGGCGGCCGAGGACGACGACCTAGATTTTTAGCGGCACCTTTAGCCAGACAACACCTAGAAGCAGTGCGTTACGGACAGCGACGCAGTTGATGCCCGAAGTCCGCTCGAAGCGCTCCCGGACAGCATGGCAACCAGACAGATGCGCGGCCAACTGGCGCTAAGCGATAGCGTCAACGAACCGCTAAAGCGACCAGTCGACGCATCGCCCACTCCTGGGGCATTTCCGGAAACCATTCGGCACAAGTCGGCCTCCACGCCGCGCTCCAAACTCAGTCTTACATTGGAGTGCGTAGAGGAAAACTTCACCGCCGACCGCAAAAACGTCCTTGCCAATCTTGCCTCATGCTTGCTGGACGGACATAAAAACGCCTCCAATCCAACGCATCTAGCGGCGTACGCCATCCGACCGGCCCCGATCGCCACTGCGCGCAGTAACTCGTCCTTGATCGATTTAAGTCTTTGGCGCACAAAAGTCGCGCCAAACATGGCATCGAATCTATAGCCCGAATAGCGGGGGACCCCAACGGACGTCACAAAATTTTTCGTCTCCCTTCCGGAAGATAGCGAGCGGCAGACGGACCAATCAATAAATGAGCAGCCAAAATTATGATTGCCGTGTGCAGCGAATAAATAATTTCGATGGCAACGCAAAAAGGACTTCATCCAATTTCCACAGCGAATTTCCGCAGCAGCGGAACCAATGGAAATCTCTCCATAGGAAGGCAAAAATGGAGTTTTCCAGCGAAAAGATTTAGCGGCGGAAAGCACGGCCCATTGCTGCCTGGCAATCCCAGAGAAATCCCCGAGAACCTTCGCCACGCTAATGGCCGTTTCGCAGCGAAGTCCGTCGCCGCGGCAAGAGTACGGAGAGGAGGAAATGTGCCGTAACAGTTCAAACGCCGCCGCACAGCCAACTCGGCAAGTCGAACCCGCATCAGACGCAATCGGCAAAATTCCGCAGGATGTTCCATGGGACATTTTTACTATGTCAACGCCTTCGAAGGAGCCAAGCAGGAGCCAGTCTCCGCCACACAGCTCGAGTCGCGCATTTCCCGCCGGGCCACCGTCGCGCAACCCTATGCCGCCAAAAAATATGTTGCGCTCACCACTTTTCCCAAAAACACGCACAGTACTTTTCCCGTCCGCCAATAGGGCCATCGGCGCACGATCTTCACTGCCATAGATAAAATTAGGTGCACCGGCAAAGGTGATGAATTTATCTCCTTCACCGCCAACTCGAATCGCCGGCTTTCCGGCGGTTGCCCTAAAAATGTGAAGTCCTTCTCCGCCAAAAACGACGGACCTCCTTTCCCCTTTGGGTGCCTCCAGCGCTATGGCTTCCTCTCCTACTCCACTGCCATTAAACAGATAGCTGGATCCCCTTGGACCGGCAACATGCCAGTCCGCAGCAATTTGCGTACTCCCAGCCACGACCACATTCCCACTGGACTGCAGCTGGCCGGAGGACGTCGCAACGCAAAGCATTGCCGCAACGGCGACCAACGGAGCCAACCTTCTAGGATATACCATTCTACGGGAAGAGTTTATCGCATGGAGTAGCCGCCGCAACAGTTTTGCGCTTGCCCACTTAGCCGCAGCCAAGGCGACGCCAATCGAAATTGAACCTTCGCCACTAAAGCACGTAGGAGCGCCATCCGCCCATTATGACCTGCGACTCAAAAAAATGCGCGCGCATCCTCTTCCTTTTGGCCGCCTCGTCCGACTCCCCAGCGGCAGCGTCGTAGCCCTCGTGGCTGTAGCGAGGGAAAAAAGTTTGATTGCGGTCCATGCAGATGCACAATTCATAGCAGTGGTCGCAGATTGGGTCGTAGCGTTGACCTAGCGTGCATCCAGCTATGGTGCGCAATTCTTCGTCATTGCCCCAGCTGCATGCGAGTATTTCATTGGTTCCAGAAAGCTGGTTCCCATCGGCAATTTCACCGCTGCGGCTTATGTCGTGCAGGGCGTGGCAAAATTCATGAAAAATTGTTCCGTCCAATGTTTTTCGCTTTGGCACAATGTCGCCATTCTTGTCGGCGTAGTAGTATTGACGTTCGTTCACGCCAATTCCATCTTCATCGAACATATTCAAGTTAATTTTTACGGCAAATTCCTTAAGCTCGTAGCGATTAACGCTCCCACCGTAGGAGACGAGCCGCATTTTTTCGCCACCGCGTCGCATGCGCGCCTTCGCCACAATTAACCTAAATAGCGTTCTGCCAACCACATTTGACGTTATGCGGTCAATCGACTCTTCGAATTCACTTTCGTAGGCAACAAAATCATCGGTTCTTTTGCGCACATCCCCATCTTCCGCTTCCGAATAGGCAAGCGCTTCTTCGAAAGTTAAATGTAGCGCCTCGGCATCGCGAAAAAACTTCTCCACATTGAATTTTTGCCCAAGCGCCGACGGTTCCCAGAATATCGAATTGGCTACCATTACCAGCCGAAATGTGCAAAAAACATCTCGACTGTAAATGCACAAAGTTGCACAATTTCCGCCGTCACCGAAAATGGAAAAATGATTGCTGGCGCTGCGGACTTTCAATTAAGCGGAATTGAAACGCCCCACGCCCTCAGCCGAACATCTTCTTTGTGCATGGTCTCTCCGTTCAATTCCACGCCGTGCATGGCAGTCAAAATGCAAGTTAATGCCTGTTGGCTGTTGAAATGCACAAGAATCGCAATGGCGCCAAATAACCTATCATTTCCAAGCTCAACGCCAACCTTGAAAGCATGTTTATGGTCCGCTCCACCAGTCCGCACTAAACCGCTAGTTGGCGTCTTTCGACGGGAAGGATCACCAAGCCATCCTGGATGCGCAACCTCAATAGTATGGCAGCACTCGACATCCATTGCTAGACCATGGGCCACGAAATGGCGGATTGTCAATAAATTTTCAATGGCGCAATGGCATTCGCCGCAGAGTGCAGCGCCACTGCGGCACAATCCGCTCTCCCTAGGCGATGGCCGCCTGGGCGGCAGACAGCTTTGCCACCGGAATGCGATTCGGCGAACAACTAACGTAGGTGAGGCCAATTGTGTGAGCAAATTTCACCGAGGCCGGATCTCCGCCGTGCTCTCCGCAAATGCCAAGCGTGATAGTGGGCCGCGTCTTCTTTGCCCTCTCGACGGCAATTGTCATCAGCTCACCGACGCCGTCAACGTCGAGCGTGGCGAATGGATTTTGTGTGAAAATTTCCAAATCCATATAGCGGCCAAGAAAACTGCCCATGTCGTCTCGACTAATCGCCAAAGTGGTCTGCGTTAGATCGTTGGAGCCGAAACTGCAAAACTCAGCGATTTCAGCTATTTCGCCGGCACGCAAACATGCGCGAGGAACTTCCAACATGGTGCCAACGTGATAGGTGAATTCCATGCCGGACTCACCGCTAACGGCTTTAGCAACCTCATTCACTATGTCCACCTGATTGCGGAGTTCCTTCAAAAACCCGACAAGCGGTATCATCACGTATGGGTGCACGGCTATGCCATTTTTTTTGCAGTGCACTACCGCTTCAAATACGGCCCGCGCCTGCATCCTGCTCACCTCCGGATAGGAAATGCCAAGGCGACAGCCGCGATGGCCAAGCATGGGGTTGAATTCCCTAAGCGCCTCAACGCGGGCGCGGATGCGCTCCAGCGGAATGGCGGTTTTTTTCGAAAGGTCCCGCTGCGTAGGCTCGTCATGGGGAACAAATTCGTGCAGTGGCGGATCCAAAAAGCGAATGGTCGTATGTTTGCCGCCCATGGCTGTGAATATGCCTATAAAATCTTCCCGCTGCATCGGTAGCAGTTTTGCCAGCGCCGCCTCCCTGTCGGCGACGCTGTCGGCCAAAATCATCTCACGCATATGATCTATGCGCGTACCCTCAAAAAACATATGTTCTGTGCGCGTAAGTCCGATGCCCTCACCTCCGTAGCGCAGTCCGGCCAACGCCTGCGTCGGCGAATCAGCATTCACATAAACCTTCAATTTTCTGAATTCGTCGCACCACCCCATTAGCTTTGCGTAGGTGCCGTACGTTTGGCTTTTCTTGCCATCCATGGTGCCATTGAGCACCTGATTCACTTCCGACGGCACCGTCGGCAGAGAGCCTAAATAAATTTCTCCGGCGGTGCCATCTATGGAAATTTCATCGCCCTCTTTCATGGTGATGTCTCCGACCCGCATTGTGCGACTGCCGTAATCAATTTCCAACGCCGACGCGCCAACGATGCACACCTTCCCCATCTGCCTGGCCACTAGCGCGGCGTGGGAACTAACTCCACCGCGACTCGTCAAAATTCCCTCCGACGCCAACATGCCTCGTATGTCCTCCGGAGACGTTTCGGCCCGGCAAAGGAGTGCCCTCTCGCCGCGTCCGTGCACCTCTTCGGCCCGCGCCGCGGAAAAGCAAATTTTCCCGGACGCGGCGCCTGGACCGGCCGGCAATCCTCTGGCAATGGCCTTGGCCTTTTTCTTTGCATCGCCGTCAAAAATTGGAACCAGCAGAGACGATATGGAGTCGGCCGCTATGCGGCCTACGGCAGTCCTTTTGTCTATGAGACCATCATGCTCCATTTCCACGGCAATGCGCACGGCGGCAAACCCAGTCCGCTTCCCGTTACGGGTTTGCAGCATGTATAACTTGTTCTGCTGCACCGTAAATTCGAAATCCTGCATGTCGCGAAAATGCGACTCCAGCTTCTCCCTCACCGCAACGAGCTCGCCATAGACCTTTGGCATGTCCTTCGCCAAATGGGCAATGGGGTTTGGAGTGCGTATGCCGGCCACCACATCTTCTCCCTGGGCGTCTATGAGGTACTCCCCATAGAAAACGTTCTCTCCCGACGCAGGATCCCGCGTAAACGCAACCCCCGTGGCTGAATCGGGCCCCATATTGCCGAAAACCATGGCCTGCACATTCACTGCGGTCCCCCATTCGCTGGGAATGCCATATTTGCGCCTATACAAAATTGCCCGCTGGTTATTCCATGACCTGAAGACGGCCCCTATGGCGCCAAGCAGTTGCTGGTGAACGTCCTGCGGAAATGTGTTCCCCGTTTCGCGGCGAATCAAATCCTTGTATTTTTCGATTATCTCGCGCAATTGCTTTTCCGTAAGTTGGTTGTCAAATTTCGCCTTGGCCGATTTTTTCGCCTCCATAAGAATTTCCTCGAACGGATCGGCGGAATGCTCGTCCTTGGCGTGAACTTCCATCACAACATCGCCATACATCTGGATGAAGCGACGGTAGGAGTCGAAGGCAAACCGTGGGTTGCCGGTAGCCTCGGAAAGACCATTCACCGTTTCGTCGTTGAGGCCCAAATTGAGTATCGTGTCCATCATTCCAGGCATGGAATCCCTTGCGCCAGATCGGACTGAAAACAGCAAAGGGTTTTTCCGATCGCCAAATTTGCGCCCCAACTGCTTTTCAACATTGGCCAGCGCCGCATTTCTTTGCCGTTCAACGGATGCCGGCAATTTGCCTCCTTCGGCGGTAAATTTCGCGCAGACGGCCGTAGCAATCGTGAACCCAGGCGGCACCGGCAGCCCAATGCGAGACATTTCCGCTAAATTCGCCCCTTTCCCGCCGAGCAATTCGCGCATTTTGGCATTTCCGTCGGTGTGAGCGCCAAACTCATAGACATATTTCTCTCCATCCGCCATAGGTAACCCCAGTCTCTATTTTTCCACAGCCCTAGCGGAAGTCAAGGCGGTGAAATAATTTGCGGAAAATTTTCCCCAAAGCGCCGCGGCAACCGAAATCATTTGGAACGCAGCTTAATTTGCTGCGGCGAACGCTTCGGCGGGAAAAGTCGAAACGGGAAAGTTGTGGCGACGATGGCGATTCGGCCGTGACGCAGCAGCGGCGGCAATCATCAAAAAAACAGGCGGCTGCGCCACCAAATCTTTCCGGACAGTCCACATCTGCCCCGCCTCCGCCGCGGAGTCTGGCGTCGCCGACAAATAATGCCACTTAGCCCAACTCCAAGGGCGGCTATGCACCGACGCCGACCACTTATGCGTTTGATGCCCCATAAAGAAGTGCCGCGCATGGCGGCACGCCTCAGCAGCAGGCAAAATTATTCGTTGCCACTGAACTGAGCCGCCGCAATGCAATGGCCGTGGGGCGATCACTGTGCATCTTTACATTTGGCTGCCAAATGAACTGCCGCGACTCCGAAACCATGGAAGCAGCGCTCGAAGAAAACGGCCACACCGTCGTGCCTGAAAAATATGCCGACTGCGCAATAGTAAATAGCTGCAGCGTCAGGGAATCGGCCGAGTGGAAGGCGATCAACCGATTGCGGCTGCTGACGGCCAAAAAAAAGAACGGGGAAGACTTTATCGTCGGCGTTGCCGGCTGCATGGCGCAGCGCCTAGGGGACAATCTATTTGCGACAATTCCGGGATTGGATTTTATCGTCGGCACCGGAAATTTTCACAGAGTTGCGGAAGCTCTCGAACGCGTCGAGAGGGGCGAAAAACGCGTGCTAATCATTGGCGGAGAAGGGCCCTACGGACCGCAGAGCAGACGAATGGGCTTGCTGCGTCCATCGGCCAACGTTTCCATTAGCCGCGGCTGTCCTATGCGCTGCAGCTACTGCATCGTGCCAAAAGTGCGCGGAAATTTTGTTTCGCGGCCAACGGAAGACATCATCGCAGAAGTGAAAGCTTTGGCCGCTCGCGGCACCAAAGAAATCGTTTTGCTGGGACAAATAGTTAATCTCTATGACTTCAAACGGCCTCGGTCCGCAGAAGGGAAAAGTCCATTTGTTCAACTGCTTGAGCGCGTCCACGCCATCGACGGCATTGAGCGCATAGGATTTCTATCGCCTCACCCATGCGGATTCCGGAGCGATTTGCTGGAGTGCTTTGAGCGGCTCCCAAAACTCCGCCGATCAGTTCATCTGCCAATTCAAAGTGGATCAAATCGCATTTTGCGCGCCATGGGGCGGGGCTATGGCGTGGAAAATGTTGTCTCAATCGTTGAAAAATTACGCCACTCCATGTGGGACTGCTCAATTTCAACGGATCTGATCGTTGGATTTCCCGGAGAAGAAGAAAGCGATTTCCTTGAGACGGAAAAACTGTTCGACGCCATCGACTTCGACATGGCCTTTATCTTTAAATTTAGCGGACGGTCGGGAACCGCAGCGGCAAGTTTACCCAGTCAAATTCCCGAAGCAATCGCAGCGGAAAGGAACGGGAGATTGCTGGAACGATTGGCCGCCACATCTTTGCGCCGAAATAACTTATTTCTAAACAAAACGCTGGACGTTCTAGTTGAGGGAAAATCGAAAAAGGATGACACCATAGCGTTCGGCCATAGCCACCAAGGCAAAAAGGTGTTCTTTGGCGCGCCGCCCTCAGCCATGGGCTCCATGGTGAAAGTTCAAATAGAGTCCACATCGGTGGCGGCGCTTTCCGGATCCATTCTGCCGCAGCTGGTGTCGAACCAGATGCAACCTGCCAGCTTCTAGCGCCACCTTTTTCGCCTCATTCAACTGAAGATTGCCTGCGCTGAGCCAATATCAGCCCCTGGGCAGCAATTGCCGCGCCATCGCACCCCTTCAGCAGAAGATGGAACAGCACCCACGCGATCTCGCGCATTTTCCTAAATGCGAATCCGAAAAATATTAAAACAAATACACATGCTATGCAGTAGAGCGCGACACTGGCTCCCATCTCCGCCCGCTTCATGGCGCCACTCAAAATCATAGTGCCAGACGGCGACACCATATCGTTGTAGTTAATTTTCCTAAAGGCCGCCACCGTCTCCATAAGTTTCAGAGCAGTCGCACTATCGATGGCAGATTGCTTTTGGCCACCACCGCCAGTGGGCTTCTTCGCCATAACCTCTTTGACGACAAGAGCATCAACTTCCTTTTTTATGGCACTGTCTCCAACGCTATCGCAAAGCTGCTTGAGCAAACTGACATCCACTTGCGGACGCTGGCTAACGGAAGCGCTCTGCTTAGATTTTGCCGCGCCGCCGCCCGGGTTGCCGGACGCCGCCTGCGGCGCAAGCGCAATTAAACTGCGGCTAGGAAGCGACACATAAGACTGAGTCACATTGGAGGAACCGGCTCCGGCAGCCGATTGGGGCGGCGGCGCAAATACTGGCGCGGGCGCCGACGGACCTTTGCCATGCAAGATCACACCAACCACCGCTGTGTCTTTTTGACCGGCAATGACTTCGGCCACCTCAGTGCATGTTCCAGAATTTTCCGGACGCGAGAGAAAGTTGACGGCATCGGTTACACTTGTTGTTAGACCACACCCATCCGGCACAAAGCGTGCCGTGCCGTCTTCGCCAAGCATCACACAGCGCTGCGGCGAAGAAGCAATACTGTGCATTGCGCGAACTATATTGCGGCAGCCAAGGCGGGCGTCGCTATTGGCAACGCCTTGCACGCAAACGGCATTGGCGCCGAACTCACTTTCGAGTTTGTCTGGATCACTTAAATCAAGCCCCACGGCTTCAAGTGCAGCAAGCATGTCGCCTCTTTCTTTTTCGCTGAGATTGCTTAATATCAAACCTGGACCCATGGGGCTATCGTCGCCACACGCATCGTTGATGTTAGAATTTTCATTTCCAATGGCCTCGTCGAGGATCAGTATGCACAGGCTTTGGGGGAGTTCAACCTTGCTCCTTCCGTAAACGAACACGCAGTGTGCCAACTGAACCCTCAGTGCTTGATCCATTGGGGATTTCTCGATATGCTCAACAAGCTTAGCGAAATCAAATTCGCCACTTTCATAGGTCTCCATTGCGAATTTTACGGCCTTCCAGGCATTCTTTTTAACGCCGAATCCTGCATCTTCTGCCGCTGCCTCACTTTTTCCATTCATTAGCGATAGCGCGTCAATTACATCGTCCGCCGACAGAGCCACTCCGTCAGCGGTTGCGTAATCGCGCCATTCGGCCAACATAGAAAAAAGAAATGCCTTCCGCACATCTTCTCGAATTCGTTTATCACGGGCATGACCAACGGCGTCAAATACCCCACCTCTCCAAAGCTGCGCAAAAAGCTGTGTCGGAACAATTTCGCTGAGATCAGATTTCAAACCATCGCGCGTATTCCTAAATTCATCCCCGCCGCCTCCTACGAAAGCAAAGGCGCCAAAGCCTTCGAGTTCGGCTTCCGCACCAGCGCCGCGCCGCACATCAAAGGACGCACTAATGAGGCGCGCGAGACTCAGCGGATGGCGCAAAAAGACTTTAGGCATAGAATGCCCACTTGGAAATTTCGCACCATTTTTCACTGCAAGCAATAATTTAGCCTCCAAAGCCGCAAGAGCATCAATCCATCGCTTTTTGGCTTTATCATCCGACCTATCTCCTCCTACAAAATCGTCAGTGGTGTTCTCCAGGACACGGACAATTGCTTCAGGGCTCATTCCATGAATGATACTGCCAGCTCTAAACAAATCCCTTGACGCGATAAATTCGGCATCTTTTTTTCCAGCCGCCGAAGAAGTCCCATGCTTAGCAATCGCATCCTGCACCTCTTTGGAGAATATGCACATAAGCGCGCCACCAATACGGCTAGATGCTCCCTCATGGCGGCGTTCATCAATTAAATCGAAGAAAGATTTTCCTCCGGCTTGTTCAACCAAGTCTGGATTGCGGCCTAGCATGTAGGCCAAAACGGCGACGCGCGCATCGATCCCAAGCCGCTCCATGCCGAACATGTCTTCCGGCAGTCGATCGACTGCGTGTTTTCCTCCAGGCAGCACAACAACATTCTGCCTCTTGAACTGGGGAATGTGGACTGTGTCTTTAACGAGCGCTCGAGCGAACATGGCAGCAGAGTCGCCAACCGACGCGCTAGTTGACGTGTCAACCGACGCGCTAGTTGACGTGCTAGCCGACGTGCTAGATGACGCGCTAGCCGACGTGCTAGATGACGCGCTAGCTTGAGGGAACGTATCACGCTTAGTAACTTTTGCACTGGCTCGCCCTACGCCATAACTGTCCGCAAGATCAGCAACGTCTTTTGCGCATCCTTCATCGATATTCATCTTGCGCCAAAACAGACTGGCGCCTGGTTCAGTGGTAAGTAGAAACTCAAAAATACTTCTTTTCACCCTCATCGTTTTGCCTTGATTCTCAGGGTCAGGCACGTCAACAGGCATGACCAGTTCTCTTGCGCGATTCATGCAGTCCAAAAATGTCCTTTTCGCCTGCGTGGAATCAACAAATCTATAGGTGCAAAGCAGCGCATCACGGGTGCCATACCACAAATCATTCCACACCGAATATATCTGCTCAGGGGAAAGAAGGTCAACCAAATCATTGTCGAAATAGGCGTAATGCAACAGAGCAGCGCGCACATCGACATCTCCTTGCAATAAACCATTGTCGAAAAGGTTCCTCCAAAACGTGTCAACGACACCACTGTTGTCGCGTACTGGCCTGGCTTTAACGAGCAATTTCAGCGCATTGGCAACGTCAGAATTCACCATAGCGGCGCTGGCGCCGAACGAACGAACCGGTCCAACGTTAGGGGCGGTGCTGCCGTTGTGCGCATTTGTCGATTTAAGCGCAGAGAACACATCGCCCGCACCAAGCTCGCCAACCTCCGAGCCAAAAAACATATGCTTCAATAGGGCATCGCTAATGTGGCCTTCGATGGGCGGAGTGTGTCCATTTTGGATGCATCTATGAATCCTAGCGCCAGCAGTTCCTCCTTTCACAAAAAGGGCCGGAAGCATTTCTTCCTTCGCAAGACTATTGATATCGGAGGAAATTCTATCCTCACTCAAAACGCCGCCAATCGTGAATTGGGCGTCAATCGCGACCGGAGCATTTCCGTAGAGATAATTCAAAAGCTCCACAATGCTTTCGTCAGTCAGAATGTTATGCCACTCATCCGCGCCATGCGTGACGGAATTTCCGCCAAATGTCGTGGCGTCAGCATATTTCGGTCCGAACAGTGCAAGCGACGCAATGGCGAACCATAGTTTATTATCTAGCCGCGGAGAGACGCCACTCTGGCGATGCTCGCACAGCAATTTCACAAGGTCGAAATCACCAGCTAGCAGTTTCATAATATCGCCCACTGACGTAGTCGGGTCGCCATCCAAACGATCACAATTACGACATATGCCATTAAGCACATTCACGATGCGCCCGGCGCCAATATCGACAGTTTCGCCGAACGCTTTCCCGGGCCCAACGCCAAATCCAGGCTCGAACATGGCCCTCTCGCACAGGCCTAAATATATAGCCTCATCAACACCTGGATGATTGCCGCATTCAAGCATGCCACCTTTAATCATCGCACTAAAATCGCTATCGGGAATGGCATAAACAACACCACATGCACAACCCTTAACGCCGAGATCATTAATTTTCTTTCGTTTACTCTGGAGATAGCTAATCGATTCAGCGACAGTTTTAGGGCCGAGTATGCTCGCGAAATCAGGTCTGGGTTTCTTCGTCGCATCACATGGACATTTAAGCGCTATGGCCATTCGCGCCTCCTCGCACAGCAACGGCTGTGCGTCTCTCGCCAACAACCCGCCTCTCGCAAGCACATTAAATATCACGTAATCAATTGCTCCGATCGCATCTTTCTTTGCGGTCTGAGTTGTCGCAGACACAACGCCATACACATCGTGCACAAATTTCCCTTCAAATATCGCGTTTACCGTGGCAACCAAGTCTTTCGCGTTACACACTTTTTCGGCGAACACTCCTCCATCAAACATGTCGCTCTTTCTCATCAGCGCCTTTGCTAGCACCGCACGCACAAACCCCGCAGAGACATTGATTGTTGGCGATGCACTGTTGCGTTCTGCCTGTAGTTTTGCGAAGATGTGCGCATCGACTTTGCCAATCAGAGCCGCTTTGGAAATCGCGATAGCTCCAAATGGCTTATAGTAATCTCTCATTAATGCAAATTCGACGGAGCCACCATCAACAAAATTGAATAATTCAGCTAATTCATCAATTCCTACGGCATCAAAATTCCAATTTGGACGGCCGAAAGCTTTTTGCTGATCGCTAAGAGCCGCAGCCAAAATCGCCATGCGCACAGGTTTTCTAAGAGAGCTAGAATTAGCCAACATTTTCGCATCGGCTATGGCGGCAAAACCAGGCGGAGAACCAACTGTTTTGTTGAGCACATCGCTCGCAGCAAGTTTGAAGTCGCCACAGAAGCCATCTCTAAAATCAAATCCGCCACCGGTTGGTGTTTTGCCGTTTGCGCCGAACATGTCTATGGCATTTAGCACAAAAGTTAGATTGGCGGCTCCAAGCACGTCAATCCTACTCTTCAGATCAGATGGAGCGTCTTTGGGACTCCCAAAATAGGCCCAAGCCAAAACGCTAGCCTTGACGCCATCATGAAGCGCTTCAAATGCTCTGCCGCTATCCGCCTCCTTCGCAAGTGCTGCCAGCGTATCCCAGTCCATTGCGTGAATAATGGCGCCTTTTCCACCTGTAACGTCGTCGCCTTGTTTGCAACCGAACATGCTGAGAGCTAACCTAATGTTAGCATCTGACTGATTCAATAGGTCAACGATCGTATCTGGTTTTAAATCCGCAAATGCTTTTGGTTCTCCGCCATCATTCACGAAAAACGCATCTGGACTTAAACGCGCCATGGCCAACACGGCCAATCTGCACATTTCATTCACGAACGCTGCTTCGCCCACCCTAGCGGCGGGAGTCGGCGAAAGCTTATCTTTTTTAAACATTGAGACAAAAAGTCTTCTATCGATAGCCGCCCTGGCAGCACCTAAATCGCATTCGACTCCATACTTATCGTCATGGATGCCGCCCTTTTTTGAACTAGCATTTCGCGCAGAGACGTTTGAAAAAGCGGTAGTGCGCTCATCTTCGTCGAGATAGTCGAAAAATTCACCTTTATCCAAAGCGGTTTTCAGCCTCAAAGCCTCTCGAAGCACGGCCATCTCAAATTCTTCGGCCAACCCACCCCTGTCCTTTATTTTATCTGGTCGCAACCTCCCGATGACGGAATCTACGGCGCCCCGTCGCGAAGGGCCTGATTCCCGACGGAAGTTCAAATAGGATTTAAATACATCAGTGTCTGAAAATAATGCTCCAAGCACATGTTGCTTGTTACGCCCAACAGCATGTTTCGCATTACCATCAGCAAAAATTGGCCGACCACCGAGCTCGCTTACAGTTAGTTCTCTTTTTATGGCAGCAGCACCACCGACATGGAGTGCCATTCGCACGGCGACAGACTCTATTTGCTCCCCAGTCATAGTTTTGCGCAAACCTCTAACCGCGCCATAATTTGGCGCCGTGGCCACAAGCGCGTTTGGCCAGCAAAACGCCGCCTCAAGCATTGCGCCGCGGACATCCACATCCATTGCTTTGGCGCAATTAGAATTAGCGCCGTCAAAAAGCAAAAATCGTTCTGCAACCGTCACATCCGAAAATATCGTGGCGGCGGCCAATCGTAATGGCCACCTCTCAACATTATCGCACCCTGCTCCACCAACGTATCCAAAACCCCAAGCAACAGCTTCAACTCTGCCACGAATCGCCGCGGCGGCTTTTGCGCTAGCCTCATCATACGCAACTCTAATTGCAAAATGCAACTGCTCGCCGGAGAAAGCGTCAATGACCCGCCTAGCATTCGCTCTAGTGGCATCCGAAAATGGATCGTTTACAAGAAGGCAATGCAGCAGTAACATTTTGTATGGCAACGCCATACCGTCCAATTCGCCATCAACCGGGAGGCGCCCAAGTCCTCCGCCATCCAATATTGCCCCTACGTGACGCCTCACCTCGGCGCCATCGCCTAAAACAAAGATTTTTTTCGCAGAATCATTCGATATCGCCTTCCAAAATTTTTCCGGAATGTGCTCTGACAAACTCAACAAAATCGACGCATCTGGTTTGATTGCACTCACTATGGCGCCAAACTTAGCATCGGGGACGTCGTCGGTTTCGCCATCGCCAATCCCAGTCCCAATGGCCCCAAGAAGAGCACCCATCCCGCCTGCTCCGTCATGGCTCAGCGGATCCGCATTTTTCTTCAATTGATCAATTTGCTCGGCGGTGATTGCGCCAATTTGCTCAGCCGTGCCGTAGTGCAGAATTCCGCACAGAATGCGCAAAGTCGTCATATTTGGGTTGCCATGGCCATCGTCCGCCGAAAGCTTTTCAACCACGGCGGCTGGAATTTCGCGATAGATGCCGCTAATCGGCTTGCATTTCCACCGCGCGGACTTCGAAGAAGAATGATAGCCGCTATTAGCAACTTGGCTAGAAAGCCAATGGGCACTGATGCTCGCAATTTGGGCGGAAGTGCCATATTTGAAAATGGCGGAAAGCACCGGTTTCTCGGCTGAGCCGTCCGACATTGTCCCGCAAGCATCTAGTCCAGCAAAATAACTGTTCGGCATTTGCTTCATAAACTCTTCAAGCTTTTTGCCCGTTAGGTCTCCGCTAATGGTTGCCGAAGTCGTCGCCCTAACCCATACATCCTTGACGTCGGCAGGCGCAGAATCAAACAGCTTTGCGAACATCGCCGGATTCAAATTGGCAAGCTTAACAATCCTTTCATTTGCGCCGCTTCGCGGCGTTGCAGCATTTAATGGACATCCATCGTTGCCGCAGTTAAACGTCATACGCCTCAGCGCAAAATCCAAAAAAGATCCTAGTAAAAGTTTTTTGCTCGCATCTAGACTTGGATATGGGAACCTGTCTATTTTGATGTCGGATAGACGCCCAGGAAAGAAGTCAACACCATAGTCGCTAACCACATTGTCCTCCCCGAAAGCGGCGACGCTAAGCAGAGATGAAAGCGCAGCGATTTGCAGCATCTGCCGCTCCGCGGCGGCGCCAGGGGTGCCTGGTCGCGCCAACAGCCCCTCATTAAAAAAAGATTTGGCGATGGAACTCCCGGTTCCCCTCAATAGATAAAAAAACCGATCGTAATGGAAAGCTGCGTCAATTCGGAGTTGTGGATCTGTCGCAATTTTTGGATTCGCCACATTATTTGCGGCAACGTATGCATAGCTGTAGAGGGCGCGGGCAACCATGTTTGGGTTAAACATTTTAACCAAATCACCGGTTGCGTCTTTGTCGTCACCTTTACTTTTTACGCCAAAAGCGAGCAGAGGAAGTATGCCGCACGGACACCCATCGTTCCTATCAATTCTGCCTGCGGTTTTAATGTGGCCGCCTAGCGATGCCGTGTCAATCTCAAGCTTTGGGCATGCATTGTCGCGCATCCGTTGAATAAGAAGCATTTGCCATGGGACCCACTCCAAGACATCCTTAACTATGAGGCAATTCGCAAAAAGGGACGGCCATTCGTGCCATGTGCCGTTACTAAGGCGCTCCGCCAAATCATCGATCGCACATTTTTTGGTGGAGTCATCAACAACCGGCCTACCGAGACTAGACCAGCTTCCCCGGACAGATGTAGCGCCTACATTCATTGCTCTAATGATTGTTTCCATGACGAAAAGTCAACGGCATTCTTTCCGCTGCCGCCTAGCGCGGGACGGCAAAAATTCGTTGAGAATTACTCAAGTCGCTAAAGCGACACATTTCCACGCCAAGCGGCAGAGCGCAAAAAGCCCCCAAGCGCGGGCCGGCAATCTTCGCCGGATTGAGTTATCCTCTTTCGCCGCAAATCTTTTTGCCTTTCACGGTTCAAATTAATGACCCCTTGACTTGGCGGCGGCTGGAGTTTACATTGTTTTAGTGGTCAGTGTTGCGCCAATTTTAGATTCGCGCCGCAGCGGCATTTTGCTGCCACTTTTTTCAATTCCTGGGCGCTATGGCATTGGGGAACTGGGCCCCGCGGCGATGCGCTGGCTAGATTTCATGGCCGAATGCGGCCAAAAAATTTGGCAGCTACTCCCCATAAATCCAACCGGATTCGCCAATTCCCCATACCAATCGCCGTCAATCATGGGCTGCGACACACTCTCCATAGGAATCGAAGGCCTTCTGGGGGATGGCCTGCTGGAAAACGGCGACATCGGAAAACTGCCGCCAAATGGGAGCCGCATTGACTATGGCAGCGCAACTGAATTGCGCATGCGGCTACTGCGCCTAGCGGCAACGCGCTTTTTGGAAAGCGGCGCCGACGGCGGCTTCGAAACATTTTGCGCCAAAGAGGACTATTGGCTCGGTGCGCACGGACTTTTTTGCGCTCTACGGGAACGATTTGGGACGGAAAATTGGACCCTGTGGCCCAGTGGATTTCGCAGCGTCGATGGGGCTAAAAGCATACTCGGCGAAAAGGCTATTGCAAAAAAAGTTTCAACGGAATGCGCACTGCAATATTTTTTTCACAGGCAATGGGAGGCCGTTCGTAGGCGCGCGGCCAGTCTTTCAATCTCCATCGTCGGCGACATGCCAATCTTTGCATCGCACGGAAGCGTTGACGTCTGGGCAAATCGCGATCTTTTCGCCCTCGACGAAACCGGCAACCCAACATCAGTTGCCGGAGTTCCTCCCGACTATTTTAGCGCAACCGGGCAGCGCTGGGGGAACCCTCTCTACCGCTGGAACAAACACCTCGAGCTCGGCTATGGCTGGTGGATCAAGCGCATGGCCTCGGCCTTCGAAAAATTTGACGCCGTGCGCATAGACCACTTCCGCGCCTTCGCCGACTACTGGGAAATAGCAGCCGAAGAGCCAACCGCCGTAAACGGCAGATGGGCGGCGGGACCGGGGAAGGAGTTCTTTCGCGCAGCCGCAAAAAAACTCGGTCCGCTGCCCATTATCGCCGAAGACCTCGGCATTTTGAGCAACAAAGCCATAGCGCTCAGAGACGAACTCGACATTCCAGGTCTGCGCATACTGCTATTTGCACTGGACGACTACCGCGCCAGCTCCCCATTTTTGCCGGAAAACTTCCCGGAGAACTGCGTCGCCTACAGCGGCACCCACGACAACGACACCGCCAAATCCGCTCTATTTGACTCGGGCGAAGACTCCTCCAGGCGATTAGCTCTCCTCAAAAAAATTATGCCGCCTCACTATTCGAAGATGCACCCCATAGACGGCGCGATTGCATGGATGGCAGATTCAAAGGCTAGGTGGATGATTTTGCCGATGCAAGATATTCTGCACCTAGGCTCCGAAGCGCGCACAAACAGACCGTCGACGACCGTCGGCAATTGGTCGTGGCGTCTAGGCGAGAAGCAGCTGGAGTCCGTCGACCGCGACTTCCTCAGGCAAATCGCACGGCGATGACAGCCAGCACCAACAGATGCCGGAAAGAAATTTTCATCGCGCCCTTGACAGCCAAATTTTAGCGGAGACACTTCGCAAATGGCTGAAAGACACAACAGATGGCCGCAAAATGCACCGGGCGCCTACTACGTCGATGATAACTGCATCGACTGCGACCTTTGCCGAGAAATTGCCTCCGGCATTTTCAAGCGCGAAGATTCTGGCGGATACTCATACGTGCTGCGCCAGCCGGAAAATGACGGCGAAAATCGACTTTGCCGCGAAGCGCTTGAATCATGCCCGGCAGGCGCCATCGGCAATGATGGAGCGCCAGCGAATTAACATCTTCAGCCGCAGCACAGCTCGCAAAATACATTGCCGAAATCGGCGAAACGGACCATAATCCGTTTCATGATCGATAGCGTTCGCAAGTTTTTCGCTCCAACCCCCAAAAGCGCGGCGCCCCAAGACAAAACTGGGCCGACGGACCCCAAGACGAAAATTCCGTCCGGCGGTTGCCCAATGCCGCCTCTGGCCGAAATTCACACGGCCACGAAATCCATTGGAGACTCAGCGGTGGTGCTGCGCGAAATCGTCAACGGACGGGAAAGAAACAGTACGACTCCTTCAGCCGCAGCATCTCTTTGGGCGCGCCTATCGGCAGGTTGGGCTTCATTCGTTTCTCTCATCAGATTTCTTCGCCCAAAAAGCGTAGGGAAGGAGGAGCCGGAAAGTCTCGCTGAGGAGCATCCGGACGAGTCGGAAGTTGTGCCTTCGGAAGAAGCCGAAGAATTGGAAATTCCGCAGGAGGTTAAAGCTAAGATCGAAGAACCGCCAATTCCAGCCAAAACGGCAGAGGAAGAAGCGGCGATCCTAAGGCGTCAGAACACCGAAATTGCCAACGACGCTCTCTCGGAATTACACCGCGCACTTAGCGGCGGAACGGTCGATGAAGGGAAGCTCCTCGTAGCGGCCAAAACGCTCTCAAGGGTTGCGAGAAATGTGAACCATTCGCAAATTACTGTGCCGCCATTTGAAATAGGCAGCACCAGCTGGGAAAATTTTCTGCGCTTCGTGGCCTATAACGAAAATGAAAATTCGGAACTGCTGCAATGCGGACTGCTTATGGCATACCCGAAACTCGCAGACGCCATATTTGACTTGTCCAACCAAGCCCTCTATGACGATAGAAATCTTGCTCTCCTGTGCAATTTGGCCAAAATTGAGCACAGCTACTACGGGAGAAACTACGGCAGCGTTTTCACCAACAAATTGAGGCGGCTTGCCGCCAACGGTGGGAATGCAAAAACCTTCAGCCTGCTGCTTGAAAATTTCCTCAATCACGAAGACGCCAATTTCCGCCAAGCCGCCTACTCATACCTGCCGCCCGAAGTTTTACTCGCCAATATGAAATCAATCAGCTCCATACTTAACTCGGAAAATGCCGCCGTCGCAAACGACGCGTGGAACTATCTGCTGAATTCGATCGAAAACTCCGAAAGCGCCATCACCGAACGGGCCGTAGAAATGCTGGCCGAACTTGCCGCCAATCACAATTGCGCCGGACGCCTAGTCCAACTTCTTAGTCGACTTTGCTCCGACAATTGTTTTTCTCAACTCTTTAAAATTGGCGAATACATCGCCGAAAACGACAGGCTCGCAGAAATAAAAGGCGCCATAGAACGCGAGCGGCGCACATCCGAATGGAACGGGACGTTTAGCGTACTGCAAAAGAAATACATGGCGATAGCAGCAGACGATAGCAGCCAAAGACTAATTGAAAAGCTACTTTTCCCGGAAAAAACGCCAAAGGCAATTGGAGCGGCTGCGGCCTCTACGGTTGACGAAAGGAAAGTCGTGGAAAAACCTGGCGGCGCCGACGAACGCAGGAAACGCATCATTGGCGAAATGCGAAAATTAGCCGCCGACGGAAAAGGCATGGAGGCCATAGATCGCTACATTTTGTCAGCCGACAAAGACACTAGAAAAACGGCCATCGAAAACCTCCCATCCGTGCTTGGCAACACTTTGACTTTCACGATGATTGCCGATCGGCTGTCAGCCCTGGAATCGACAGATGGCGCGCAAACGAACGCAATCATCTCAGCCGTCGTCGATCACTTTGGCGACAACATAGACTCCATAGGAACGAATGCCGTCACTAGCGGCGGAAATACCTATGAAACTCTAGCGAGAGCCATTGTGCTCTCCGCAACAGAACACAATTGGGCGGCAACCCTCCTGAGGAAGCCTGGCGTCCTGCAGTTTATCCTCGACATCGACATTGGCAGTCTCGGCGACATTGTCGATGGCGACGAGGAAGATGTGCGAAAAGAAACTGAAGAATGGATTGGCGATAGCGAAAGAGAAATCGCCCCTGGCGTAGGCGAAAAAGACCTAACGGAACCACTGCTGGACGGCCAGCATCAAACATTCACCAGGTCGTTAATTTGCGCCATGGCCGCACTGAACCAAGGAAATCCAAAGGAAAAAATCGCTCTAACTAAAAAAATTCTCCGCGCCATTGGCTACGATCCAGCGACGGAAAATGCGACCCCTGGTGCGCGCGCCGCAGTCACGCGCATAATGGGTCAAATTAAAGGAGATAGTCAGGCCGTGAAAAGTTGGAACTCGCTCATGAAGGAATGCGGCGTAGGACAAAACGAATTCTTTTTCCCGGATGCGAAAAGAACTATCTCAAGCGCCATTACGGGCCTTGGAGAGGGTGTGCGAAAATTTTTTAATTAAAATGGCAACTAAATGCCATGTCTGTTCGTACTTCGTTCCCCACTGACACTGCCGGCCCAAAACGTCAAATGGCTCGAAGCCACCTAGGCGCAAGACCGCCGCTTCCATAATTTGCAGGCATTAGAGGGTATGCGAAAATTTTTCCGCCAAAATGGCAACTGAATGCCATGTCCTTTTTCCGCTACGCCGCCACAGCCGCTAGCCAAACGGCCGCGAATGCCAAATCGTTACTGCCGGCTTTGCCGGTCCGTCCAATCTCTCTCCGCCCGCCGCTGTTCGATCGCCAACCCCATGGACCCAATGCAAATTTCAACCGCAACGCCACTCCCCCGCGCCGCTAGCGATTTGCCAAATCCGCCCAGAGCCGCCCCCAGGCCGAAATGCTTAGCCGACCACCGCAATGGCGCGGAAAAGGTTGGCCATTGCCCGTTGACGATCGCGGCTGCAGCGCAAATGAATGTCGCCAATGGCTCACTGCACCGCGACGACAAGCGGCACCCCGTCCGACCTGGACGAAACATTTATGGCCATAGCCATTGGCGAAGCTAAGCGCGCCATGGAGGAAGACGAAGTGCCAGTCGGGGCCGCCATTGCGTGCGGCGGGGAGCTCATCGCCATGGACCACAATCGCGTTAGATCGATGGGGGTCGCCACAGCACACGGCGAAATGCTTGCCATCGCGGCGGCCGCCAGAAAACTTGGCGATTGGAGGCTCAGCAACTGCACACTCTACAGCACCAAGGAGCCCTGTCCGATGTGCGCCGGAGCCTGCGTAATGTCCCGCATCGGGCGCGTCGTATTCGCCGTTAGCGACCAAGCCATGGGCTGTCTTGGCGGCGGGCCGCTCAACTTTTCAAATGTTGAACATTTTAACCACAGATTTCCCGTAAGCTCCGGAGTTAGAGCCGAAGAAAGCTTAGCGCTACTGAGGAAGTTCTTCTCAGCCAAAAGAAGATCGCCGATGCAAAAAAAGCGGCAGCCCCCACTTAGCGCCCTTGACATTGGGGCAAATTCGTAGATTTTGGCGAAAGCAATTGCCGATGGAGCCAGAATACGTTGAGGTGGACGGGAAAGTTGTTTCGGTGCTTCCCGGGACGATGTTTAGGGTCG
>JAIRXB010000001.1 GCA_031268535.1 Puniceicoccales bacterium | reverse complement strand
GTACGTTGCTGAAATTGCCAAAGAGGGAAGCGTCGCACGCGACGCTGGGCTAAGTTTTTTCCGCTGTGCCCGCATACGCATTTGCGTGTTCTTCAGTTCGATAATAAAATCTTGGCTAGGGATTGAGCCGAAGGACGCCATTGGCTCAATCGACGAAAATTTATGTGCCAACCTTTCGCAGGGGAGTTCCGCTAAATATGTGCAAGTCGACGACAATGAGACAGTTAGTGCGACACTTAGGTGCGGAGCGGCAGTGCGAAACATTAGCGCCGTCGGCAAAGACATTGCGACATTTGCCAATGCGCTTTTCGTTGGGGAAGGGAAAGACTTGCGAGGCGGCGCCAAGCGCTGCTGCGAGCTGCTTTTGCCACTGCTTTGGTCGGCTAAAACTCAGACCCACAAAGACATAGCGAAGTTGCGCGAAGATAATGGGGCGCCACCCGCCGATGAGGTGCGAACGGCTGCGAATAAGTCTTCCCACATACTTCGGGAAATTGCGCTGCATTGCCTGTGCAATCTCGACGGCGGTCTGCGGGATCAGGTCTTGCTGCGCCTATGTGAAAACGACGAATCTTTTGCTCTTCTTTGGGAAGCGGCCAGCTGGGACGCGGGTCGAGCCGAGGTGTTTGTGAAAATGATGGAGGAGACGAGCGCAGATTGTCAGCGCGTACTATTTTCGCACGTCGGAGCGGACGGCAGCTCTGCGCGCGGCTACATTGATCGTAGCGCCATCTTCGATGATTCGCAAAGGGCAAGGCTGGACGCCCTAGCGGGGGCTGCGTTTAGATTCGCCGGCAACTCTGACATTTTGGACGAGGATGGCGACGGCGGCAATGAGATGACCACCACCGAAGTGATTAGCTTTGACGAAAGCGAAGATCCCCAGAAATGGGACGACGTTCCTGCCTTGAGCGAAAATGACGACGAAAACGAAGGCAACGATGAAGACGAAAACGATGATGAGATGCATAAGTAGATGAAAAATTTCTTTCGCCGTCAACTTTACGCTGCGCTATGCGCTCTCCGCCATTGGCGCATTTTTCTGGCGAATCGTGGAGCTTCCCAGGTCCGGCAAATGGGCTGTCGACGTTCCTGCCTCGAGCGACAATGCCGACGAAAACGATGGCAACGATGATGAGTTGCTATGAATGGCTGGAAAATTTCTTTCGCCGCCGGGACATGTAGGCTATCGCAATTTCGACTATGGGATACCGTCATTTTTTAAACGGCACCAACGCTACGGCCATGGTCGCCAATGAAGCCACCCTCCATAATTTAACCTGTCACTTTGCCGATGAAGTGCTCGCCAAAAAGTATGGCGCCGTGGGTGCTTTTAGGGACACATTTTCGCCGGAAACGCGATTTTCGTGGGGTTCCAGATTGGGGTGCAGCGGAGCCGGTTGATGCGGTTGTCGATTGGGGCCTTAGCTCATGGCGACCGATGGGGCCAGCTGGGACGCGGGTCGAGCCGAGGTGTTTGTGAAAATGATGGAGGAGACGAGCGCAGATTGTCCGGCGCGTACTATTTTCGCATGTCGGAGCGGACGGCGGCTCTGCGCGCGGCTACATTGGCCGTAGCGCCATCTTCGATGATTCGCAAAGGGCAAAGCTGGACGCCCAAGTGGTTGATGCGTTTGGATTCGCCGGCAACTCTGACATTTTGGCCGAGGATGGGGACGGCGGCAATGAGATGTCCATCACCGAAGTGGATTAGCTTTGACGAAAGCGAAGAACCTCGGGAATGGGACGCCGTTTCTGTCTTGAGCGAAAATGCCGACGAAGGCAAAGGCAACGATGATGACTGTGGTGAGATGCCATGAACAGCATGGTGTGCATTAGGCGCAGGCGGACAAGAAGGTGGAGCGGAAAGTGTAAACGGCGGCATCGGCGACGAAGATTAAGTGGAAGAATGGGGCTTTGAAAGCCAAGAAGAGAAATTGCCCTAGCGGGGCAGCGCGATAGCTCTATTTCCGCCATAGCGGTTCAGAAAAACGTTGTCACTTTCAATGCCTAACAACATAATATCTACCAGAGAGGCTAACCATGAGTATTCCGACAGATTCTAACATAGATCGCCTTCGTTTCGAAGAAATTGCGGAAAGAGTTGGCGTAAATGTAGGGCATATGAAGCGAGGCGCTAGCGAGGCTGGTTCTACTGGCGCACTGGAGGAATCGCGTAGGTTTCACTATGGCGTCGGAGATGGTGCTCCTACCGAGCCGCCGTCAGCTGCGGAGGCAGGACTTGACGCCGTTGCCGCCGCCGTTGTCGGCGCTCCGGATGGGGCCGAAATTGACGTCAGCATAGCGCCGGCGCCAGATCTCCCAGCTGGACTGGCCGCTAGCGTTGCCGAGGGTGCGTCGCCCGAAGTCGTCGACGCCAGCAAAATTACCGTCACCCTTGGGACGAGGAAGTTTTTCTATGATTGGGCATCAGAAAAAGCAGAGAAAAGATTTAACGATCCAGCCTTTGCTTTTCGCTATGCGTGCTTCCGCATCGATGCGCTGTTTGAACAAGTTTTGAAGTTTGTCACGTTCGGCAAATGGAGGCCCCGCGACTACATAGACGAAGGCGCCTTAGAGGGGGCTGGGAGCAATGTTGGTGCAAGAGCAATCAAAAAGGATGGAAGAGTTGGCGCAATTAGCTTTTCCGTTGCGAGACACGGAAATATTGGCGGATGTCCCAAGGTCGGAAGCGACATTGCCGCTGTCGCCAATGGCATGTTTGGTGAAAAGCCAAACATTCGGAGCGGCGGCTACCATTGCGCCGGCATAGTTGAAAATCTTATATTGCAGCAAAAGGAGTGCGATAGAGCCGGCGTAAGTTCCGGAGGCGCAGATGGCGCGGCAAAGTTGATAGTAGGGAAAGAAAAATGCCTATGCACCATTGCATACGGCTTTCTGAATACGTTGGCGGACGACCTGTTTGCCGAGACGATGGTGCAGCTGTGTTCCAGACCAGAAAGCCTTCCTCTGCTGACGGAAATGTTCGAAAGCATTCAGCAGCCGTATGCCGAAGGCATTTTTAGGAAAATTTCCCAAATGAACGCAGATGCGCAAAAAATTGCCTATGGAGCCGTCGGGAAAAATGGCGAGTCCATAGTGCTGACCGCTTCAAAAGCGGGAAAGAATATTTTCAACGCTTCCATGGAGGCGGCAATAAGGTGTCTTGGAATATTTTCGTCTAGGTCCATGGCGCGCAAAGTGGCCGCTAGGGCTTTCTGGAAAGGCCAACGGACGCGCGAGAGTTTTGAAGAAGACGTAGAATCGCTAATTAAAAACGAGATATAGCGTAGAGAATGGAGAGCCGATGGCGAGGAAGTTGTTAGCGCTGTGCCGTTTGCCTCTGGCGAAATACCATCAGGCACCTATACCGCCTGGCAAAGAATTTTGCCTAGCTAAAAGAGGGGCGCGAGTCTATCTCCTAGGAGACGGCTTAGATAGCTATAGCTTTCGCAGTAGCGGCCGAAAAGCATTGACCTTTTTAGACGCTGCCGCCATAATGACAAACAGGGATTTTAGCTATGTCATTTGATGTTTCGGACCGGCAGCCATCTAGGCTTTGGTCTTTTGGGTTTGGCTCAAAGCCTCGCGCTGACGCTTCAGCTAATGATGGAGGACGTTACGGCACCAGTGCGCGCGACGTCACTGAAATGGAGCTTGATGATCTTGGTGAAGAAATTGGAAGAGCCCAAGATGGGGCTGTGATTAATGCTAGCCTTGGAGGTCAAACGACCCAAAGCGCGCCGAAGGCGGTCGCCAGCGGAGACGCCGATGTGCTCGACGCCAGTAAAATTACGGTCACTTTTGGAACGCGGGACTTCGTCTATGCCCATAGGAAAGCTAATGGCGGAAAGCTCAACGATCCAAATTTTGCTCTGAGCTACGCATGCTTCCGCATTGAAGCATTTTTCGAACGGGTCTTAGAATTTATCACGGCAGGCAAATGGAGGCCTCGGGACTACATAGACGAAGGCGTCCTGAAAAGAGTTAGTGGTAGCGGTAGCGGGGTCGTTGCCAGTGCAAAAGTACGGAAAACGGACAAAGAAATTGGTGCGATTAGTCTTTCCGTTGCAAAACGGAAAACCGCCAATGCTTCCTCCATTGGAGGAGACATTGGCGTCGTCGCCAATGCAATGTTTGGCGAAGATTCTGGCCTTCGGAGCGGCGGCTACCATTGCGCCGGCATATTTGGGAACCTTATGCTTCGCCAAAGGAAATGCGTCGAAGCCGCAGGAAACGATGACAGCGCAGAAGGGCTTGTTGGGCGCGCAAATTGGCTGGCCGAAATTGCCTGTGCGTTTCTAAATGAGTTAGACTCTGCGCTATTTGGTGAGACATTGGCGGAGCTGTGCTCCGACCGCGAATGTCTTTCTCTGCTGACGGAAATGCTCAAAGGGGCTAGCGATCAAAACGTTGGTGATTTTTTAGACAAAATCAGCAAGCTGGACGGAGATTTAAAAAAAATTGCCTACGGGGCCGTCGGGAAAAATGGTGAGTCCATAGTGCTGAGCGCCTCAAGGAAGGGAGAGGAAGTTTTTCAAAAGGCGGCAGAGGCGGCGCATGAAGCTTTAGGGAAATTCCCCTTTGAATTCTTGCTGCGCAAGGTGTCCGCGGGCGGCTTCGAAGATAGACGATCCCGCAAGAGCTTTGTGGAGAGAGCGCAGAAGGCGGCAGCTGAGGACCCTGAAGACGATCTAGTTGGAGAAAGATTTCTAGATGAAGATGAGAAATTGTAAACGGATTGCGACAGTCAGTCTACGGCTGTCCGGAGCGGCGGCCACCATAGCGTCGGCATATTTGAGAACCTTATGCTTCGCCAAAGGAAATGCGCCGAAGCCGCAGGAAACGCTAACGGCGTAGATTGGTTTAGTGGATGCGGAAATTAGCCGCTAGGGGCGGACGCCATAGCGAAAAGGCGTGCGCGGACTTTGGCGAAAGTATGAAAACGCCAATTGGCCATACGGCAAATGCCGCTATGGATGGCTGGATTGTTGGCGATGTGCCGAGTATCGCTGGCGAAATAAGCATCAAACATCCATGTTTTTTAGCAAAGGGATTGACCTAGCCAAAAGCGGCTAGGGCGTGATGGAAAATTTATCTCCTAGGAGCCGGCAAAGATAGTCGTAGTTTTCGGCAATGCGTCACAAAAGCTTTGACGTTTTTAGCTATTGCTGCCATAATAATTAACGGATAATTTTACTATGAGTGGCCCTGATTTGCCTCCCCATCTCTCCAGCTCTTCGCCTTCCAGTCTAGCTGCTCACGCCAATGTGCGACTTTCTCCATCAAAGTTCGATGCAGATGGCAGCGATGGCGATGACGCAGAGGCGCAAATGAGCGCCGTTGCCGACGCCGTTGCCGGCGCTCCGAATGGAGCCGCGATTAACGCCAGCATAGCGCCAAATCCCTTAGCTGAACCGGCCAGCGGAGCCGCCGCTGTGGCGTCGTCCGAAGGCGTTGACGTCAGCAAAATTACCGTCACCCTCAGAACGCGGAAGTTTTTCTATGATTGGGCGTCGCAAAATAGCAGCGAAAAATTTAACGACCCCGCCTTTGCTTTACGCTATGCGTGCTTCCGCATCGATGCATTCTTTGAGCGAATTTCGGAGTTTATCAAGTCCGGCAAATGGAGACTCCGGGATTATATAGACAAAAGCGTCCTGGAAAGGAAAAGCGTCCCCGGGAAAAAAAGCGTCCTGGAAAGAATTAGTGGCAGCGGTTCGGGTGTTGGTGGCAGCGCAAAAGTGTGGGAAAAAGACAATGAAGTTGGCGCGATTAGTTTTTCAGTTGCAGGGCCGGGAAATATTAAAGGATGCGCCAAAGTCGGAAGAGACATTGCCGCTGTCGCTAACGGCATATTTGGTGAAGAGCCAAACATTCGGAGCGGAGGCTACCATTGCGCCGGGATATTTGAAAATCTCATGCTGCAGCAAATGAAGTGCGATGGAGCCAATGAAAACCCCAGCGACGCAGAGGGCGCGGCAAAGTGGATGGTTGGGAAAGAAAACAGCCTATGCACAATTGCCTACAGCTTTCTGACTGCGCTGACACCTAAACTATTCGCCGAGACGGTGGTGGAGCTATGCTCCAACCCAGAAACCCTTCCGCTGCTGACGGGAATGCTCGAAAAGGTCGAACCGCAGTACGCGCAGGCGATGTTCGAAGAAATTAAAGCCATGCCGAAAGACGCAAGAAAAGCAATCTACGGAAAAGTTGGGCCAAATGGCGAGTCCATGCTGCTGGCTTCGCGTAAAATTAAAGGAGTCCACCTAGGAGTGGAGGAAGACGCGCTCAAATGCCTTGGGAAGATTGGCTTGCTGATCATGGCCCGTAAAGTTGCTTCGAGGCATTTCGGCAAAAGTGAAGATCGCGATGAGTTTATGAAGGGCATAAAAAAGATTATTCGCAAAGAAGAAGAATCGAACACGGAAATATATTCCGAGGTGGACGTTGCTCTTCCGACGTGGGTTTAGCGGCGATTGGCGCTAAGAAGTTGGAATTTCGCCAAATGGTAAAAGTTTTGCAAAAAACTCGTTGCCCACATGGCTGGCCTTTGCCGCAGACTTCCGCCACTTCATATTTTACCGAAAGGCGTTGGCCAGTTCCGCAGCGCGTAGGCGACCGCCAAAAAGCTGCCATTGATTTCCCTTGCCGCAGTGCGGCTTGGCTCAAAGGGAGGCTGAGCGGCGGTGGGGTGATTTTCCGCGATTTTTCTCCGACAGGGTGGCGGACCGCTTGGTTCCCAGCCGCAGCAGTTCCGGCGTGGTCCAGTGGCGCAGTTCGGCGCTGCGATTTGCGCTTTCGACATCTTGCCGCCGCAACCGCACTATTTCGCCATTTGCGGCGTCGATGGCTTTGCGCCGCGAATCGGACAGCCGGGCCGTGACAAAGATGAGTAAATTGCGCTTCTGGGAGCTTATGCCTTTTGAGCGAAAGACTTTACCGAGCAGCGGTATGGATCCAAGAAACGGAATCCGGTCACGCACCTCCTTGACCTCCTCGCGCGTCAGGCCGCCCATTACGACGGTCTCGCCGTTGGCGATGGTTACTTCGGTGCGGATGCGGCGCGTCGAAAAAATCGGCTGAAAAAAGCCTGACGGCACAGTGACCGTTGACCCCCCAGACACCGCAATGGATGGGCCGCCGTATTCCACAAAACCTTCAAACTCAGTGACTGACGGCTCCAGCGACAGGCTGATGCGGTCGTCCGCTTCGACGATGGGGGTCACCGACATCTCTACGCCTATGTTGCGCGTTTTAAAGTTGCGAGGCGTTCCAGCCGTGATTGTTACTCCCGCTGAGGAGCCGCTCAGTGAGGCCGTTCCCGTGCCGACGGAGGAGAGTATGGCGTCGTATTCCTCGGGGTAGCGAAACTCTTGGGCCACGACAATTTCCGCCGTTTTACCGGAAAGAACGGTCACCTTTGGGGCGCTCATGAGATCCGAACCGGTCTGCTGCTCCAGGGCGCGCAGGAGGAGGCCGAGATGGTTACCGCCCATTGACCCCATAATGTCTACCAGCGGAACGGCGTTTTTCCCAAGGTTTGCTCCGCAGGTGATCTGTGGCGGGTCGTTTCCTATGGGGATTCGTTTCTCCTCTCCGCCGGCAATGGAGGGGTCCAAAACTATGGAGCCGGCTCCCGTTGAGCCCGGTTGGTGGGAAAAGGCTTGGGCCAAAGGCCGCAAATTATCCACGGTGTCGTTGCCGGAGAGCAGCGCAGTTTTCGATCCGTCCGCCGAGATGGTCCAGCGGAACTGCAACTCGTCGAGGGCGCCCTGCTGCACTTCGATGAATTTTATTTCAATTTCAACCTGCTTCTCTTCGCCGTAGCGGCTGAGGATTTCTTCGGCGCGGCGCAAATTTCTCGGCGTTTGCGTAAGAACTATGCCGCTGCCGTCGAAGGCCATGGAGGATCCCGGCACGGAGGCGAAGTCAACGCCAGCGTTTTGGAAAAAACTAACGAGGAGCTCCTCCTCTCTCCCTATGCGCCCGCCGTCGTCTTGGTGGCGCCCATCTCCGTTTTGGCGCAAATTGGTCATGCGGAGGACCATTGCGCGAGACAGGGGGAAAAATTTTGTCCGCAAACGCTCAAAATTTTTTTCCGCCGAACTTAGAATTACGGCGTCGCCGTCAATTTCCCAGTCGAAGTCGACGCATTGGGCCAGCAGCTCTATGGCTCTGCCGAGCGTGACGTTGCGCAGCGTAAGATGGACGATTCCACCGTCAGGCGGCTCGTCGATGATTGCAAAATTGATGCCGTCGCCGTCCACCTCCTCCGCCATTTCCGCCAGCAGATCGACTGCGTCGCGGAAAGGCATGCGGCGGAAGGAAATTTTCTCCACCGGGATGCGGCGCAGCTTTTCCTTCAGGTTCATGGCGTCGTCAGTTTTTTCGGCGGATGCGGCACCGAGGCCGTTCGGTACGGACCAGCTGGACGACACAGCCGAAAGCATTTTTTCGCGCATTTCGCTGCGGCAGTAATCGTTGCCGTTTTCCGGGAGAACTGCCTCTTCCGTTTTGCAGCCGTAGACGCTTTGGGCGCAGTCAACATCGCCCCAGAGCTCGCTGTCGGCCGCCGGCGAAGCCGACGCCCCCATCGGCGGAAGTGCCAGGCACAAAATGGAAAGCAGTCGGCGCACGGCTCAAGGTAGCGGAGCCGGGCGCTGTGTCGTTAAAAAAGCGCTAAATCGTTCCAAAATAGCTAATTGCGCACCACGGCCGTTCCCGCCAGGAGATCGTGAAAGCAGCGGCGGTCGCGGCGAAAGAGGGCGCAGAGGAAGTTTGGCAGAAGGAGTGGCGAGCAGACGGTGAGGCAGATGGAAGACATTGCGCTGCGCATAAATAGGCGCAAAAGATCTGGGCGATTGCCGGAGCTAAAATCGGCAACGCGCAGGCGAAACATGCACTTGCCTATGGAGCCGCCATCGATGAAAACTTCCGAGAGCCAAAAGTACGCCGTCAGCGTGGCAATCATTACAAACTGCGTTGCGGCAAATAGATGCATCATGGCCGCTCCGTCGTTTTCTCCAAGCTGGGACAGCAGAGTCCTAATGCCGGCTCTGCCCATTGCGCCAGAGTTGGCGATGAGCTCCCACTGCCGCGGGAAATGGCGCGGGAAAATCCACAGCAGCAAGGTAATGGCCAACATTAGGGCCAACGTGCTGTCTAGAAAATAGGCGGCTGAGCGGCGCAAATGTGAGCACTTTTCGCCATTTGCCTTCATCGCCGATGGCGTGAGAGTTAGCAAAAAAAGAGCCAAGGCAAAGATAATTTTTATGGTGCGGCGCACAGATTTGCGGATGCCGTTCACTCGTCGCGCTTTCGGCGGCTTTTTTTTTGGGGTTTGCATTCGCCGGAAAGTTCCACGGCCGTGCCGCCGGAGACTATGCATTCATCGCTGAGGGTGATTGATTTAACGGAGCGGCGCTGTGGAATTTCGTAGAAAATTGGCAGCATGGCGCGCTCCAGCACGGCGCGGAGTCCGCGGGCGCCAGTCTTCTGCTTCAGCGCCTCCCTGACTATCGTGCGGCGCACATCATCCGGCACGGAAAGCCTAACTCCCTCCTGGGCAAGCAGAAGAGCATATTGCTTCAGTATGGCGTTCTTTGGCTGGGCCAGCACGTGGAGAAGGTCCTCTTCGCCGAGGTCTTCCAGCGCCGTCACCGCCGGCAGCCGGCCGACAAATTCCGGAATTAGGCCAAATTTCACAAGGTCTTCCGGCTGCACGTGGCGCAGCAGCGCCGCCCCTTCGCGCTGATTTTGGGATCTTCGTTCGCCGGAAGGGTCGAATCCCAAGACCTTTACGCCGATACGGTCGGCGATAATTCGGTCAAGGCCTACGAATGCTCCGCCGCAGATAAATAGAATATTTTGCGTATTAACGCGCAGATATTCCTGCTCCGGGTGCTTTCGGCCGCCCTTAGGTGGGACGTTACAAACCGTTCCCTCCAAAATTTTTAGCAGGGCCTGCTGCACGCCTTCGCCGGACACGTCCCTGGTGATGGATACATTTTCCGTGCGCCTGGCGATTTTGTCAATTTCGTCGATGAACACGATCCCGCACTCGGCTCTTCCTAGGTCGTAGTTTGCGGACTGAACCAGTTTGAGCACAATGTTTTCGACGTCTTCGCCGACGTAGCCGGCCTCCGTAATGGTGGTTGCGTCGGCGATGGCGAATGGTACGGAGAGGGCCTTTGCCAACGTTTTGGCCAGCAGCGTCTTGCCGACGCCAGTTGGTCCAAGCAGCAAAATATTGCTTTTTTCGATTTCTACGCCGTCTAAAGTTTTGTCCCGCAGCGGCTTTTTAGATTTTTCCTCCGCAATTATTGAGCCGGAGATGGCCAGTCGCTTGTAGTGGTTGTGGACGGCGACTGCCAGCGTGCGTTTGGCGTCTTCCTGGCCGACCACATAGCCGTCCATAAACTCCTTCAGAAATTTAGGAGAAATGCTGTGCACCCTAAAGGGCCCATCGCGCTTGGCGCCATTGCCAACTCCCGGTGCGGCTCCGTCTTCCGTCATGCGCGGCGAAAAATCTCCGCCTTCCCCTAGACCTTTGCCGTTTCCGCCGCCATCCACTCCGTCCTTGGCGAGCGCTTTCGCGCAGACGTCAACGCAATCGTCGCAAATGTTCACTCCGTTCGGGCCGGCAATGAGGCAGCCAACGGCGCCGTTGGATTTGCCGCAAAAGGAGCAGCGTTCGCCCGTATCCGCCATCGCAACCCGTTCCGACCAAACTAGTGGCCCGCTCCGCTTCTCTCGATGATGGCGTCCACGATGCCATAGTCCATGGCGGCCTGGGCTGTCATGTAAAATTCTCTGTCCGAGTCCTTTCTTATGCGTTCCACCGTCTGTCCCGTGTGCTTTGCGAGCGCTTCGTTTATGCTGTGGCGGCAGCGGTTGATCTCTTTGGCGGCAATGGAGATGTCCGAGCTTTGTCCCGATGCGCCCCCCACCGGCTGATGAATTACAATGCGGCTGTTGGGTAGGGCGTAGCGCTTTCCTTTGGTGCCGGCAGCCAGCAGCAGCGTGCCGGCGCTTGCCGCTTGGCCTATGACGTAGGTGACCACGTCGCACTGCATGAAGCAGAGGGTGTCGTAGATGGCCAGGCCGGCCGTGATGCTCCCTCCGGGGCAGTTTATGTAGAGATGGATGTCTTTTTTGCCGTCGTCCATTTGCAGGAAAAGCAGTTGGGCGACGATGGCGTTGGCTACCCAGTCGTCTATGGCGCTGCCGATAAAGATGATGCGATCCTTAAGCAGGCGGCTGTATATGTCCCATGAGCGCTCGACGCGCCCCTCTCTTTCGTAGACATAGGGAAGTGGCAAATAGTGTCCCATTATTCGGTTAGCCCTCCTCGGCGAAAGTGACGCTGCCATCTTTGTGCGGCTATGCAACTGCATTTACGCCGCCGCAGTGGCAAATGTTGTCGCAGCCGCACGAATTTTTGGCGGGTTCTGCGTCACCTTCTCCGCCGACTTTGAAGTTTTCCGGAAGCGGTTCTTCCGCAAGAGTATGCCGCATAAATGCGACCGTCTTTGCGCGCCGCTGCCGCGTAACTTCTTCACCTATTGCTCCGTAGACGTTGCCGACACCTTTGGCGGACTTTGCCTTTTTCTGCGCCGCCATTGC
>JAIRXB010000006.1 GCA_031268535.1 Puniceicoccales bacterium | reverse complement strand
GAGGAGCCGCCAGACGGCGCTTTTTTTCTGCTAAGTGCCAGACGGCGCTGCGACGTCCTCGGAACCATTGCGAGTCGATGCCAACCGCATCGATGTCTGGGCTGTGTTTTGCCGGAACGCGATGGCCAATGGAGCCAGTGGCTTGGGGACTACGAAAGGCACAGTGTCGACTGCATTCTAAATCCGTTGCCGCGCCATGCCCTTGAGCGCTATGGGCTAATTGGAAGATTTCGCCGCATGGCGGACCGCTTCGGCGAGATTCTTGGCGGCGGTGGAGAATGCGCAGGTGCGGCCGAAGGTGACGAAGGGGGAGTGCGGCGAATTGCCATGGAGTTGCTATTTGCCGACTGCAGCGTGCGTCTGGCGGAAACGGCAAAAAAATTTGCCGGAGACGACGAAAATTGGCGCCGCGTACTCCTGCTGCGCATTGGCCGACTAATCGCCGCCGTCGATCGAGCGATTTGGCTGATCGAAAAAAATTGCCCGGAAGTCGCTGCGCTCGAATCAATTTTCCATTCGCCGGCGCCACGCGGACCACACTAAAAATATTTTTTCAAAACCCCATCCCGTTGGCCGAAAAGAGATTATCAAAAAGCGGTGGCCCCATGGCGACGATGGAGTTGACGTTTTGCGGATGGCGCGCACAATAAAGCCATAAAAGTATGGCTGTGCCGCCAACCCCCCCAGCCCAAGCGAAGGCTAGTGCAATTGCCATTAGCCCCAGCAAGGCGTTTTTTGGCGGAAAACCGGCACTATTTTTGCAGAAAATAAAAACCGCCTGGCACAATCTAACGCACAATTCTGCCGGATCGCTGAATTTGTTGGGTCAATTGGGTGAAGTATTTGGCCAGCACAAATTGGCCTATGCCATCTTCATCATGCTCTCGTTGATTGTAATCGTGGCCGTAACTGTCGCTATCGCATCCTCCTTCGGCCCGGGGCTTGCGCTCCAAATATTCGCCTTTATGCTGTGCGCCGGCGTGCTTTCCGTCGGAGTCATAGCAATCGATCAGGCGAGACCTTCGCGCAGCGAAGAAGGGAAAGATGACACCTATGTGGTTGGCGATCAGACTGCCGGCGTCGATCCCGCCAAACAGGCGAATGTTGCCCTAATGAAATATCATGCCGACCAATACAAGAAAGCGCTGCGCGCTTCCGGCATAGCGGAAGATGGACTTGGCGCGCTAACTGGCGACGACGATGTGAAGCTGTGTGATGCGTTGGAGATTCCGACGAATGCGGGCCGCGATGAGTGGGTTGCTTTTATCAACAACGAGATAAAGCGCATAGAGACGCTCCGCGCCGCGAAAGGCGGCGGAAAACTTTTGGATCCGAGCAGGAGCGGGCTTTTCGAATATGCCATTAGCGCCATAGAGGATGCTGCCAAAAACGACCTGGATCTGGCCGAAGGCATTGGGGCGCCACTTGGAAATCTTAGGCGTGTCATCACGGAAGCGTCAAACGAACAGACGCCCTAGCGCTAGAAGCCCTTGCCTAGCGTAAACATTGCACACATGCCGCGGCGATTTATGCTGTGGGTGGCTACGCTGGCCTCGCCAAATAATTCCTTTCCAAAGGCAAAACCAAACGCCATTTCCAGTTCGCCGTAGCCGGATTTTGGCCATTTTAGCGCCGGATGGGAGTTTGTTACCTCTAAAGCTTCCCTGTAGTCAGCGCCGCCATCGGGAACGAGATCTTTCACCGTCGGCCTGTGGCCCAGGTCGAAATTCCAGCGGCCGCTGATGCGGCAGCCGCCCCGCCCGGGCCCGTTAAATGCTATGTGCGCGCCTGGCGAAAGGCGCCACATGGAGGAAGAGCTCCACATCCGTTTGAATTTAAACACATCATTGCCAACTGTTTTGAAAAATTCGCCATCGGCGGCTGACATGCGCGTTGCGACTACGGCCAATTCAGGACAGACGCTTATGGGTCCAAGCGGTAGAATTTTTTGGGAAAGGTAGAGGCCCACATTGAAAACGTCGCTGAGTATGTTGTTTTCGGCTTTCCCGCGCTCCTCGCTTTTCGTGCGCTCATAGAACGCGACCGTTCGCACGTCCAGGCCGATGGCTCTAACGGAAATGCTTCCCCCTATGCCGGATGCATGGCCGTCGATGGCCGTGTGGACGTCATTGCGCCGCTCGAATCCTCCGCTGCGGTGTGAGGCATATAGGTCCACTGCGGCAGCTAGCGGTATGAATGCAACTTTTGCCGTGGTGATGCAGCATCCTGCGGCAATACCCTTTCCGCTTCCATCGGCATAGCCGCCACCTTTCAGCTCGGCGTCGCCGCGCCAGCAGCATGGTCTAACCCAGAGGCCGCTTCCGGAAAATGGCCTGTAGGCGGGCTTCATGACGTCGTAGGCGCGGATGACGTTAACGAAGTGCAAACTGTCGTCGGCGCCCGCACCGCCATCGGCGAATGCGGCAACCGCCTGGGAACAAATAACAAACACGACGGAAAAAATGCGGCCGAACGTCCCCATGACTCCATTTCATGGAGACAAGCTGGCGGCTGCAATCTCTTTTTTCTCCGCCGGCGGAAGCGGCAATTCAATCGCTATGGGGGACGACATCAAACGCAAATTCCTGCGGTGTCGCCATAAAAATTCTTTGACAGGGCAACTGGCCGCCCCATACTTCCGAAAACCAAGGAAATTTTCATGGCCTTTTCAAAGAAATTGCTCCGCTGGCTTCTTCTTGCCTCGGCCGCCTTCTGCTCCGGATGCGGGAAAACTGCGCTCTACTCCAACGTCTCTGAGCGGCAGGCAAATGAAATGATTGCTCTGCTGCGCGCCCGCAACATGGCGGTTGGAAAGCAGGCTGGCGTCGAAAATAGTTGGACCATAACAATTGCCGGGAACCAATTTGCGTCGGCAGTCGATGTTCTGAGCAGCTACGGCTATCCGCAGGATCAATTTAACACGCTCGGCACAGTGTTTCAGAAGTCTGGACTGGTGTCCTCGCCGACGGAGGAGCGCGCCCGCTTCATGTATGCGCTGTCGGAAAATCTGGCGGAAATCGTCAGCCACATAGCCGGCGTTGTGACGGCAAGGGTGAGCATAGTTTTGCCGGAGAACAATCCGTACACAGATGAAACTACGCCTTCGTCGGCCGCCGTGTTTGCAACATACAGGCCGGGATCCAGCATAGAGGACTCCATTCGCGACATTAAGCAGCTGATAGCCAATAGCATAGAGGGCCTTTCCTACGACAAAGTTTCCGTGGCGCTTTTCCCGACGCCGCCCATAAGTGACGACGCCCTCGGCGACGACGAAATGGCCAGCGTGCTGTCCATACGCATGACGCGCTCGTCCATTTGGGCCTTCTGGGGCCTTCTGCTGCTGGTGGCCGCCGCCGCCGCCGCCTGCGGCTTCGTCGGCGCCAAGGCGCTATTCGACTACCTTGCCGTGCGCCGCGACGAAAAGCAGCGGTCCGGCAAAGGCGAAGCGAAGTCCGATGCGGGCGCAGCTGCTGCCGCAGGGGGCAGCGAAAAAGAGGTTGGCGCGGAAAGCGAAGATGGAGGGGGCTCCGATGAGCCGGAAGAGGCCGAGCGGTTGGACGCGGAAGGAGATAAATAGGCCGTCTTCGGCTCTGGGCACTGTGGGCGCGCCGCCATGAATAGCGAAGAATTGCTGGAAAAGTGGCGCGCGTCCTGGGTTAGGGGCGAAGGGGAAGAGTGCGTGCGTTTTTTGCAGTTCCTCTACGAGCCGGCCCGCTATGTGCACGGATCGCGCATGCGGAAAGTTTTTTGCGACTTGGAATGTGTGCGCACGTTGGCGGCAACGCGGCGCGGCTGGGTCAGGATTAACGGCCTGCTGCTGCACCATTTCAGCTTGGCCGGTCCGAGCGAGGGAGAACCAAATCTCCTCCCTCGTCAGAGAATCATATATGAGAGCTGCAACCGCCTGCAGCGGGTCGCCAATTTGGCTGGCGCCATTATCTGCTCGAGTGAAATTCAGCTCGTTGTCCAGCGCGGCGAACACTGCAAGATCCTGGAGGCGATTGGCGACGAGGCCTACGGATTCGCCATAAGGCGAACGGTATTTTTTGCCGACGCGATCGCGCGCCTATCGCATATGGAGCTGCATGGCCATACGCCGTCGAAGCGCGCCGCCGAGGCCGGCAGGTGGTGCGTGTCCGCCTGTCTCGATGGCCTGGCGGCAGATGTTAAAAAACGCTTCGCATTGAAATTTCCGGCCGGCAGAGGGTGGCAGTCGGCCGCGAAGGCGCCTGCCGGTCCAGTCGAAGACGCGTGGAGTTTGGTCAGCGCATTGCTGGCCCGAGTGGATGGAGGTGCATCGTGATATTGGTTTTGAAGGAAAAGGGGAAGAGAGCCCCCATAGTCATGGCCCAAAGGGTCCTCCGCAGGGAAGAGTTTTTGGCGGCTAGCGGATCGGAAGAGCTTCTCCGCGAGGGCGAAAAGCGTGGCGTGGAGGCCCTCAGGGAGTCTGCGGAAATTGCGAAAAAAGTTGTGAGGGACGCCAACGGCGAAGCGAAAAAAATAATTGCCATGGCCGTTGCCGCAAAGGAAGAGGAGCGCAAAAAGGGCTACGAAGAGGGTCTCGCCGAAGGAAAGAAGGAAATGGCTGCGCGCATGGCGGATATGGCCAAAAAGGAAATTGGCAATTTTCTCGTCTTTGAGGACTCGCTTCTTAACATTGTGGTGCGCGCCATGCGGCGCATTGTCGGCGAGCTTGGCGACGAAGAGAGGGCAAGGAGGCTTGTGAGTGGAGCCCTATCGGTTGTGCGCAATCAGAGAAGGGTTACCGTCAGAGTGCATCCGGACGACGCTGACGCCGCGAGGCTTGCCGTGAAGGATGCAGCTGCAGCCGCATCCGCCGGTGATTTTGAGCAGTTTGTGGAGGTAGTCGCCGACGGCCGGCTCGATAAAAATTCCTGCGTCATGGAGACTGAGCTTGGCACAATCGACGCCAGCCTCGATACGCAGTTGGATGCCATTAGGCGCCTACTGGGCGCGACATTTTCCGGCGATTAGGCTAGCGAATTTTTCTGCGCGAATAATTTGCTAGGACGTGACGCTTCCATGTTGACAGCGCTTTGCCTTGGAATCAGAATGGGTAACCATGGCAGCGGTGGCGGACACGGTTGGGATAGAAGATCTCTATGCGAGGTTTTCCATCTATGGAGAGATTTTTCCGCAGAACCTTGCCGTGGACGGCAAGGATGTCAGCTTTGAAGAGGCGAAGAGCGAAGGGCTGCTGCTGCCGATTTTTTCACGGGACCCGCAAGCTATAGATAGGGACGGGAGTGGCAACGTTTTGTTCTATTCGCCACTGTCCGGCGGTGGCTACGGGCGCAGCACTAGCGACGCCAGACACGGCAGCTATGTGCACTGCCGCCTAAGCGACGGCTCCGTCGGCTACGTCCATCGCGCGCAACTTTACATTCCCAGCGAGAAGTTCCGCAAAATTCTTGGAACGCAACTGGTCCTGTTGGCCGTAGCTTTCCAGGGGATGCGCGCGCAGCTTGATAAAATGGCCGCCTATGTCGCCGAGCTGGCCGAGCTCAACGAAAAGTTGCAGGCGCTGCGCGCCGCCTATGGCGCGTGCGTTTCGACCATGGCGAGTATATCGCCGACGGACAAGTGGGGCACAAAGCCGATGGACCCTCGGTTTGCCGCGACTTTGGTCGCCAACGGAGTGGTCGATCCGAACGCTAAACTTATTACGCATGTGGCACTTAACCCATACATCCTAAGGGTGTATCCAATATCCAATCCATGGACCAGCATTCGCGCCATGGAGGCGATATATTTTCCTGCGTTTAGGAATGGAGTGCTGGTGCTTGAAAAGTCGTTGGGAGGCAAAGATGAATCCGATTGGCAGAATTGGGACTGGAACAGCAAGGATAAGCCGCACTACTGCAACAGGGCCGTGCTGGATGCAGATCAAAAGAAAAATAAAGCTGGAAGCGATAGCTATTGGGATAGTGTTTTTACTAAAAATAAAGATAATTCGGACTCATTTAACGGCGACGTTGAGAAGACCGCCAAATTTCTCTCCATGCACGGGAAAGACATCGGAGGCGTTGCTCCTCCATATTTCGCGAAGGACGGCAAGTCTCTGTCTATAGTTGTTGCCAGCCAAGCGGGGAAAGATCCTAACACGAGCGGAGAGGTCTACTCCACCCACTTTGACGGAGAAAAGGTGGTGCGCAACGAGGCGAAATTTGGAGAGTTCCAAATTGGGCGCGGAAATTATGTGGTGCTGTGGAGCTATTTGACGTACGGATCCAACAAGAACGGGTGCGATGAGTCCAGGAAAGTGACAATTAGTAATTTCGACGCCCAAAGTAGCGCCGTCTACATGAGCGTTAAGGACGCGGTGAATAAGGGGAAAACTGTCTACGTGCCGCGCGGCGAAATTGAGGCCTATATCGATTCAATTCGCACGCAAGTTGATACGCAAAATAGCGCTGCGCAAATTCCAACCAACTATGTGTCTGTGGCGAACAATGGAATGCAGGCCGTTCTGGCCATGTCCTCGTCCCTAATGACGGAAGGGGCTAATGTGCAAAACCAGACCACGCGCAACATGTCGCACTAGGGGGCTGAAGCCGGAGGTAATCGTGGACGAATTCGCCGACAGACTAAAAAAGCAAATCGAAGAGAATAAACTTCTAATTGCCGAAACGAAGCAGGCCATGGATAAGATGCGCAACTTCTTCAAGGGGCTCGGGGCCGATCTGGATTCCGGAAGAAATATTTTCCTGGAATCTCCGCTTTTGAGCGAAGAGGACAGACGGCAAACCATGGAGGCCATAGGGCGCATGGAGGAGGAAATGGCGAAGAAACATGGAGACCATCTCAAGTCGTCCATGCGCGTTCCGGCTGACCGGAAAAGCGATGAAGAAGCGGACAGGGAAGAGGTGGAGCGGCAGCATCCGGTCGCCCAGGCGCCGCGGCGAAAATCGCTGAAGAAAATGCGCCTCTAGGTGAAGGCCGGAGGGTGATTGGGGGGGAAATCATGGCATTGCCGCTGGTAACATTGCGTAAATCATTTCCGAAGGTGTTCGAAATGCGCGACTCCGTTAGCGTCGATGCGCTGGAGGAGATGGTGCTTTTCAGGGATGACTACAACACTTCGGATGGAGTCTATCGTTTTGGCGCGGTCTCGCCAAATGAGAGGTATGTCTCGGACGCAAATGGCAACTATAAGGTTTACGGCAAACGGTTCGACGTGGACAAGGGGGCTGATTGCTATGATGAAATCATCAGCGTCGACCAGTGCATCCAGGACAGTACGTCCCTATACCTAAAGGTTGCTGGAGTTGACAGCAAATACGTCGACATTTACTCGCTTTACCGCCTAGATTCCGATAGAATTTTCTCCGGTTCCGACGATGTGTACGGGAACATTGCCACGCGCGTAGTGGCCGTTCTCTATTCGATTAGTTGCCGCAAGAAGCACTTGATGCGGCAGTATATCCGCGACATAGAAGCCGTAGCCGAGGAGCAAAAAATCATAGGGTATGTGTCCGAACTGCTTAAGGCCGTACAGAGCGATCTTAACGGCCGCGACGCATCCATTAAGGATTCCGACGAAATGCACTTGGCCACGCTTCCGCCGCCGGTCTGGGCCTTTATGGCCAAGAGGGCTCTCTATTCCATTGGGGCCGTGAAGGGCCTGGACAGCGCCGCAGCGGCGACGCTGGAAAAAATAATTGGCGTCAACGTTGGAGAATACTCTCCGGCCCACTCCTTTGAGGCGTGGACGGCAGTAAACACCATTATGCGGCACGGCGATCTATTTCTTTCGCATCGGCTCCAGTCCACCATCAATCTGCCGGCAAATTGCGAAGACGATCCATTTGCGTCGTGCTATTGGTGCCGCTCTTTGGAGGCCAAAGACAATCAGTGCAAATCAATCATGGGGACCGGCGACCATTGGCTGTTCGATCCGCGGCTCCACGATAAAACCGGAAGAATTCTCGACGTGAAGGGTGGCGTTTGGGACGGCAATGACTGCGCAGACTGCGCCTATTTCCCGTGGTTTGGCAATGTTGGCCCACACGGTGACGCGTGCGTATTCCCGGAAAATTCCGTCGCAGAGGATGGCTACGATACGTACAGTTGCACGAAAACCAAAAATAAAGACAGCAACTCCTACTCGTTTGTGTGGTCCGATACGCCCGATGCCAGGACGCGGCCTTTGCGTACATCTCCGGACTATGCGGTGCGGTGGTACGGAGCTTCGCCTCCGCGGAGCGCTCTTGAATTCGAGAGGGGACTATGCCATATCCTATCGAGAAGGTTTGGTTCGGTGCAATTCATGCCGGACGGCTGTTTTGCCGTTCGCGATGGCGCAGTGGTTTTCAGTGACGCCTTCGTTGAAAACCACCTAAAAAATTTCTCCAAAAAAGCGTTCGAATACGACGGGGTGGACGTCTGCACAAAATTTACACTTTTGAGCAACGGCGGTGGCCGCTTCGCCATAGGGGACTTTAGGCTTGGCCAACTTGGAGGGGTCGAAGATCCGAATCGCTATGACGGCGCGCGCTACGTGGAGGACGATACGCATTTGCGCAACGGGCCTATGCTCGCCAGCGGCAGCGGTTGGAGCAGCGTGTCGACAGCCCACAATGGGACGCCAACATGCCTTCTTGTCGATGGGGGCATGTCCTATGCGCAGGGCGCGGTTGCTTCGGACTATTGGCCAATTCCGACGAACAATTTCACAACGGTCGACAACGCCTATGAGAAATTCGTGCTAAAGCCGGTGCGTGACGCGATGGCGAAGTCAAAATTTTCGGCCGACAAACTTTTGGCGCAGGTAAATTCGATACACATCTACGCCGACCAAATCGGCAACGAAAGCAATGCGCGCTCGGCAATTGCTAGGGAAATGCAAATGGAATCGCAGCAGCCCATGACGGAGGCGTCCACGATACTTCGCGTCATATCAAGGACGAATGTGGGCACCGTTTCCAGGATAAGGTAGGGGGCGCAAAATGGTGCAATTGTCAAATCAGTTTTCCGTTCTCAACGCTACGCCGCCGTCAATTTCGTTGATTGATGCGTTTCCCGATGTTTTTAGTGGAGGCCGCAAAAAAGTAGACGGCGCGGCCATACGGCTAATGACTGCCGTCGAAGATAGCTACAATGGCGGCGATTGCTACGTTTACGATGGCAGCATCTCCGATTCCTACGGCGGCATGACGCGCTATGAGGTGATTGACGGCGGCAATGAGGACGGCGGCTACGTGCTCTACGGCAGATCCATGGGCAGCTCGCAGTTTGTCCCGATTAGATCCGTAACGGATAAGTATTTCGACAGCGCGGAGCTCTACTTGAAGGTGGTGGCGAGCGGAGACATGTCCAATCCGGTCGGCTCATACGTGTCAATCTATGATTTGGTGGCGCTAAAATTGCCGGAATTTGGATCTCTGCAGAACTATTCGCCCTATTCCAGTCTGGTCTACCGCGTTGCGGCGGTCACGTACTCCATTGGCTGCCTGCAAATGCGCATGGCATCCATCAGGGCCCGCGACATTGCTCTGAACAATGCCGAAGCTGCGCGCATTGCGGACACTTACCGCTGGCTGAATGGCGTAAAGCGCACGCTGATCCGCTACGACTCGATGGGCACGCTGCCGACCGACATGAGCGTAAAGCATCTGTACAGATCGTCCATCAGCCGTGAAGTTTTGGCATTTATGGCTAAGCGTCGCATTGTCGACGATAACCTGCTGGCCGGCGTCATAGAAAATCCAAGCGCCATAGTGGACAAATATCACAACTATCTGGCGGAATTGGAGAAAATTGAAAGCGGCAAAGAGACATCTGGGGTTGCTCTTGTTCCGTCACTCTTCCGTGCCTGGACTCAATTCGTCGGGCTGCTAAGGCACGGTGATTTTTTTTCAAGAAGCGGGGGCGGCGACGTATCGGCCGTAATTGCGTTCACGGCGGAACAATTGGCGGGCTACGCGCACGAGATGTATGAGGATGCGGTGCAAAATGCCGTAGTGGCCGCCAAAAAATATAGGGCGAGCCTAGACGCCATTAATTCCACCATCAAAGATTTGCCGGCTGTGGCGATAAGTCGCGAATATGTTTTGGCCGAATGGTACGCCATTTTTGATAGGTCTGGGTTAATTGGTCATTCGGTTGCTGAGAATTGCTATGAAGATTTCGTTGCCGTCTTGGAAAAGGTGGACGACATGGCCAAATCCTATCTCCCATTTGTAAGGGACGACGAGCGCTACGTCGAATTCATCAAATTTGCCCTCGATGAAATGATTCTGTTTAGCGCCCAACATAAATTTGATTCCGACGCAGATCCAAATGCGGATCCCGACGGCGACCTGGAAAGGGATGAAGATGTTTGCAATGAGGTGAATGCAATTTTGACGGACAAATCTGGCAATGAGTTTGTCAAATATTTCTCGCGCCTATGCGCCACCGGCGAGGCGAGGGTTAGGGGGCTCTTTGACTTTTTGGCGAGAGACATAGGCGAATTCGCGGCGGGGAAAAATGCCGGAATCCATTTCGTTTCCAACGGAACTGGCGGAAACGAGAAAAAGGCAATGGTCGAAATTACTGCCAATGGAGGCGCGCCGCAGCTGGGCTTCTCCATTTACGAAAGCGAGCCAATAGTCGGCACCACCTATGACAATGAAGTTTTCATGGCCAAATTTAGGGAAATGGAAAAGAATGGCTATGTCGACATCTACGATAGAAACTGCTGGATCACGGCCGGTGACGGGATGGATATGTCGTGCTCGGCAGACTCCTACATGCCAAACGACGGACAGGTGCAGTGGACATTTGATCCCCGCATCCGCAGAAGAGAAAAGCGGGACGGGCACATTGTCTTCGTTGACGCGCAAGACATTTCTGGCTGGGTTGACGGTCTTGATCCGGGGCGTTGCCAATATTTTAGGGGATTTTCAAAGTGTACTATGTCGGCGAACGGCGGCAACGAGAAGCAGTACTACACCTATGACCCGAAGGGGGAAAAGGTCTCATCTTTCTATCCGGATCGCGTGGATTCCGCCGAGTTTTCCGTGCGCATTTTTTCGAATTCCGGCTATCCGAAAGATTTCGTAGACATGAAGCGCAAGATGGCACACACGCTTCGGACTGCGACGTGGACCTACGGCGGGAAGACGATGAATTTTCTTCCGGACGACTGCTTCGAAGGCGACGGACTGGCGCCGTGGTTTCTCGACATGTGCAGCGCAATTTCCGGCGGAAACAGTTCCGCAACATTTAAGCTTGCTTTCGCGCCAAATTCAAATTATAAAAACTTCGTGGTGGCTGAGATATCCAATGATGGCGTGACTCACCGCAATGGATGCGCCGGCAACTTCGGCGGCGGCAAAACCGTCACGGCCAATGGATCAAGTTTTGTGCGCATGGTGGCCAATGGTGTCGATTTTTGGCCGATTCCTGCGGACGCAAATGGCGCCGTCAATTATCTGCTCGACATTCGAGGTTTCGATGATGTCGCCGATGAACTGCGCCTAGCTTGCTCGCACGTAGACCTGTGGGCCGACGCGCTGCGCATCTATTCGGGTAGCATTTCCGGCGAATCCACGCGCCTAATGAGCGATTTGCAAAGATTTTTGAATTATAGTCAACAGTCAGATGCCGTTGCCACCCAATTCATGAAAGCCATGGGTCAGGGAAACTTCGGCACAGAACAAAACATACGATAGGGAAACAATATGGCATTACTACTTACATCGCTAAGCAAGAGCTTTCCGTCAATTTATTTCGGGCCAAATGGCGGGCCGGAAACTGGATTTGACTACGGCAGCATCAGCGCAATGATCACCGTGGAAGACACCTACAATCTAGGCTCAACCGAGCCGGATGTGTCATTCCTGGACGAAAATGCTGCCCTGGCAAATTTCCACTCGCCGAACGGCAGGATTTCGCTCTTTCAGGAAGTTTCCGGGGAGTTCCTCGAAATTCCAAATGGCTATGCCCCCATTGCGACTGGCTGCAAGATATATGTGCGCAGGGCGGGGAAGGATGCCGACGATCCGAATAGCTACGTAAATGTGTATGACCTGATGCACGTTTCGTTTGGCAGTCCAAATGCACGCTATAACCCGGACATTGGAGTGCGCATTGGGGCGCTGCTCTACGCCATGGCTTCGCTGCGAAAGAAGAAATTGATGCTGCGGCTTTCCGATGCGCAGGCGATAAACGGCGAACAGGAAAAGGTGCTGAAGGTTTTCGAAGAAATTAATGCGATCGTTGACAGCATGCGATCCGCTGACGGGTCGGAGTCTGACCACAGCAAATGGGTCAAGTGGTCGCCCGGCTTGGGGCCGATTTCATTTTTGGTGGAAAGAGATTTGCTTGGCGGCTTCGAGAAGGATGGCATTCTCTCCGAAAAAAACTTAGAGGACATTAGGAGCTACATTAAAGCGTCCTCCAACCCTGATGACCCGAAATTGGCAGGGCTAAAGGAGAAGGCCGATGCCATCGTAGCCGCGATCGGCATTGACAGGACGCAGATAGCGATGCTGGGGGACATATTGCGCATTTATCACGATCAGCTGTCTGGGCTGCTAACGGAAGCCGCTTCGTTGATCGCGTTGGAACTGCAATACTTCCAGCAAGATGTAACTGCCGCCACGACGCTTTTGGCTCGTGTCGAAAATTTATTTGGTGACTCAATCGCGAAAATATAGCAGAATGTGTGCGGCGATGGATTTGAAGGAAGCAAGCGGCGCATGGACGGAGCAGGTCACGGCCCTTCTGGGCAAAATGCGCGCAGCGGTGGAAGATCTAAAACGGGCCGGCGCAATGGGGAGCGCCATCGGCGTCACCGATGAGGAAAAGAACTGCGCATACGCGCTCGGCTACCAGCTCCATCGGCAAAAAAAATACGACAAGGCTGAGGTAATATTCAGGGCGCTCTGCATGCTGGATCCGCTAAACCCGGACTACCTAAAGGCGCGGGCGGCAACGAATCAGTTGGCGGGGAATCTGCCGTTCGCCGCCGTGCTCTATTTGGTGGCGTACTTCATCCATCCGAACATTCTCGATTTCGCCATACTCAGCGGAAAGTGCATGGTTGATCTGGGGAGAGTTTTGCACGCCTATTTGGTTTCGAATGCCGTACTCGTGAACTACAAAAATGCCAACAAAAAGTCCAACGACCGCAAGGTTGATGAGTTTGGCGCGTTCGTGGAGGCTCTGCGCAAAAGCGCCATTGAGGCGGACAAGATGATGATGGCGGACGGAGGAGGTTCAGAGGCGCGGGTGCGGGGGAAAGGCGCCACCGCCAAGCGCGGCAGCTGAGGAATCAATTGCGATGGACATGACTGGAGTTGCGGCTGGGACGGAGTTCGCCTTCTATTTGCCGGACAACGGCTGGATGCTGTTTCGCTGGGACGGGTTAAATTTCGTGTCCGACGTAGATGTGTACCGCTACGCCAACGGCAGCGTGCACAATACGCTGAAAACAGATGGAGACAGAGTCACGAAAGCGAAGCCGCTGGTAGTCGACAGAAGCAAAGCCGACTTCTACAGGCGCCACAGCGTCAGCGGAGGGCAGCCCATTGTGCGCAATGGATGGCAGAATTTTAGCGGGCAAGAAAGCCTGGAACCGGACAGCCCAGAGATGTCCGCTCTGGTGGAAAACTTGAGCGCGCTGTCCCTCTACGAATGCATGAAGGCGGTGGGGCCGTCCATCGTTAGCACGACAAAACTGCTCGCCGCCCTATCGTCGTCCGGTGTCGTTGTGCAAAAAAATATAATCAAAAAACACCAGAGCTGCATGCAGTTATCCGAGGATATGCAGCGATTCTTCGACACGGTGGGGAAGATGTCCATCATCCAGATGTTGGAGTCTCCGGCCTTCCAGACCCTTTCCGCGCTCGCCCCCATCATAATGTCGCTAATCGTTTCCCTGATAGTGGCTGCATTCGGCACATTTGGTTTCGGATTTATCCTTTTGGCCGCGGCAATTGCCGGCGCCGTCGCATCGATCGCCGTCGCGGTGGTGACCACGGTGAAGGCGTCGAAAGATCGCTCCAAGCTGGACGAGCTGGAGGATAACCTTGGGGAAAATAAAGATTTATTTAAGGATGCAATAGGCGCCATAAGAAGATTTATTACAACTGCGCAGATCGTTTTGCCGATCATTGAGTTTATGGCCGTTGCCTCTTCGGCCATAGGTGGTGCCGCTGCGGCAAATCAGGCCGTAATAAGCGCCGAAGTTATCGCAAGAATTATCTACGCCATTTCCATGTCGTCCGGCGTAATGGCTCGCTCGGAGAATGGCCTGTTGCAGTTTTTTAGCGGAACGGTTCATCGCTCCACCGCTCCATTGGAAGAAAATGCAGCCATTGCGAACGCTTCGCTGAGCAAATGGGAAGCCGTGGCGTCCTATTTTAGTTCAATGCAGGAGCGCCTGAGTGCCGCCGTAAAGGACGCATGGAATTACATGGAGCAACTTTACAAAGCTCAAACGGAAATCATCAAAACGCTGGGAGAAGGATTGACAGCGCTCACAAGAAATGTTTCACTCTAATCTGGTTTTGTTGGGGGAATTTCCGTGGATGACATTAACTTTTCCGATCGCCGTTTCGGCGGCTCAAGTAGTGGCTTTACCCTAGACGAGGTTCGCGCTCGGCGGGAGGCTGAGCTTAGGAGGGTGGAAGCGGCGAATGCGAACAGAGCGACTGCCGATGCCGATGGCGTAGCAAATTCAAAAGCCCCTCTGTCCCCAAACAGCACTAATGCGGCCATGACGGCGTTCATGCTCGATCTTGCGACGTTGGAGAAGCCATCGCCAATGGCTCTTGGTGGCGCTAGCAACGGCGAAGTGCTGCAGAGTTTCACGGCAAAAATTGAGGGCTGTAGTTCCGATATCGCCGCCGACGACGACAAGGGGTCCGCAACAGGCATCCCGTTTAGAAATCCAATTACGCAGTTGGTTAGTATTGATCCAAAGATTGGCGAACTGGACATTCCGCCATCGCGCTATTCCGTCACCGTCAACAATCCTGAAGATTTGCAGTTTGCCGATCTGCCGAATGGCGCACTGAACTTCCGGCGACGGCTGCAGGGGGCGCACGATGAAAATCGCGACCTCACGCGCGACGAAGCCATTGACTCCATCGACGACGTTGACGCTTGGCTCGGTGACGCCGCATCCCGCGGTATCGTGTCGCCCGAGTTTGCGAACGGTCAGCGCGCTGTGCTGAGAAATTCTTACCGCCCAGGCGAAGGCGGCGGTTCCGTTACCACCACCGACATAATGGCCCTTTTGGCTGAGGTGCTGTCGCAGACCGCCCAAAACGCCAATCAGATGCGCGCCGAAGAGAGCAAGTCGTCGCTCGCCGGTTTGCAGCAATCCGTACAGCTGTCCGAAAAGGCTGCCTCGTTGAAGGTTGACGCTGCCGGAAAGCAGAGAGCGGCATCCGAGGCGTTGGCCACAGGAGAGATGTGGTCTGGCGCTGCAAATCTGGCCGGAGGGTTTGCCCAGGCCGGCGCTGGATTTTTTGGAAAGCAGGCCCTAGGCCAGGGACTGGGGCAGGGAATTGGCGCCGTTGGCCAGCTGGTCGAGGGCGGCTACAAGCACGCCGCTGCCGGCTACCAATATGGTGCCACCCTTGACCAGGCCCAGGCGGATCTGGTGCAGAGCTACAGCCAGCAGGCCGGCACGATGGCGCAGCGCACTCAGAGCTCCGCCCAAGAGCAGGGGCAAACGTTGCGTTCATCCCTTGATGTGCTCACTTCGATCGTGTCTGCCATAAATCAGACAACCATGGCCATGGCGCAGAATGTGGGCCGCTAATTTTGCCGCCAAAAGTTGAGCTGCTACAGCTAATGGAGCGCTCCATTTAGGCGCCGCACGGGTATTTTCCTTTTGTGGCGCGCACACTTCGCCAATTGCGCAAAAGTGACCGACCGATGGGCCCCATCGGTGCTGACGCTTTCGCATAAATGCACTGTCCGGCAATCACTTAGTGCGCTTTATCGCCAAAACGGTTTCGGCGGTTAGAAATTACTTGTAATGGAAGGCAAAGTGGCTAGTGAACGTTCCGTGGTCGCGTCTGCGGCTCAAAGCGGGATACCAGCTATCTATGACCAACACATTTCCGAAAAAAACAACCGGCGGGAAGAAATTTTTCAACCGTGGCCGCTTCGACAGGGGGCCGCGTCGCAACGATCGCATTAGGGTGCCGGAAGTGCGCGTCATTGGGCCAGATGGCGAGCAGATGGGGCTCATGACGACAAAAGACGCCTTGGCTCTGGCCAAATCGCTAAGGTTGGATCTGATCGAAGTGGCCGCCACCACAGTGCCGCCCGTGTGCCGCATTCTTGACTACGGCAAATACAAGTACGACGAGGACAAAAAGTCGAAGGGGCAGCAGAAATCCAACGCCTCCAAGATAAAGGAAGTAAAATTTCGTCCGTCGGTCGACGTCGGAGACTATGGGACCAAACTGCGCCACGCCCAGGAATTCCTCGGTCAGGGCTTTAAGCTGAAGCTGACACTAATGTTCCGCGGGAGGGAAATGGCCCACCAAGAGCTTGGCTTTCAGGTCGTGCAGCGGGCCATAGGCGATTTGGAGGGATTTGGTGCCGTAGATTCTCCGCCAAAGTTAGCAGGCAGAACAATTAACGCCATGCTTTCTCCGCGCGCCGGGAAAGGGAAAAGGCGGCTCCAGACCGGTTTGCCGATTGCGGATGACGGCGACGAAGAAAGGCCTTTCCTGACGGTGGAGGAGAAAACTTCTGTGGCCTGATTGGCAATGCTTTGGTGCCGTTTGTCCGATTTGGCTCGCCATTACGCCAAAATGTGGTCTAATGGTGGTAGGATGGCGCGATTAGTGAAGTGCGATTGCTGCGGGGCACCTGCTTCGGTGCACCTCGTGCAAATTTCCAATGGAGCGACCTACCGCATAAATTTTTGCACCGCATGCGCGCGCGAAAAGGGTGTTGTCGATGAGTCCGGCTCGCCAACCGACATGCTGCTCGGCTCCGGCCTTTTCAAAGACAAGAGCGTTCCCGGGTCAATTTTGCAAACGTCATGCTGCAATTGCGGCTTCGACGGCGCCACGCTGCTGGAAAAAAAAGTTTTTGGTTGCGCCCGCTGCTATGAGACATTTTCAAATTTACTGGATTCCCTGATGAAACGCATCCAGCGGAGCAGCTCCCATTGCGGCAAAAAGCCGCAGACGCGAACGATTTTTCTGCAAACTGCCGCAGTAGAGTGGAACCGTCCGCCAAAGGCGGGAGGCGATTGGCGGACGCAGCTACCGAAAAATGTGGCGGAGCTTGAACTCCTATTGGCGCTCGCCGTCAGCGAAGAGCGCTACGAAGATGCGGCCGCCATTAGTGCCCGCATAAACTCCATGGCCGATGAGCAAAAAAATAAGCCGGCTGCGAGAAAGAAGGCGATCGGCACTCGACGGGCCAGTTCCGGCCGTTCCGCCTCCAAGGATGGTTGAAATTTTTCCGCCTAGGTCGCCCATTGCGCTGGATGGTGATTTGCGTTTGCCGCCGAAGAAGATGTGATTTTGCGGGCGTCTTTCGCCGTTCCCATCCTGGCCTAGTGGCGCCTACAGCTGGTGGTCCCAACGCTCTGGAGCGAAGCTGACCAACGGTGGATGGCCCATTGACTATTTTCTCGCTGCAGAATGCAGTTTACGGTTAATTGCGAGTCGGGTTCCATTGGAAGGATCGGATCACGCACCAATTGGCGGCGTCACGGGCTAGTGCAATGCGCCGTGAAAGCCATCATCAATTCTGTCGCCGTAGTGGCGCAGCAGTTCGTTAAAGCTCGCAATGGCAACGCCAAAGCCGACAAACCAGGCAATTCCGTAGAGTACGCCGCAGACGCACTGCAGGCCGACGAAAGCCAGAGATGGCCAAATCATCGGCCACCACAGATAGCGCAAGTAGTGAAGGGTGCCGTGGCCGGAAAGGAAATTGCTAAATTGTTCGGTGCGCTGATATTGCATTACGGTTACGAAAAATATCGGCAGAAGCAAAGTCAGGAAGAGCGGCATGAGCATGGACCAGCCCATGTGGAACATTCCGAAGCTGCCGACTAGCACAAGCCATTCGGATGCAACGGCTAGGACGAAGGAGGCGACGGCGTAGGACGCAACGAAAACCACCAGGCGGAGACCTTCTAGGAACATGCGGCTCCATTCGCTCCATTCCGGCAGCTGCACGCCGCCATCCGTAGCGTAGCGTGGAGCCAACATGAAACGGTATAAATACCCAAATGCAAAAAGGTTAATAACTGGCAGAAACATTATCAAAACTCCAATTGACACCTTTAGCCATAGGCGGCCGTCGCTAAAACGTGGGAATAGGACGTTCTTCATCTGAAACTCCTTTCGGAGTATGGAGCGATGGCGTTTGCGGGCAATGAAAATCTACCGAACGCCGCCGTCGCTTTCGCTACTACTTGCGCAAGCGCACTTTGGGGTGCCGCCGAAGATTCAAAATTAAGTGGACGGCAGACCGCCGCGGATTTTTGCCGCTTCCATGGTGGGAGGTACTGGATTCGAACCGGCGACCCCCAGCGTGTCATGCTGATGCTCTAACCAACTGAGCTAACCCCCCGCACAAGCTGGCAGAGAAGGTATTTGGTTGGCGGACGCAAGAAATTTTTAGCGGTGCCGCCGCACAAACGCGCTTGTGCCGTTCGCCAAAAAAAATGTCTATGGCCTTCGACGATGGGCGAGTCTCCGGCGGCGATTGGTGCCGTAAGCATGGCAATGGATCATCGCGGCATCTGCCTGAGGCCAGCGCTTTTGGCGTTTTTTCGTGCAAATGGCATGCGGCTCTTCGACCGCGGCACGGAGACGGAAGATCCGGTGGACTACCCATTCTATGCGCAGCGCGTCGCCGAAGACATTTGCTGCGGAATCTCAAATTTTGGCGTCCTCGTTTGCGGCACCGGAACGGGCATGGCAATGGCGGCGAACCGCTTCCGCACCATTCGCGCAGCCGTGGCGCTCAGCGAGGAAATGGCGGAACTTTCCCGTCGACACGGCAATGCCAATGTGCTCTGCCTTGGATCGCTGTGGCAATCGGCCGAAAAAATTTGGCCGATTCTGCACAAATTTTTCTTTACGGCATTCGAAGGCGGTCGCCACTGTCGCCGTTTGGAGCTAATGGACAAACTGGGGGATGTGGCAATGAATTGGTTGGAGCGCGTTGATCCGGAAATTTTTTCCCTGACGGCCCTTGAGCGGAAACGGCAGGAGGATCATATTGAATTAATTGCTTCTGAGAATTTTGCCTCGCAAGCGGTCATTGATGCTACCGGGTCGGTGCTTACCAACAAATATGCGGAGGGCTACCCAGGTCGGCGCTACTACGGCGGCTGCGAAATTGTCGATAAGGTGGAGCGCATCGCCAGGGAGCGTGCGCTGCAATTGTTTGGTGCGGAACACGTTAACGTTCAGCCGCACTCCGGGTCGCAGGCGAACGGAGCCGTATATGGGGCAGTTCTGAAGCCGGGCGACAAAATTCTCACCATGGCGCTCGGCGACGGAGGGCATCTGACCCATGGGCACCCAAAAAATTTCAGTGGAGCGCTTTACAGCGTATATCACTACGGCACGGACAGCGAGTCGCGGCGCATTGACTACGACGGGATGGAGAAAATTGCCGCGCGGGAACGGCCAAAACTCATCACCGTTGGCGCATCCGCCTATGCGCGCGCGATTGACTTCGAGCGTGTTGCGGAAATTGGCCACGGCAATGGAGCCCTCGTGCTGGCCGACATGGCCCACATAGCGGGCTTGGTGGCTGCCGGGCTACACCCGTCCCCCATAGGATGTTGCGATTTTGTCACGAGCACGACCCACAAAACGCTTCGGGGGCCGCGCGGCGGCGTCATTTTCTGCAAAAAAAAGTTCGCCAGCGCCATTGACGCATCCGTTTTCCCAGGACAGCAGGGCGGACCGCTCATGCACATCATTGCCGCGAAGGCCGTTTGCTTCCTTGAGGCCATTCAGCCGCAATTTCGCAGCTACCAGCTGCAAGTCCTAAAAAACGCAAAGGCACTGGCAAAATCTCTGGCCGATCACGGCTTCCATTTAGTTTCCGGCGGGACGGACAATCACCTCGTCCTCATTGATTTGAGGAAAAATCTTCCCCAAATGGATGGATTGACGGCCCAAATGCTCTTAGATCGCGCAAATATTTCTCTCAATCGCAATGTGGTGCCAGACGAAACGCGCAGTCCTTTTAGCGGCAGCGGATTACGACTCGGTTCCCCGGCTGTCACCACGCGCTCCATGGGGGAGCGGGAAATGGAACAAATCGGCCAGATGATATGGGAAGTGTTGACAGCGGAAGAAGCTGCCGACACAATGGAGTCGGTGCGGGGGCGCGTTAGGGATCTCTGTCGCCGGTTTCCATTGCCCTACGCAAACACTCCATGAACAACAAGCAGCGCGCCTTCACACTGATAGAAGTTTTGGCGGTCATAACCATAATCGGAATTTTGTCCGCAATTGTTACGCCGGCCGTCGGCGGTGCGCTGGCAAAAGCGCGTAAAATGCGAACCGCTAGTAATTTGCGGCAAATTGCCATTTCCTATGGTGCCCATGTCAATGGCGGCGGTTCGACGAAAAATTTGAACGGAGCGGCCACGGTGGCCGATTGGGCCGCAGCTCTTGCGGCCGATGGCGGCGGTGACGACGCATCAATTTACATCGTTTCGGAAGACTATCTCGTGACAAGTTCTTCGCGGCCAACGCCAAAGCGCGTGCTTGCCCGCGGAAATGCAACGGCCAGTGAAGAATTTCGCAGTTTTCCGCTAGCCATTGCGGTAATCACCGGCCTCTCTCCGGACGACGATCCCACCACAACCCCGCTGGCCTACAGTCGCGGCCTTGACGAAAACAGCGGATACTGGAGGGCGCAAAACGGCGATGGCGGAGGCGTTTATGGCCAAACTGGCGGATTTGTGGTCTTCCTTGACGGACACGTAAACTGGTACGGCTCCATCGCCGAAGATGGCGGCGCGTTGGTTGACTTCGAAACGGGAGCCAAGACAGCCAGTGTGCGCAGCGCCGTGCGGAGCGGAGCGCGGGCAATCGACTGGAAAGGAACGGTTTGGTCGAAAAATTAGCGGCGCCCGTGGGCGCCATGATGTGTCGCCATCACCGATCAAAAATTGGCCGCGTCTCCACAATCAGTGCCCCATCGCCAAGTACGTCGACCAAATATTTGCGAATGGAAGTGCTGTCAAAGTCCTCAGCCATCGGGATGTAGCAAGCGCTGCCCGATCCTGTCATGTGGCCGCGCACCTTGAAATATTCCGGCAAATCCCTAAGTATTTGACTCAGTTCGAGAAATTTTTCACACACAACGTCCTGCAGCGCATTCCAATAGTGGCTGGATGAGTATCCTGCGCGCAGATCGTTGGCCAGTTTCCCGATAGATGACAGTGCCGCATTGCGCGAACTGAGCGCCCATGATCCGAGCTGGTCGAATTTTTCGTAGGCCCAGGACGTGTCGACGCCAAAATTTGGCCTAAACAGCAAAAATTTCGTGTGGCGCAATCCGTTCAGATGCGTTTCTTCTAGCGGCTCAACCACTTCGCCGCTTCCGCTGACGATGCAGGGCGACGGTCCTAGGAATAGCGGACAGTCGCGCCCGACAAGCGCAGCAAGTTTCATCAGTCCGTCGCCGTCAATTGGTGATCCAAGCATGCCGTTCAAAGCGGCCAAGAAGAACGCGGCGTTGCTGCTGCCGCCACCCAGACCGGAGCGGAGCGGTATGTTTTTTTCGATGGTAACTCTCAGTCGCCTTTGGAGCGGAAAAACGCGGCGAAACAGGCTCAGCGCCCGAAAAATTGTGTTGGTCCCGTCAGTTGGAACTTCGCCAACGTCACAAATCAAAACATCTTGCTCGGCAGTATCTTCCAGAAAATCGATCGCCATGCGGTCGCCGAAGTCAACGCGCAACGCCAGGGACGTTATTTCGTGGAAGCGGTCCGCCCTAGTGCCATTTACGTGGAGCGCGAGATTCAGCTTGGCCGGACAAAAAATATCTTCTGAATGATTCATCGGCGCTATGTTGCTGTGTGACGCCTCCCTAGGAGGCAGACGGCCATGGCTTCAATCGCTTCGGACGCGCCAATCGGACCAACGGTTTCGGCCGTAGTTGCCTTTAGTCCAACCATATGGCGGTCAACGGCAAGCGATTTCGCGATCGATGCCGCAATTTTTTCAATGAACGGATTCAGTTTCGGCGTCTCGAGCAAGATAACCAAATCCACGTTGACGATCCCATATCCCTCATTGTCAACAATTTCCGCCACATGGGCAAGCATTTCCGTCGAGCTGCGCCCGCGATTTCTTGCATCTGAGTCCGGGAAAAGAACGCCTATGTTCGGCAGCGCCAAAGCCCCCAACATCGCATCCATGAGCGCGTGCAGCAGGCAATCGCCATCGGAATGAGCTACACAACCAACAACTTCCGAAACACACACTCCGCCAAGCATCAATTTTTTGCCGGCCGCAAGTCGATGTATGTCTCTGCCGATTCCAATGCGTACACCGGCAGCGCCATCGGCGACAGCAGGGCCATCAGCACTAGACGGCACGGCTAAGATCGGCGCCAGGTTTAAATTTTACTACAAATTTTCCGGGGATACGGATTTTTGCCTTTGTGCGTGGATTTATTCCAATCCTAGGAGCCCTAGAGGCAACGGAAAAGGTTCCAAATCCGATGAGCTGTATCGTCTCCTTCCGCGCAACTGACTCCCTAATGGCATCCAGGACGGCATTCAACACACGCTCCACCGTAGCCTTGGACGTATCGTCACCAAGAATCTTGTGAGCCTCCGAAATCAAATCTGACTTATTCATTTCCAGTGCCTTTCTTTACCATGCCCCAGGGGGCACCGTTCCAGTGACGCTGCGGTAGAGTTTGATGACAGTCAATGGGAAATAGCGTACCTAGCCCGCTAAAAATGAAAATTTACCGCAAAAGTGCATTTCGCCACACAGAAGTCCATTGGCTCACAATTGGCTATCAACGGGCTGCGCGGCGACTTTCACGTCTTTCTTTGGGGAGCCCTTCCTACCGCTCGAGCGCCTTCTGTGGCCGCGGTCGTCGGCGGCAACAAGTTCCACAAAGGCCATTTTTGCAGAATCGCTATTGCGAGGGACAAGCTTGAATATGCGCACATAGCCACCCGGCCGCGCCAAAAACGATTCGGCCCTTTCGTCGAAAAGAATTTTCACGGCTTCATGGTCCCTAACTCTAGCTGTTGCCATTCGCCTATAGTGCAATTTATTCTCCGGCAATTCGGCCAGCGCCGCCTTGCGCGACATGGTTATAATTTTCTCCGCAAACTGCCTAAGCGCTTTCGCCTTTGCGAGGGTTGTCCTGATGGAGCCGTGGCGAAAGAGGGCGGCGCTGAGTCCCGCCAAAAGCGATAGGCGGTGCTCCTTCTTTACTCCGAGCTGAAACTGATGCTTAGCGTGGCGCATTTACTTATTTCTCCAAATTGCGAAAATCTCAGGAATAACCGTCCAGCCTCATTCCAAGCGACAGTCCCAGCTCCTCCAGTCGATTTTTGATCTCCGTGAGTGATTTTTTTCCGAAGTTTCTGTAGCGGAGCATCTCGCTCTCCGTCTTGGAAGCCAGCTCGCCAACCGTCAGAATGTTGGCATTGTTTAGGCAATTGGCGGCCCGCACGGAAAGCTCTATCTCATTTACACTCATGCCCAAAAGCTTTTGCAGCCTATTTTGGTCTCCGTCGCCGCGCCGCTCGGACTGCTGGAATTCAATTTCCTCATCGTAGAGTTTGTCGACAAACACCTCAAAATGATGCATCGCAATGGCTACCGCCTGCGCGAGAACTTCTCCCGGGGTCACTGTGCCGTCCGTTGAGATTTTCAACGTGAGCCGGTCATGGTCCGTATCTTGGCCAACGCGTGCGCTGTCCACGAAATAGTTCACGGCAGTGACAGGGCTAAAGGGTGAATCGACCGCTATGCCGCCGGGGACGGCGTCGATCTTTTCATTTTCTTCGGCCGTTGAATAGCCGCGACCGCGGCGCAGAATCATTTTAAATGAAACCCGATCAACTCCATCCATGTGAAATAGAACGTGTTCGGGGTTTAGTATGGACACATCTTCCGGCAAAACGATGTCTCCGGCGCGGACGACTCCGCTTCCGAACGCGCCGATTGTCAGGGCCTTGGATTCACGCGAATCGGTACGGAAGAGGACCTTTTTCAAATTCAGCAAGATTTCCGACACATCCTCAACGACGCCATTGATTGTGCGGAATTCATGCTCAACGCCCTCGACGTACACATTGGTTATGGACGCCCCCTCAATGGCGCCCAACAGGATGCGCCGCAACGTATTGCCAATGGTGTGCGCGAAGCCTGATTCGAAGGGCTCGGCCACAAAAACGGCATAGGTGTCGGTGGCGGAATTTTCCACCTTAGCCAAGTGCGTTGGCAATTCAAACTTTCCCAAAGTCTTAGTCATCGTCTTCTCCTTCAACACATTAACGGCTATAGAATTCAACGATGAGCTGTTCCTTCACGGCAAGAGCAATCTCATCGCGTCTCGGCGCGCGATTGACTGCGCAGGAGAGGGAACTGGAATCCGTCTGAATCCACGGCGGCACGGCACGGTAGCGCGTGTCCTCGAGGTTGCGCATCGCGATGTGGCGCGACGAATCAACTTGCCTCATGGAAATGACATCTCCGCAATTGCACTGGTAGCTTGGGATGTCAACGGCGTGGCCGTTCACAAAAAAGTGGCCGTGGCAAACCATTTGTCGAGCTCCACGCCTAGTTCTGGAGAAGCCGGCCGAATAGGCCACGCTGTCCAGGCGCATCTCGAGCGAGCTGAGAAACACCTCCCCGATCACCCCCTTCGTCTGCTTCGCGCGCTCGAACACTATGCGGAACTGCTTCTCCGTGAGCCCGTAGTAGATGCGCGCCTTTTGCTTTTCCTGCAGGCCGGTGCCGTAGTCCGTAACTTTTCGCCGTAGCCGCTGCCCATGCATGCCGGGCGGATAGGAGCGGCGCTCAAAGGCCTTGTTCGGCGGGAATATGGCCATGCCGTAGCGGCGGTTAATGCGTGTTTTCGGTCCTGTGTAGCGCGACATCGTAATAGTCCTGATTCTTTTTTTTTCTGGCTCCAGCGCAAAACCCTACGGCCTCCGCGGCCTCCGCGGCCTGCATCCGTTATGCGGAATTGGCGTTACGTCCCATATGCTGTTCACCTGCAGAAGCGTTTGAAGCGCTCGAACGGCGGCGTCTCTGCCGGGCCCCGGACCCTTCAGTCGCACATCAACTTCGCGCAATCCATGAGCCATGGCGGCCCGAGCTGCGTCTTGGGTTGCCACTTGGGCGGCGTAGGCAGTAGACTTCCGCGATCCGCGAAAATTGCTCTTTCCCGCCGTGGACCACGAGATGACAGCGCCATTGACGTCGCTTATGGTCACCTTCGTGTTATTGAACGTGGCTAGCACGTGGCACACCCCGACGGAAATATTTTTACACTTTTTCGCGCGGCGAATCTTCACCTCGCCGTCCAAATCTCCCTGCAATATCTCGCCGGCGGTCAATGGCTTTTGGCGCGTCGACGACCCATCGCCAACAACTCCATCGCCAACTGCGTCGACACCAAAAACATCCGCATCAGTCACCATATATTTTTACACACCTCCAACGTAGCGCACACAGACACTTCCAAAGTTATTTGCCACTAGTCCTTGCCGCGGACTACGCCTATGGTCTTTCTCGCGCCCCGCCTCGTGCGCGCATTAGACGACGTCCTCTGTCCGCGAACGGGGAGACCCCTGAAGTGCCTAATTCCCCTGTAGCAGCGTATGCCCTGCAATCGCTTAATGTCCGCAATAACATCGCGGCGCAAATCGCCTTCCAATTTGTAGCCTTTGGCTACGCAAATCGCCATAATTCTATTTATGTCTTGCTCCGACAGCTCACTAGCCCTCATCTTTTCGTCGAAACCCGCCTCGGAAACTATTACGGCGGATCTCGTTGGCCCGATGCCGTAGATGTAGCGCAGTGCGAAAGCAACCTTCTTTTTGGTCGGTATGTCTGTCCCAAATATTCGTGGCATAGCGTCGTCTCACTCCAATTTCATCTTAGCAGATATTCAAATCTATAATCTTCGAAATTATTTTTCCGACACTGTCAAGATTTCCGGATCACTTTTTGTTACCAAAATTGTGTGCTCAAAATGGGCCGCCGGCATCCCGTCGAATGTCGACACGGTCCATCCGTCATCGAAAAATTTAATTTTCGCATCGCCGAGCGCAAACATTGGCTCAATGGCAAGTGTCATGCCGGGGGCCAAAGCGGGACCGCTCTTTGCCGCTCCCCAATTCGGAATTTGAGGATCTTCGTGCATATCCCGGCCAATGCCGTGGCCGACAAGCTCCTTGATGACGGCAAATCCCTCGCTGAGCGCCATTTGCTCAATCGCGAATGAGATATCTCCCACCCTATTTCCCGGGCGAGCAGCCGCTATGCCGCGCTGTAGGGCCGCTTCCGTAACTGCGAGCAGCCGCGCTACCGACGCGTCTACGTCTCCAACGGCAATTGTCCTTGTGGAGTCGCCCATAAATCCATCGACGTCAGCAACAAGGTCGATGCTGACGATGTCTCCGTTGCGCACGATGCGACCTTTGGACGGGATTCCGTGCACAATTTCGTCATTCAGCGATATGCACGCGTGGGACGGAAACGGGCAATCTTTGCGGCCGTAGCCGAGACAAGCGCTTTTTGCGCCGCGCGCAATTAACTCGGCGGCAACAATTTCATCCAGCTCGCCCGTTGAAATGCCGGCGACAATTTGCCCGCAAGCGGCGGCCAGCACCTCGGCGGTTATGCGACCGGCGCGGCGCATGGAAATTATGTCGTCGTCACCCTTTACTATGATCATCGCCACAGCCTCCACAGGACACGAAACAGAGCGGCAAGCGTGCCCACTGCCAAAGCGGCCGCTACGGCAACGACCAGAAATCGCGAGTCGCGCTTGCCTGCGCCGTCGAGAACCGATAGTCCTCTTGGTGCGCGACTTCCCTTTTTCAGAAACACGTCGTAGTTCTTTTGGACCAGATAGGCCTCAATCTGCCGCATCATTTCCAGTAGGACGCCGACCGTTATGAGTGTGCCGGTTCCGCCAAAAAGGATGGCTACGCCGTATGGCACATGAAACGAAAAGTACAGAAAATCAGGCATTAGCGCGGTGAGCATCAAAAAAATTGCACCCGCAAACGTCAATCGCGTCATTATGAAGTCCAAAAATTGAGCCGTTGGCGCGCCCGGCCGAATGCTTGGAACGTAGCCTCCGTTTTTTTTGAGCTCGTCCGCAACCTGCGTTGGATGAAACATGAGCGACACCCACAAGTAGCTGAATGCAAATATCAAAAGGCCGTACAGGCCGTAGTAAACGGCCGAGCCCTGTGAGAGGTGAAATGCGACCGACTGAAAAAATTTAACGCCGGTCGCGGCGCACAAATAGGCAAATATTTGCTGGGGAAATAGGAGGAGGGCGTTGGCGAAAATGATCGGCATCACGCCCGAATAGTTTACCTTCAGGGGAAGAAATGCTCCTCCGCCTGAGTACAAACGGTTCCCCACCATGCGTTTCGCGTACTGCACGGGAATTTTTCTTTGCCCCTGCGTAACGGCCACCATTGACAAAATAACGGCCAGAAGCAGGACCACCATCATCATAAAAATAGCAACGCGCAACCCGACCGTCGTCGAACTGCCTCCGCCGGATCCGCGCAGAATGCCGAAAACTTGACAAAAGCTGCGCGGCATCGACGATAAAATGCCAACCACGATCAGGACGGAGATGCCGCTGCCTATGCCGCTGCGCGAAATTTGATCTCCAAGCCATACGAGTATCATGGTCCCGGCAGTGAGGAAAACTGGAGCGATGGCGAAAAACAATCCGCTGCTAGCGATAACTATGGAGCCATGCTCGCCAACGTCGAAGCCGGGGAAGAGTTTGCACGGATAGCGAGCCAGGGCCGCGGCCAGCAAAAGCCCCTGCACCAAACACACCGCAAGAGTTAGATAGCGAGTATATTGAGCAATGCGCTGCCGTCCGCTGTCACCCTCCTGCTGCAGCCGTGCGAGCGACGGCATGGCCGCCCCCAGTAATTGCATTATTATGGAGGCGCTTATGTATGGCATGATGCCCAATCCGAAGACTGCGCCCTTCAGGAACGCTCCTCCAGTAAACATGTTGTAGAGACCAACCAGGCCTCCGCCATTGGCGGCAGCGCTCCGATCGGCGAAAAAGTTTCGCAACGGCAACGGGTCGACGCCCGGGATCGGAATATTTGCTCCGATGCGCGCTATGAACACCACCAATAGCGTGAAAAAAAGCCGTTTGCGCAAATCCTTTACGGCAAAAAACTTTGCAAACGCGACGCTCACTTGATGTCCTCGCAGGGAGGAGTTGCCGTCAGGCCGCCGCTGCCAGCTGCCGCCATAGCCACCACGCGCTGTTCACCGCCGCATTTGCAAATTGTCGACTTCGCACTTGCCGAAAATGCATTGGCTTCAAAGAGCGCAGGCCTCAGATCCGCGGCCGCACCAACTATTTTATATCTAACCGAAGGCGAACGAATTAGTCCGTTTTTCGCGAGAAAGTGCGCATCGATTCGCGCAGCGCCATCTTCCATCAACTTTCCTATGCGTTCCAGAGAAACGGGTCGCAAGACTTTGGAGGCGGCACGGGGGCTCGTGAATCCACGAATTGGCAATTTGCGATACCATGGAATTCCCGAAGTAACTGGCGACACGTGATATCCGGAACGGGAGCGCGCTCCCTTGTTGCCGCGCCCTGCAGTTTTTCCGAGACCGGAGCTTTCTCCGCGGCCGCGTCGCACCTTTTTCGCGCATTTAGCAAATGGCAAACAATGCAACCTCATCACAGTGCCTCCACGACATTCGGCTCACGGTCGCCGCCGTTGGCGGCGGCTGCCGCCGGAAGATGGATGCCCCTCTGCGCATAAACCATTTCGCGGCTTCTCAATTTTTTTAGGGCCGCAAAAGTTGCCCTGACAGTGGCGTGCGGATTGCTGGAGCGCATCGATTTGGATAGTGCATTTTTTATGCCGCATAGCTCGAGCATTGAGCGCACGACGCCGCCAGCCACGATTCCTGTGCCGGCGGAAGCTGGTTTCAGCAAAACGCATCCGCCGTCTGAAACTCCGACAACGGTGTGTGGAATAGTGCCATTGGTGAGCGCGAAACTGTTCAGATTTCTGGAGGCGCGCTCAATTGCCTTCCTGACGGCCTCCGGGACTTCGCGCGCGCGGCCGGTTCCGAAACCGATGCGCCCCATGCGGTTGCCGACGATGACTAGGGCGGAAAAGCTGAACCGTCGCCCGCCGCTGACAACTTTAGAGCAGCGGCCGATGTGAACAACTTTCTCCTCTAGCGTCTTAATTTCCTTTTCGCCGCGATGCGGAGGCCCGCGCCGATCGTCCCGCGAAAAACGTCTCCTTGCTCTTGCGTCCATTTGCTAAAACTCCAAACCGCCCTCGCGGACGCCATTCGCAAATGCTTCCACGCAGCCATGATAGCGACGGGAGCCTCGGTCGAAGGCGATCTTGCGGACACCTGCCGCCAGCGCCTTTGCGGCGAAGATATCGCCGATAATTTTTGCGCCAGCCACATTCGGTTTCGGTCTCGCCGTAGCCGCATCGCCGCTGAACTCTTTCGAAAGAGACGAGAGCGATACTATCGTGGCGGCTCGCCCGTCATCTACGCACTGCGCATATATGTGTTTGCCCGAGAAGTGCACGCATAGGCGCGGACGGTCTGCCGTTCCGGAGATGCGAGTGCGCACTCGCCAGCGACGCTTGCGCAGCAAAATATTTTTACGAACCGATTCCATAGCACTACGACCGGCCGCCTAGGCCGCCTTCTTCCCCTCTTTGCGCCGCACAAATTTGCCAACGATTCGCACGCCTTTCCCTTTGTAGGGCTCCATCGGGAAGAACGAGAAAATATCTGCAGCAACTTGTCCAACTTTTTGCCTGTCAACTCCGGTTACCGTAAGCCGCACGCCGCCATCGGCGACATCAACGGAGACGCCGCTCGGTAGCGCATAGACGATCTGGTGCGACGATCCGAGAATCAACTCCAGCTTGTCGCCGCTGCGCAGTATGGCCTTAAATCCTACGCCGGCAATTTCGAGCTGCTTTGTGAATGGAGTTACGACGCCGACAATCATATTGTCCAGGATGGCTTTTGCTGTGCCCGTCATGGCCAGCGCCTGCCGAGACCCATTCGCGGGCGCTATGAACAATTTATGTTCGGCGAAAGTAATTGTGATGTCGGAATTGAAGGTCTGACTAAGCTTGCCCTTCGGTCCCGAAACGGAAACGGACACGCCATCAACCGCTACGATCACCGCCACTGGCACTTCGATTGGTTTTTTTTCTGCCCTACTCATTTGCGCACCTATCCCCTACCAAATCTCACACAAAACCTCGCCGCCGATATTTTTCCGCCGCGCTTCCGAATCGCGCATCAAGCCTTTCGATGTTGAGACAATCGCTATCCCAAGCCCGCCAAGCGGCCTCGGAAGGTGGCGAGCGCCAAAATAGAAACGCCTTCCGGGCTTACTGAATCGGCGAATGGCGCAAATTGGGGATTTTCCATCCACATAGCGCAGTGTCACGCGAAAAATTGGCCTGCCGCTCTCGCAGAGACACTTCTCGCACTTATCTATGTAGCCAGCATTTTGCAGAATTCGCAAAATCTCTCCTCGCACCCGCGAAACGGCCACCTCGAAAGAGGGAAGGCCGGCAGCGACTGCATTGCGCATAACCGTTAAAAAATCTCCAATGGTATCCATCGTTAAACAATCCGAACTACCACGAGCTCTTTATGACGCCCGGAATGAATCCGGACGCAACCAATTCCCGCAGAACAAGGCGTGAAACGCCGAATCGACTATGGACCGCCCGTGGGCGACCAGTTATGGAGCAGCGATTTCGCACGCGCACTTTCGAGGAATTCCGAGGAAGCTTTGCCAGCATTTTCTGCGCAGCAAAAAAGTCTCCGTCGTTCGTTTTTGAATCAACGAGCGTAGCCTTTAGCGCCTTACGGCGTGCTGAAAATTTCTTCACAAGCCTCATTCGCTTTAAGTTCCTAGCGATGGACGATTTTTTAGCCATATGAATCCGCCGTACCCTTTCCCGCTATGCTGCCGCAGATGGCTGGACACTGCCGCTGCCATGCCTCACGAATGGCACTCCTAAAAATTCCAGCAGATCGCGGCCCTCTGCGTCAGTTTTGGCGCTAGTCACAAACGTAATGTCCATTCCGATGGCGCTGCGCTCCCGGTCAACGCTTATTTCCGGGAAAATGCTGTGGTCGCCGATGCCTAGAGTGTAGTTTCCGCGTCCGTCAAAGCGGGCGGGTAGACCGCGAAAGTCGCGAATCATTGGAAGTGCAATTTTCACGAGCCGACAGAAGAAATGGTACATAATTCTTCCGCGCAACGTTACCTTTACGCCATTCGGCATGCCGGCGCGTAGTTTGAAATTCGAAATGCTTTTCTTTGTGCGCACAATTACCGGCTTTTGCCCAGTGAGCGCGGCGACTTCCTTCCCCACTTCTTCGGCCGCCGACTTGTCGGAACTAGAGCTAATGGCTGAATTTACGGCAATTTTTACCAGTGCCGGAATTTCATGGACATTACCGTAGCCATACTTTTCGCGAAGCCTTTCGCGAACTACGCTTTCGTAGTGAACTTCCAACTCAGACTTCCCGACAGCCATCACGCAAAACTTTCACCCCAAATTAGCAAAAATGCCACCGCACAAAACGCCGCTCGAAGGCTAATCCTATGGCGACCGTGGTGTGTCAAGACATTTTTCACCGTTACCCCGCAATAATTTTTTTCACATTCGACCGGTGCACCGGGAATTCGAACCGCAAAATCGTGCCCTCAGGGTATAACCCAGATTTTTTAAAGCACTTTTTTCGCATGTGAACGCCGGCAACAACCAGCCGATTTTCTCCCCTAAGGACGCGCAATACCTTTCCGCGCACACCCTTTTGGTCTCCACTGAGCATTTCGACGTCATCGCCAACTTTGATTTTACCTGCCATCGCTAGAGTACCTCCGGAGCCAACGAAATTATTTTCTGAAATTTTTTCTGCCGCACTTCCCTGGCAATCGGTCCGAAAACACGCGTCCCCCTAGGTCCGCCCTTGTCATCAATGAGCACGCAGGCGTTGCTGTCGAAGCGCAGATAATCCCCGCCGGGACGGCGTATCCAGTGTTTTGTCCGAACTATTACGGCCTTCGCAACGGAGCCCTTTCTTACGGAAGCCTCTGGAGTGCTAGATCTTATGGCTACAACGATTATGTCTCCGACTGAGGCGGTTCTCTTATTCTGGCCGAGCCTACGAATCATCTTTGCAGATTTCGCCCCCGTATTGTCCGCGACATCTAAAACGCTTTCCTGCTGCAACATACACTACACCTTCCACTAAATGGCGGATCGCGACGTGGCGGCGTTGGCTATAACGGAAATGACCCGCCACCGCTTCAAATGACTCAAAGGTCTCGTTTCCGCTATTTTGACACGATCGCCGACGGCGCACACATTGGCCTCGTCATGGGCGTGAACAACGGTTCGCCGCCGAACTTCCTTTAGATATTTTGCGTGCGGCCCCTTATAGAAATAAGTCACCTTAACGCTCTTGTCGCCGGAGCGGCTGGTGACTTCGCCGACAAGCGATCTTCTGCCGCCTCTTTTGTCGCTAGTGCTCACGATGCGCCCCTCGCATTTTCGATTTCCCTTGCCCGCATGACAGTTTTAATGCGCGCTATTTCGCGGCGAAGCGAGGAAAATTGATGAATTTTTTCTACGGAACCCATTTTTCTTCGCAAATTCATCCGCAGCAATTCCTTGCAGCGCTCCTCCAGCTGCTTCGCGACGCCAGCGTCGGAAAGAGCCCTAATTTCAGATGCCTTCATTTAAAATAACTCCCGTTCTTCGCGCGATACAAATCTACAGCCAAACGGCACTTTGGCGTCGGCCAAGCGCATGGCTTCCCGTGCCAGCGTTGGAGACACTCCTGACACCTCGAAAAGCATATTGCCGGGCCGCACGACAACCGCCCAAAATTCCACCGCGCCCTTCCCTTTCCCCATGCGCGTCTCTGCCGGCTTTTTGGTTACCGGCTTGTGGGGGAAAACGCGCATCCACACTTTGCCCTTGCGCTTCAGATGCCGATTTATGGCGACGCGCGCCGCCTCCAGCTGGGAAGCGCTCAACAGGCCGCGCTCCAGAGCCTGAATTCCAAAATCGCCAAACGACAAATCCGCACAGCCGCCAGCCCGATGGCGATTTCGCCCTTTGTGGACTTTGCGATATTTTGTCTTTGCCGGTAAGAGGTTTGCCATAGTAATCTAAGCTCCAAAATTGCGTTCCCATGTGGATTTTAGTCAAACGCTCTAGGACCCGTCGCCGTGGCGGCAGATCCAACACTTCACCCCTATTTTGCCGTAGACGGTGTTCGCTTCGACGAGCGCGTAGTCTATGTTGGCTCTAAGTGTATGCAGCGGAATGCTTCCGGCCCTTTGCGACTCCCTGCGGGCTATCTCGGCGCCCCCCAGTCGCCCCGAACACTGCAGCTTCGCCCCGCAGGCTCCGGCGCCCATTGTAATTTGGAGTGCCTTTTTGAGTACTTTCCTGAACGGAATTCGCCTTTCAAGCTGCGCTGCAACATTTTCTGCAACAAGGCGTGCCGCCAACTCCGGCTTACGCACCTCTTGCACATCTATGGCCGTGTCTCCGTTGGTGATTTTGCGCAGCTTTACGCATAGCTGTTCCAACTCCTGCCCCTTGCGACCCAATACGACGCCCGGTCTTGGCGTATAAATTTTTACGCGAGTTTTCCCGGCGGCTCTCTCTATGAACACTTTAGCGACTGACGCAAAGTGCAGCTCCTTGAATAGAAACTGGCGAATTAAAAAGTCTTCGCGGACCCAGACCGGATAGGACTTTTTATCGCCGTACCATCTCGATTGCCAGTCCCTTCGTACGTGCAAACGAAAACCTATTGGATTTACCTTTTGACCCATAGTGCAAACCTATTTAGCGGAAAGAATTACCCTTATGTGACTCGCCCTTTTCCTAAGAGGATGAGAAACGCCCTTGGCCACCGGAAGGTGGCGGCGAAGTTTTGATCCGCCCTCGATGATGACGCCATCAATCACCAAAGAGTCGACCGGAACATTGAAGTTGCTTTCGGCATTCGCCATGGCGCTTTTTAGCGCCTTCCCGATGAGGCGCGCAGATTTTCTCGCTATGAATTGCAGTAGCGAATGACCCTCGTTGGCCCTACGGCCACGCAATACGCGAGCAACCTGCCGCAACTTAAACGGCGACATTCGCGCGGAATATAGCAGTGAATGATATTTCATAATTCCCCCCAAACTACTTCTGCGTGTGCGGATTGTGCCCTTTGAACGTGCGAGTTGGAGCAAATTCACCGAGTCGATGTCCCACCATGTTTTCCGTTATGTGCACCGGCAAAAACGCCTTACCATTGTGAACTTCAAAAGTCAGTCCAACAAAATCCGGGGTTATTGTGGAGCGCCTGGACCACGTGCGAATTGCTTTTCGCGACGACGACTTTGCTGCAAGATCAATCTTATTCTGCAGCGATGGATCAACGTAGAATCCCTTTTTCGTAGAACGTCCCATGGTAGTCTATTTCCGTTTTATCTTTCTTCCATTGCGCCGCACCACTATGGCGCAATTCGAATTTTTAGATCGCTTTCGCGTTGGGAGCCCCTTGGCCAATTGCCCCCATGGCGATACGGGATGCCCGCCGCCGGACGTGCGACCTTCACCTCCGCCCATTGGATGGTCGACTGGATTCATGGCCACGCCGCGCACTCGCGGCCTCTTCCCGAGCCACCGATTGCGCCCAGCCTTCCCGAGAGACTGCTGGTTGTGAGCTCCGTTGCCGATGACGCCAATGGTAGCCCTGCAGCGCGCGTCAACAGTGCGAATTTCTCCGCTTGGCAGCTTCAAGGTCGCGCGACCCGCTTCGACGGCAAGAAGTTGTGCAGAAACTCCGGCGCAACGAACCAGTTGGGCGCCCCGCCCTGGGTAGAGCTCGATGCAATGGACTGGCATCGCTGCCGGTATCATTGAGAGCGGCAACGACATGCCCGCTGAGAATTCGTCCGGCTTAGAATCAAGATTCTGCACGGTCGAACCAACGGCAACCCCATTTGGTGCAGGGACATAGCGCTTTTCTCCGTCTCTGTAGGCCAAACGTGCCAAAAGGGACGAGCGATTGGGATCATACTCGAACGCCTGCACGCGAGCCGGAACGCCAATCTTTGTGCGCATAAAGTCAACGGTCCGCAAAAGGCGGCTGTGTCCACCGCCGCGGCGACGCATCGTAATGCGCCCGTAGCAATTTCTACCGCTAGACCCATGCCCGCGCCCACGCGTCATTGCGCGCATTGGTCTGCACTGGGGGGAGACTTCTGGGCGCCACAGAGACTTAAATCGGCAACCGGCGGTGACGGGATTATTTGTAATTATCGCCATAGTATCACCTCACAGAACCTCAATTTTGTCGCCGGCCACCAAAGTCACGAATGCTTTGCGGAAATTCGGCCGCCTAATGGGCATCGGACGCTTCTCTCCGACCGAGCGGTGGCGCTTAAGCTTGCCCTTCTGGAGGATAGTGCGAACGGACAGCGGCCGAACGCCGAAAACATCTCGCACGGCAGCGGCGATTTGCCGTTTCGAAGCGGCAAGATCCACCTCGAAAGTGTAGCAATTAAATGCCGATGAAAGCAAACTGGTCTTCTCGGTCAACCGAAAGGTTTTCAGTACATTTTTTGCGCGTTCCACGGCTAAACCTCCTCAACTCCGAGACCAATGCGGTCGCGAATGCGCGCAATGGCGCTCACAGTAACAAACACTTTCTCCACGGCGATGACGTCGAGCGCATTCAGGGTACGAGACTCAACCATGTAGACGTTTGGTATGTTCCTCATAGAAAGCGCAAATTGACGATCAAAGCTGTCGCTCACCAGAACCGTTGCAACATCCACGGCACCGATTTTTCGCAGCAATGCCATTCCGCTCTTCGTATGCGGTTTGGCGAAAACGGGAAAATCTTCCAGCAGGGAAAAATTCCCTTCCGCCACGCGAACTGCAAGGCTCAACGCCAATGCTTTGCGCTTAGTTTTCACGTTGACCTTATCGCAGTAGACGCGCGAACGTGGGCCGAACACAACGCCTCCGCCACGCCAAATTGGACTGCGCCTCTCGCCGTGGCGCGCCATGCCAGTCCCTTTTTGGCGGTAGGGTTTTCTTCCGGAACCCCTAACTTCCGCTCGAGACTTCGTATTTGCACTGCCGGAACGAAAATTATTTTGGTACGAAAGCACTACAGAACGCAGCAGTGCAGCTGCTCCATTGAGCTCGCAAGACGGAAGACAGACATTTCTCCTGCCGCACGGCGCACCATTCGATGAAAAAACTTCGACATCCATAGCATCAGCCTTTCTTTGCCGTTCTAATTGATAGCAGGCTGCCGTTGAAGCCGGGAACGCTCCCGCGCACAAATAGCAAATTGCGATCGGCGCAAACGCGTACGGCTGAAACGTTTTGCGCTGTGCGCTTTGTGGCCCCCATGTGCCCAGGCATTTTTCTGCCGCGGTAAATGCGACCGGGTTCCTCCCGCTGCCCATATGATCCGCCGCGCCGATGGAACATAGAGCCATGACTGTCAGGTCCGCCACTAAAGCCGTATCTTTTCATAACTCCCTGGAAGCCATGCCCCTTCGTTATGCCGGCGACGTCAAGTTGTTCATTTTCGCCGATGGAGGTCAAATCTAAAATTTCGCCTACGGAGTAGGCTGATGGGTCGCTTACGCGAATCTCCATGAGCTTGCGCCACGCTTTGCAGCCGTTTTTGGCGCAATGGCCCGCTTCGGCGTGGGAAATGCGTGTGGCTGCAACTTCGTCTGCGCCAACCTGAATTGCCGAATAGCCGTCGCCGCCAACGGTGCGCAAAGCAACAACTTGGCATGGATCAACGTGAATTGCGGTTACGGCGATTGAGCGATTCATGCTGTCGCAAATGCGCGCCATGCCAAGCTTGCGCCCAAAAAGCAGCAGAACTCTTTTTTCGTCTTTCATTGCCATAGATCCAAAGCGATGTCTTTTTACGTGGAAACTGATATCTCCACTCCGGACGGTAAATTCACCCTCTTAAGAGCATCCATCGTGTCTGCTGTTGGGCTGACGATGTCAACCAATCTTTTGTGAGTTTGTAGCTCAAATTGTTCCGCAGACTTCTTGTCCTTGTGTGGTGAGCGATTTACGGAAAATCTCTCAATCCAAGTCGGCAGTGGAATTGGGCCGACGGCGTGGGTGCCGGAGCGCTTTGCGGCTTCGACGATGTCCGCCGCCGCTTGATCCACCAATCGATAGTCAAAGCCGCGCAAGCGAATGCGTATTACCTGTTTTTTCTTTTGCATATCACTAATCCTGCTATCATTTCTATGTGGCGTGCCGCGAATGTCATATGGTCCTGGCGGCGGCTTGCTTGGAGGACGCCTCAACGACACGCTTCAAGACTACCGCCGGAACTTGAGCAAAATGCGACGGCTCCATCGAGTGGGATGCTCTCCCCTTCGTTAGGGAGCGCACGTCCGTCGCGTAGCCAGACATCTCCTCCAGGGGCACAAATGACAATGCAATGCACGTTCCGCTTTTGCCATCCATGCTCTGAATTTGCCCGCGGCGGCGATTGATATCCCCAACCACATCGCCTTGATATTCTTCTGGCGTGGCAACTTCCACCTTCATGATCGGCTCGAGCAAAATTGCCTGCGCTTTCCTCATTGCCTCCTTGAAGGCAAAAATTCCTGCCATTTTGAAGGCCAGCTCCGACGAATCTACTTCATGGAAGCTGCCGTCGACTATGCGAGCCACGAAGTCGACAACCGGATAGCCGGCAACTATTCCGCCGTGCGCGCCTTCCAAAATCCCGTCCTCGACCGGCTTGATGTATTCTTTCGGAATCACCCCGCCGACGATTTCGTTTAGCACTTGGACTCCGGCGCCCTTTTCCGCCGGCTCCAGCACCACAACCGCGTGGCCATATTGACCTCGACCACCAGATTGCCGTATGAACTTTCCTTCGCCCTCGGCTCGGACGGTTATGGTCTCCCTGTAGGCGATGCGCGGTTTGCCGGCCGTCGCTTCGACCTTGAATTCCCTAAAGAGCCGATCGCGAATTATGTCCAAATGGAGCTCGCCCATGCCGGAGATGAGCGTCTGCTTCGTCTCCGGATCTGTGGCGATGCGAAACGTGGGGTCCTCTTCCGCAAGTCTTTGCAGGGCAATGGACAACTTCTCCTGGTCGGCCTTTGAGTTTGGCTCAATGGACATGCTTATTACCGATTCCGGAAACGTTGGAGGCTCAAGTCGGACGGATGCCGCGCCGTCGCAAAGGGTATCACCCGTGACAACTCCCTTAACGCCAACCACCGCGCAAATGTCGCCGGAATAGGCCACATCTATATCTTCGCGCTGGTTCGCCTTCATGACGACAAGCCGGCTGACCCGTTCGGATTTGCGCGTGCGCTGATTGTAGACGACATCACCCTTGCGGAGCTGCCCTGCGTAGACGCGACAAAACACCAGCTTTCCGACGTATGGGTCGTACGCTATTTTGAAGGCGAGCGCTGCCAATTTGGCGCCATCATCCGGTTCAAGCTCCACATCGGAAGACGCGCCATCATCGCTAAAGCCATGCACCGGCGGCAAATCGCACGGATTTGGCAAATAGTCCACGATTGAATCAACCACCATCTGCACGCCGCGATTTTTAAACGCGCTTCCCGGTATCACGCCGACGAATCGCAATGATAGGGTCGCTCTGCGGATGGCGGCGCGCAATTCGTGCTCATCAACTTTTTCCTCCCCCAGATATTTTTCCGCAACGGCGTCGTCAAGATCCGCCAGGGCGGCAATCAAGTCCATGCGAGCCTTCTCGGCCCTGGCCCGTTCGCCGTCTGGAATTTCGACATCATCGAATCGAACGCCATCTTTGTCGCTGCCGTCGTAGACGTAAGCGCGCATGCGCACCAAATCGATGAGTCCCGCAAACTCGTCTTCGGACCCAATATCCAGAAACAATGGATGGGCATTGCCGCCGAGCTTGTTGCGAATGTCATCTATGGCGGAAGCAAAATTTGCCCCAGTGCGATCCATTTTGTTAACGAAGGCGATGCGGGGCACGTTATATTTATTCATTTGCCGCCAAACTGTTTCCGACTGCGGCTGAACGCCGGCGACGGCGCAAAAAACAGCCACGCATCCGTCAAGGACGCGCAACGAGCGCTCCACTTCGGCGGTGAAATCGACGTGTCCGGGTGTGTCTATTATGTTAATGCGAAATGAAATGCCAGCAAAGGACCCATGTTTCGTGGTCCATCCACACGAAATTGCTGCGGACGTAATCGTGATGCCGCGTTCCCGTTCCTGCTCCATCCAGTCCGTTACTGCCGTCCCGTCGTGCACTTCGCCGACCTTGTGGATGACGCCCGTATAGAACAGGATGCGCTCCGTCGTGGTCGTTTTGCCGGCATCTATGTGGGCCGCTATGCCGATATTGCGCATTCGCTCGAGGGCGAATGATCTCCGCGGAGAATTTTTACTGGAATACTGCTGAGACATCTCGATGGCACCTTTGGGCTTTTCCGTAGCGCTTACCAGCTGCTAAAGTGGGCAAACGCCCTGTTCGCTTGCGCCATCTTGTGGACGTCTTCGCGTTTTTTCACGGCTGCGCCGCCATTTCCGTATGCGTCCACTATTTCGCCGGCGAGAGCTTCATCCATCGGGAGGCCTTTGCGCCCCTTGGCGAAGGATATCATCCAGCGGAACGCCAAAGCCTGCTGCCTCTCGTATGGCACTTCGACGGGGACCTGGTAGGTGGCGCCGCCAATGCGCCTGCTTTTCACTTCCAGCTTGGGGCGTACATTTTCCGACGCCGTCAGAAGAATTTCGACTGGGTCGCCCTTGCCGAGCTTTTCGCTGGCCTTTTCGATTGCGCTATAGACAAGCCTCCGCGCCAACGATTTTTTTCCGCAGCGCGTCACCATGTTAACCAACTGGCCGACGAGCTTGCTCTGGAAGCGCGAGTCGGGAGCAATTTCCCGTTTTTGCATTCTATGGCGACGTGACATCGAATTTTCCTCCACCGACTATTTTTTGGGGCGCTTGACGCCATACTTGGACCTGCTGCGGCGCCTTTTTTCTACGCCGTTACAGTCTAGTGCTCCGCGGACGACGTGGTAGCGCACGCCGGGCAAATCCCTAACGCGGCCGCCGCGCACCAAAACGATGCTGTGCTCCTGAAGCGAATGGCCCTCATCTGGAATGTACGCTATAATTTCGCCGCCAGTAGTCAACCGCACCTTCGCAACTTTCCTTATGGCCGAATTTGGTTTCTTCGGCGTGCGCGTCGTAACCTGCACGCAAACTCCTCTGCGAAAAGGATTTCCAACCAAAGCGGGCGCCTTTGACTTCGTTCGCGCAGCCCGTCTCGGATTGCGTATTAACTGATTAATTGTCGGCATAGCAACTACTTAAACTCCAATAGGCTTCCAATAAAACGTGCCATTCGGCGTCGCTACAGCCAACATTCGACATCTGAAATGATGGGCGGACCTCATGGCAACTATTTTTTTCATAAAACCACAGCTAAATTTCTACTAGATCTCCTCCAGATTCCTCCCACTCCTCAATGAGGTCGCCTTTGCCGTAAGTGTGCGGTCCGACGAGGTACTCTTCGTCCTCGCAAACCGTCAGGGCCATTTTTAAATTTCGGTAGCGCGGCATGCCGGTTCCGGCGGGAATTGGGTGCCCCATGATGACGTTCTCCTTGAAGCCGCTCAGCTTATCAGTCCTACCTAGCGTGGCGGCGTCGGTGAGCACTCGCGTCGTTTCCTGGAAAGAGGCAGCCGATATGAAACTGTTCGTTTCCAGCGACGCCTTCGTGATGCCAAGCAGTACCGGCTCCGCTTCTGCCGGTTGGCCGCCGGCATCGACTATGCGCTCGTTTAGGCGCCGCAGGTCATAGCCGTCGAGCTGGTCCCCCCACAGAAGCTCAGCGTCCCCAGGGGATACGATGCGAACGCGCCTAAGCATGCGGGCGAGAATGATTTCTATGTGTTTGTCGTTGATGGTGACGCCTTGGGTGCGGTAGACTTTTTGGATTTCGCAAAGCAAGTACTCGAAAGTGGCATGGACGCCCAATATTTCGAGCATTTCGTGTGGATCGACGGCGCCGTCGGAAAGTAATTGTCCCTTTGAGACGAAATCTCCTTCCTGCACAATGATTTGCTTCGAGGTTGGCACCAAATGTTCCTCTTTGCGGCCGCTGTCGGGATCGGCGACAATTACGCGCCGTTTGTTGCGCAGTGTGCCGCCAAACGAAACGATGCCGCTAATTTTTACCATCTCTCCAACCTCCTTCGGCCGCCGCACCTCAAACAGTTCGGCCACGCGCGGAAGTCCGCCCGTTATGTCCTGAGTTTTTGACACGGAGCGCGCCGTTTTTGCCAAAAGCACACCGGCGTCGACGACGTCACCGTCGCGAACGGCGATTTGGGCTCCCGTAGGAATTGAGTAGGAGCCAATGGAGCATTCGGCCTCCACGTCGCGTATGTCGATGCACGGATTTAGATCGTCCTTGTGCTCAATAACAACGACCGTTCCGCCCTCTCCGCCGTCAGAGTCGCGCCTAATGGTTACGCCGGGAATCATATCCCTAAAGCATACCCGGCCAGCTTTTTCGGAAAGAATTGGCACATGGTGCGGGTCCCAGGCGGCTAAAATTTGATTTTGCGCCACCTCATCGCCGTCGCCAACGAAGAGTACCGATCCGACAATTATCTTAAACGACTCGAGCTCTCTGTTGGCTTTGTCGAGAACGGAAATGGAGCCGGTTTTGTTCAGGGCAATCATCGCTCCGTCTGCTATCTGCACGTGGCGCAATCCATCCCAGCGCACTCTCCCTGCGGCGCGGGCGCGGTATTGGGGCTGCTTTAGCATCTGATTCGCCACGCCGCCGGTGTGGAAGTTCTTCATGGTGAGCTGCGTGCCGGGCTCCCCTATGGACTGAGCCGCGATGATGCCGACGGCCATGCCCGCTTCCGCCATACGGTTTGTCGAAAGGTCTATGCCATATGCATTTGCCGGAATTCCGCAGCGACCCATGTGGGTAAGCGGCGAGAGAATTTTGACGCGATCGACGCCTAAGCTCTGGATTCGCTTTGCGACATCTGAAGTAATTAGCTGTCCGCTGCCGACGAGCAATTCGCTGGGATTGTGAGGGTTAAAGATGTCGTCGCTGCTGCAGCGTCCCGTTATGCGGTCCTCCAGCGATATGATCTCCTGGTCTCCCTCCATAAGTGCCTGCTTCCAAACGCCGTTGCGATTGCCGTCGTCGGCGCATGTGATTACGCAATCCATGGCGACGTCGCACAGCTTCCTTGTCATATAGCCGGCGTCTGCGGTTTTAAGCGCAACATCCGCAAGACCTTTCCTGGCGCCGTGCGTGGATGTGAAGTAGTCAAGAACTGACAACCCTTCGCGAAATGACGGGATAACGGGACGTTCGATAATTTCTCCGGACGGCCTAGCCATGAGCCCGCGCATGCCGCATAACTGCCTAACCTGCTGCCTGTTACCTCTAGCACCAGAGTCCATCATGAGATAGATCGGGTTTAGCTCTCCGCGGCCGGCATTTGTCTTCAGCAGCGAAAATACATCATTGGCAAGTTCGTCGGTGGCGCTCGTCCAAATGTCTACCACCTTGTTGTGCCGCTCACCTTCCGTGATTATGCCGCGGGCAAATTGGCGGTTGACATCGGTTGCGCGCTTCTGGGCCGCATCGACAATGCGCGACTTGCTCTCCGGCACAATCATGTCCTCAATGCCAATTGACGCGCCTGACTCCATTGCCATCTGGAAGCCTAGATCCTTAAGTCGATCAAGCAGATCGACGAGCGCCGAACGGTCGATTGTGCGATAGGCCGCCATGATCAGCTCCCCCAACTTAACCTTGGCTACGGCGAAATTCACAAATCCCATCTGCTCAGGGAAGATTGAATTAAATATCACGCGGCCAACGGTTGTGCGCAGCAGCGGCCTATGCGGGTCGCCGTAGCGCGTTTCGCGCTGGTAATTCGGATTGCGCAAATTTATCCAGCTGTGCTTAGTTAGCTTTTTTTCGCCATAGGCCAGAAGCACTTCCTCCATGTCCTGCATGAGTGGCACGCGCGCATTGTCTGCCGACGGAACTGGCGGATCGACTGTTAGGTAGTACGCGCCTAGCACTATGTCCTGCGAAGGCGTCATGATCGGCTTGCCGCTTGATGGCGAAAAGATGTTTAACGTCGACATCATGAGAAGTTTGCACTCCATCACCGCCTCGATGGATAGGGGCACGTGTACCGCCATTTGATCGCCGTCGAAGTCCGCATTAAATGCAGTGCAGACCAGCGGATGCAGTCGAATCGCTTCACCCTCAATGAGAACCGGCTCAAAGGCCTGAATCGACAGGCGGTGAAGTGTCGGAGCGCGGTTTAGGAGTACTGGATGTCCGCGCATCACCTCCTCGAGAATGTCCCAAATCTCAGGGGCTTGCTTTTCTATGAGCTTTCTTGCGCTCCAAACGGTGTGCACAAAGCCCAACTCTTTCAGGCGGCGAATGATGAAGGGTTCGAACAGGACGAGTGCGATTTTTTTCGGCAGTCCGCATTGATGCAGTTTTAGGTTCGGGCCAATTACGATCACGGAGCGGCCGCTGTAGTCGACGCGCTTGCCCAATAGGTTTTGCCTAAAGCGGCCCTGTTTGCCTTTCAGCATGTCACTCAAGGACTTAAGCGGTCTATTGCCGGTGCCCTGGACCGGTCTCGACAGGCGACCGTTATCGAGCAGGGCGTCGACGGCCTCCTGCAGCATGCGCATCTCATTGTGAATGATGACGTCCGGCGTCTTGAGTTGCATGAGGCTCTTTAGGCGGTTGTTGCGATTGATTACGCGCCGGTAGAGGTCGTTAAGATCACTTGTGGCGAAGCGGCCCCCGTCTAGCGGCACAAGCGGGCGCAAATCGGGAGGTATGACGGCCAAATTCTCCAATATGATCCACTCCGGCGCCATGCCGCTGCGCATGAAGGCGGTGATCAGTTTCAGGCGCCGCGCCAGTTTTTTCTTAACCTGCTTAGAGCGCGTCACCCGCATGCCATTTTCGAGTTCATCAACGCAGGCGGCTAGATCCATTGACGCCAAAATTTCGCGCAAAGCTCCGGCGCCCATTTTTGCCACAAACGCATCATCGCCAAACTCTTCTCTGGCTTTTTCGTATTCCACCTCGGACAAAATTTGCTTAGCGGAAAGGGACGTAGAGCCGGCGTCGACCACCACGTAGCCTTCGTAGTAAACGACACGCTCCAAGTCTCTTACGCACATGTCGAGCAGCATGGCGAGGCGGCTGGGGAGGTTTTTGAAGAACCAAATGTGCGCAACCGGAACGGCAAGTTCGATGTGCCCCATGCGCTCGCGGCGCACCCGGGACTGTATGACTTCAACGCCGCAGCGTTCGCAGAGGACGTCCTTATATTTTAGCCGCTTATATTTTCCGCAGGCGCACTCGTAGTCGCGTACGGGCCCAAAAATTCTCTGGCAGAAGAGCCCGCCAAATTCAGGCCTAAATGTGCGATAGTTAATCGTTTCTGGGTTTTTGATCTCTCCGCGAGACCATGAGCGAATTGTGTCCGGGGACGCAACGGAAAGGCTCACGCTGTCGAAGGCGTTATCTTGCCCTATGCCGAGAATTTCTTTGGCTTCGCGTTCCTCCATCGCCGCCGTTGAATTTGCCGCAGCGCCACCGCCGTCACCGGGCTGGCTCAGCGCACGATTGAGGCGCACGTCTAATCCTAGCGCCTGCAGTTCCTTGACGAGAACATTAAAGGACTGCGGCACGCCAGCATTTAGCGTTCGGTCGCCCTTGATGATTGCCTCGTAGGTGGCCGTCCGACCCTGCACGTCGTCGGACTTGACGGTCAACAGCTCCTGCAGGCAATAGGCGGCGCCATAGGCCTGCATGGCCCACACTTCCATTTCTCCGAAGCGCTGCCCGCCGTACTGAGCCTTGCCGCCGAGCGGCTGCTGCGTTATGAGGCTGTAGGGGCCGACCGCTCTGGCGTGAATTTTGTCCGCAACCAGATGGTTCAGCTTCATCATGTACATGTGTCCAACGCAAACCTTTAGGTCGAAACGCTCACCGGTGCGGCCGTCGAAGAGGTAGGTTTTTCCGAATGTCGGCAGCCCGGCCTCGGAAATTTTTTCAAGTATCTCCGCCTCCGACGCTCCGTCGAATACGGGCGTGGCCACCTTTAGGCCGAGTTGGTGGCAGGCCCATCCCAATTGCGTCTCCAACACCTGGCCGACGTTCATGCGCGCCGACACGCCAAGTGGATTCAGCACGATGTCGATGGGGGTTCCGTCCGGCAAAAATGGCATGTCCTCCTCTGCCACTATCTTTGACACGATGCCTTTGTTGCCGTGGCGGCCGGCCATTTTGTCGCCGACTTGAATTTTGCGTTTGGTGGCCACGTAGACGCGCACGCTCTTTATGACTCCATCTTCGTCGTAATTGCCCGATTCGGCCAATTGCATTTGCGCGCGCTTTTCGTTCTCAAATTGCACAAACTTTCGCTGAAAGTTCGCTATGATGTCATCGATCTTTATTTTTACCGGCGACTCATCCAGGTAGATCTTGTCGGCTATGCTGGCGAGTTTGCGCAGGAGCGTTTTAGTTATTTTCCTATTGGCCGGAATGATGATCTCCCCAGTCTCGCCATTGGTGATGTCGAGCGGTATCTTTTCGCCGAGTAAAATATCGGAAAGAGCACCAGTAAGACCTTCCCGTATCTCGTCAGTTTGCTTGCGAAAATCCTCCTGCACCTTTTTTATTTGGCGCCGTATTTCGATGGCGGAAAGTTTTTCCTGCTCCTTCTGGCTACTGCCGGAAGTCATTACGTCCATGACTAGTCCATAGCAGCCGGACGGCGCCAGCAGCGACGAGTCCTTCACGTCGGCCGCCTTTTCGCCGAAAATTGCGCGCAAAAGTTTCTCCTCCGGCGCGAGGTCCGTCTCGCTTTTGGGGGTTATTTTCCCGACCAGTATGTCGCCGGGGCGCACCTTGGAGCCTATGCATATCACACCGTCCCTGTTAAGGTTGGCGATGGCTTCGTCGCTTACGCCGGGAATGTCACGCGTTATTTCCTCTTGGCCCAATTTCGTGTCGCGCGCCACCGCCTCGAAAACTTCAATGTGCAAAGAGGTGAATACGTCATCTTTTAGCATTCTCTCGTTCAGCAGTATGGCGTCTTCAAAATTATAGCCGTTCCAGGGCATGAACGCCACCAGCACATTTTTCCCAAGTGCCAATTCGCCATTTTCCGTAGACGCGCCATCGGCAAGCAGTTGCCCCGCTGACACTTTCTCGCCGAGCGCAACCCGCGGCCGTTGGGTGAAAGCTGTCCCGGCATTTGTCCGCATGAATTTGTAGAGGCGATACACGTCGCCGTCGCTGCTGGGCCATCCGCCCAACCTAAATCCATCCGGCACCTTTCCGTCTGCCGTCACAACTATGTGTCGCGCATCCACATACGCAACAATTCCGTCCCGCTTTGCCACCACAATGGCGCGCGAATCGTGAGCAACCTTCCTTTCGATTCCCGTTCCGACGATTGGAGCCTCCGACGTGAGCAGCGGAACGGCTTGCCGCTGCATGTTGGCTCCCATCAGCGCCCTTCCCGTGTCGTCGTGCTCCAGAAACGGTATGAGACTTGTGGTCGCCGAGACCAGCTGTTTCGACGAGACATCCATGTGGGTGACCTCGGACGGATCAACTTCCACTATCAAATCTCGGTAGCGCACCGTCACTGGCCCCTTCAATTTCCCCGAACCGTCCAGCGAAGAATTGGCCTGCGCAATTTTGCATTCTCCTTCGCGATCGGCATTTAGATAAACAACTTCGGCCGTCGGCTTTCCCTTCTTAACCACGACGTATGGAGCCTCCACGAAGCCAAATTCGTTCAGGCGGGCGTAGGAGCTTAGCGCGTTAATCAGGCCGATGTTTGGCCCTTCCGGCGATTCAATCGGACAAATGCGGGCGTAGTGGGATGGGTGTACGTCGCGAACGTCAAGCCCTGCGCGATCTCGACTTAGGCCGCCGGGCCCGAGGGCCGAAATGCGCCGCTTGTGGGCAAGCTCAGACAGCGGATTAATTTGGTCCATGAGCTGCGACAGCTGACTGCGGGCAAAAAAATCACGCACCGTCGTCAGAAACAGCTTTGGGTTGATCAACTTTTGCGGAGTTATGGAGTCAACGCTCTGGTCGTAGAGACTCATGCATTCCCTGGTGTGGCGCTCCATGCGGGAAAGCCCTGCGCGACATTGGTTTGTGTAGAGTTCGCCGACGGTGCGGACGCGCCTGTTGCCCAGGTGGTCAATGTCGTCCAGAGGCTGCTTTCCCAGCTTGATCTGGAAAAGGGTCTTCATGGTCGCGACGATGTCGTCCGTCGAAATGATGCGGTCGTCGAGGTCGCGATTTAGGCCTAGGCGCTGGTTTAATTTGTAGCGGCCCACGCGGCCAAGGTCATAGCGGCGACTGTCGCGAAACAGCCTCCTCAGCAAAGCCTGTGCGTTTGCAACGGTCGGCGGCTCTCCCGGTCTGAGGCGCATATATATCTCGTAGAGCGCTTCGTCAACATTTCTGGTGGTGTCCCGCTTAAGGGTGCGAATCAGCAATCCGTTGTCTGGCGCAATATTTGCCAGGCGCAGCTCACCAATTCCTGCCTGTATGAAATTTTGCAGCGCCGTGCGCGTAAGCATTTCGTATGAGCGGGCCAGCACGATTCCTTGGCGTGCATCTATGACGTCGTCGGCGAGCAAATAATTCGATAAGTCTTCCGCCTCCAGCAACTTAGCGATTGGCGTCTGCGACACATCATAGAACAAGTTGAGCAAATCCATGTCGCTGCCGTAGCCGAGCGCCCTCAACAGCGTGGTGGCCAAAAATTTACGGCGACGACGGCGGCGATCAAGGTAGACATAGATGAGGTCGTATTGGTCGAACTGCATCTCGATCCAGGTGCCGCGATCTGGGATTATGCGTGCCGTGAAGAGCTTTTTGCTGCTGGCGTGCTCGCCAGCCTCGAAGCTGACTCCGGAGGTGCGATGGAGTTGGCTGACGACAACTCTCTCCGCGCCATTTATCACGAACGAACCGCGCTCCGTCATCATGGGGATTTCGCCGAAGAGCACCTCCTCTTCGCGGCTGGCCATTTCTTCCGTTAGGCGCAAAGTCACGTAGAGGCCGATGCCGTAAGTCGTTCCCTCCCTGAGGCAAAACATTTCGGAGAATTTCGGCTCCGCCAGGCGATAGGATATAAACTCCAGTTTGCAGCGGCCGTCGTAGCTTTCGATGGGGAAAGAGTCGATGAATGCACTCTGCAGGCCGGCATTTAATCTTTGAGCGGGAGGCACATCGGCCTGCAAGAACTCCCTGAAGGAGCTGATCTGTATCTCAATGAAGTTTGGCGTGGAAACGGCCTCCTTCAACTTCCCAAAGCACAGGCGTTCAGACATATATTATTTCCCAATTCCAATCGTGCGCCCTAGAGAACTGGCGACGGAATGCGCACGGCCGTCGACAGCGAAAATGGCAGCTTGCCGCTATTTGAGCTCAACTTTGGCTCCAACGGCTTCCAGCCTCTTTTTCGCTTCCTCCGCTTCAGCCTTCGTTATGCCCTCCTTGATTGCCTTCGGGGTGCTCTCTGCGGCGGCTTTGGCCTCTATGAGTCCTAGTCCGGTGAGTGCGCGTATCTCCTTGATGACGTTAAGTTTTGATTCGCCAATGGAAACAATTACCACGCTAAATTCCGTCTTTTCTTCCTCGGCCGGAGCTCCGCCGGATGCGGCTGGCGCCGCGGCAGCTGCAACGGGAACGGCGGCGCTAACGCCCCATTTCTCTTCCAAATCCTTCACCAGCGCCGCAATGTCGACCACCGACTGGGCGCTAAGCCACTCTATAACCTGTTCTTTTGTAATCTGAGTCATCATTCACCTCCCGAATTCGCCTGGCGGCAAGTCAATCGTTACGAGCCGTTTAAGAAGTTATTCCCACGCCAATTCAAAGTAGTTGGTTAGCTGTTGCCCTTTCCGTAGGCGACCAGCAGACGCAAAAAGCTTTGCGCTGCGGCGCTGCACACAAAAAGGAAATTTTTTGGCGCCGCCTGAAGCAGCGCGAGAAATTGCGCCCGTAAGGCGCCGATGGGCGGCAATTTGGATAGCGCCACCAAGCCGTCTCCGTCAAACTGGCGACCGTCGAGGATTCCGCTCTTCATTCGCAATTTATCGGCCCATTCCCTTTCGCCGGCAAATTCGCAAATTGCCTTTGCCACTCCGGACGGGTCGCTGCCGCCAACCACAATGGCCGTCGCGGAGCGGAGCGCGTCGGCTGCGAATTCCGGCAGACTTTTCTCCAGCACGGCTAGGCGCAATATGGAATTTTTTACGACATGGTATTCCGCACCCATCTCACGCAGTTTCTTCCGCAGGACGGCCACATCGGCCACATTAAGTCGATCGAAGGCGACGAGGAACATATAGTCCGATTTGTTGAGGTGCTCAACCAACTCCGCCACTAGATACTTTTTTTCTTCGCGCATTGCAATGATCCCATTTGCCTAGCCTAGGCGGCCTGCAGCTCTTTCCATCCAATTTTCACCGGCGGCCCCATCGTAAAGCTCAGCGTAGCCGATAAAACGTAGCGCCCCTTCAGCGATTGTGGGCAGACGCGCTCAATCTCCGCCGCGGCGGCCAGTGCATTGTCGCGCAATTTTTCCACGCCAAACGAGCGCTTGCCGAGTATGAGCGACAGATTGGCCGTCTTGTCCATTTTGAACTCGTAGCGGCCGGATTTCACTTCGCGAACGGCTGCGACAACGTCATCGGAGACGGTGCCCGCCTTCGGGCTCGGCATTAGGCCTCTTGGCCCAAGAATTTTTGCGACGGAGCGCACTTCCTTCATGGCGGCGGTGGTTGCGATGGCCACGTCAAAGTCGCACCATCCCTCACGCACTTTGGCGATCATATCTCCGAGTCCGGCGTAGTCGGCGCCGGCGCCGATGGCCACATCCACATCTTCCGTAAAGACCAGCACGCGAACGGGTTTTCCGCTGCCGTGCGGCAGCCGCACGATTCCGCGCACCATCTGATCTCCCTGCTTCGGATCGGCGCCAAGGTGTAGCGCCAGCTCCAGTGTCTCATCGAATTTCGCCGCCGCAGCACCAACCAGGAGGCGCAGCGCGCCATCCAGATGGGGGGCGGAGCAATTTTGGCCATCCAATGCGCTTCGATATCTCCTACTTCTCTTCTTCATTAGAATCATCTCCGGACTGTTTTATGGCAATCCCCATGCTGCGCGCCGTACCTTCAATCATGCGCACGGCGGCATCTACGTCGTTGGCGTTCAAGTCTGCCAGCTTTTTCTTGGCGATGTCGACGACCTGCCCCCTGGTCACCGTGCCGACGATGTTTTTGTTGGGCGTACCAGACCCGCCCTTGACCGCCGCCGCCGCCTTCAGAAGGCAGGAGGCCGGAGACGACTTCATGGTGAAGGAGAAGGTTTTGTCGCCGTACACCTCTATGAGCACCGGAATTATGGATCCGCTCTGCTCCATGGTTTTCCCATTAAAGTCTTTGCAGAAAGCCATGATATTCACGCCGGCAGCGCCGAGCGCTGGGCCGACGGGAGGCGCCGGATTGGCGGCGCCGGCCGGCAGCTGTAATTTTATTAGCTTTACTACTTTTTTCTTCGGTGGTGCCATTTTAAACTTCCTCTTTACACACTTGCCAAAACTCCAAATCCACTGGCGTTTTTCTGCCGAACAGGCCAACGGATACGCGCAAAGTTCCGACGGATTCGTCGACGCTTTCCACTTCGCCGCTCGATCCAGAAAATGGCCCATCCGTTATTTTCACAAAGTCGCCGGCTGCGTATGCGGCCTTCACGACGTCCGGGCTCTTTCTAATTTCCGCCTGGGCACGAATTCTGTCGACGTCCTCACTCTTCAGCGGCGCCGGCCGTTTCCCTGAGCCGACAAATCCAGATATGCCATCAATTCCCATGATAAACTGCCACAGCTGCTGACGCATGTCGCCGTTGTCGTCGTATAGGTCCATTTCAACGAAAAGGTATCCCGGATAGAGCTTTCGCTGCTTTACAACTTTCTTTCCGTTGCGCACTTCGCACAGCATTTCCACGGGGAAAAGCACGCGGCCAATCCATCCGTCAACCGCCGAGACTTTTGCGCGGGCCAGCAGCGACTTCTTAACCTTCGCTTCGCAGTTCGAAAGCACCTGTATGGCGTAGCATTGGAACTGCGTCGCCTCCGACTCCTCCACCTCAACGTCTGTTGCTGCACAAGTTTCCATAGTAACGTAGAATGGCGACGGCCATCCTCCTACCTGACCACGTCAATTAGCAGATTTGACGCCTGGAATAGCGAAAAGTCTACGGCGCTAACAAAGGCGCCAAGGAAGAGTGAGCCAATCAGCACAACGGCGACGGCTCTTTTAAATTCTGCAAAAGTCGGCCAACTGGTCTTCTTCAATTCGTCAGCGGTCTCCGACAAAAAGCGACCTGTCTTACACAACACATTCATCACCAAAAGCTTTCCTTCAAAACGGCTGGCAGGGGAAGAGGGAATCGAACCCCCAACCTACGGTTTTGGAGACCGTTGCTCTGCCAAATTGAGCTATTCCCCTCCAAAAGTAACAGCGGTTATTCACTGATAGGAGCTGTGACGGCAAAGCAAGAAAATTTTCGTGCGAAAACAAACTTTTGCACCGCCGCGACAGAAACAGATTTGCCAGCTAGATGATGATGTCGGTGACGCGACCTGCGCCAACAGTTCGACCGCCTTCGCGAATGGCGAAACGCTGACCTTTCTCCATGGCGATTGGCTTCTGCAGCTCAACCTCTATGCCGAGATTGTCGCCGGGCATCATCATCTCGGTCCCTTCCGGAAGCTTTATTATGCCTGTCACATCGGTTGTGCGAAAGTAAAATTGCGGCCGGTAGCCGTCAAAAAATGGCGTATGGCGACCACCTTCGTCCTTAGATAGCACGTACACTTCCGCTTTGAATTTCGTGTGCGGTTTGATCGTTCCGGGCTTAGCCAGCACATGTCCGCGCTCCACCTGGTCCTTTTCGACGCCGCGCAGCAGGGCGCCGACATTGTCCCCGGCCTGTCCCTGGTCTAGCAACTTTCTGAACATTTCGACGCCGGTTATGACCGTCTTCCTCACGGTGGATCCGAGGCCAACGATTTCAATTTCGTCACCCACTTTCACGATGCCGCGCTCGATTCTGCCGGTGGCGACTGTTCCGCGGCCGGTGATGGAGAATACGTCCTCGACGGACATTAGGAAGGGCTTGTCAATTTCCCGCTGCGGCTCCGGAATGTCGCTGTCGATGGCGCTTAGGAGTGCCCCAATGGCGGCAACGCCTTCTGGGCTTCCATTCAGCGCCGCCAGCGCAGATCCGCGCACGACGGTGATGTTGTCGCCGTCAAATTCATACTTATTCAGCAGGTCGCGGATTTCCATTTCCACGAGCTCGAGCAATTCTGGGTCGTCCAGCAGGTCAACTTTGTTGAGAAACACCACTATCTTCGGCACGCCAACCTGCCTGGCCAGCAGGATGTGCTCCCTCGTCTGCGGCATTGGGCCGTCTGCGGCGCTGACCACCAAAATGGCGCCATCCATCTGGGCCGCGCCGGTGATCATGTTTTTGACGAAATCGGCATGGCCCGGACAGTCGACGTGGGCGTAGTGGCGCTTGTCGCTCTCGTACTCCACGTGCGAAACGGCGATGGTTACTGTTTTCGACTCGTCTCGAACGGTGCCGCCCTTTGTGATGTCGGCGTAGGACTTAAATTCGGCCAACCCTTTATCGGACTGCACCTTAAGAATGGCAGTCGTAAGCGTTGACTTCCCATGGTCCACGTGGCCAATCGTTCCAACATTGACGTGGGGCTTATTTCTCTGAAAACTTTCCTTTGCCATGGTTCTATCCTATTTTCATATCGCTGAGGCCGATGGAGCCCCCGAGCGGATTTGAACCGCCGACCTCGTCCTTACCAAGGACGCGCTCTGCCAACTGAGCTACAAGGGCCTCCAGGGCGTAAATTTTGCCTTGACGCCCCACAGGGGGCTGAAACTGCGACCCCTTCCGATGGCCGTCAAGCGTTTTTTAGTAAATTCCGCCGAATTGCGCACCAACAATTCTCGAAATCCTATCAATTGCGGCGCCCATTTGGCGGCGATGGCGGACAAATTTAGCATTTGCCATTGCGAAAACGCCTTTTCGCCGCTAAAATAAATTGTGAGCGAAATCTACGGTGGGTTCTGCCAGCACTCCCACATTCCAATCGTGCCACCGGAAAGCCGTGACGGCAATGCGGCGGCATTGGAGAAGAAGATAGCGGCCGGGGAGGGAAGTGCGCGCGGAATTATATCTAGAGCCGTGACGGCTCTAACGATGCTGGCGGAAGATTCGAAGTTTTCCGTTGGCGGCGTTCTTCACAATGTGATTCTTCAGGGGGCATTGGACATTTCCGGGGCCATTGGCGTCGCCAATACTGCCGCCAATCAGGCCCTGAATGTGGCGTGCGCAATCATGGCGGTGGCTTACAACGTGGCAAACGCTGCCGCCATCACTGGCGCAACGGGAACCGTTCTCAGTGCGACTCAGGTGGCCGCGCGGTTGGGCCAAGTGCTGTTTGCCGTTTCCCAGCAGGGCACACTGTGGGATAACAATGGCTACCAGCTCGTGGCCACGGAAATCGAAGAAATTCCCGCCTACGCCGGTGGAGCGCCCAGCGATGCGCAATTGCTGCAGATGTCGGCCGCCGCCAATTGCTGCAGTTTGATGGGGAAGCGCTTCTACCCGTGCGGAACCGCCGATATAAATTTCTTTTCGAAGCGGCAAATCGAGACGCTTAGGGCTAGATGCGGATTTATTTCCACGTCCACAGTGCCGTCTGAAAATGCCTTTGCATTTCGCAATCCGTCCAGCGGAGAATGCTTTGTCATCATGGTGGACAAGGTAGCCGGCAATGTTGTGTTCATGCCGACCATAATGGATGGAACCGGAAGGCCAATTGGGAGGGAATTGGCGCAGCTGTATTCGGAGTGCGACCAAAGTAAAGTTGAGGCCTACGCGAAGAGTTTGCGCCGCGGCAAAGGTGATGAAGCTTTGGGTCGCGAGCTTACGGAGGAGATGAAAAAGCGCGCCAAGGCAATGGTGGAATTTCAATCGGCTACACCGTCCTGCGATCGCGCCACCGTTGAGGCGCTGGCGATATTTTCAGGAGTTACGGAGCCCGCCTGCCTCCGACCTTTGGAGGCCGCCTTCGTTATGGCGCTAAATGCGTGCGCAAACATTGGAATTGACGGCAGCAAATTTATGCTGGCCGGCTTTGGGGCCGGTGGAGCCGTGGCGCAGTATCTGGCCCTGAAATATGGAGTTGCTGCGCATTGCTTTGACCCTCTTCCGATGGGAAGTGTAATGCAGAGCACCGTTGGCAGGAAGCGAATTGCAAAAAATGCCGGACTTGTGCTAAATGTGCTGGCGACGACAGATGTGGAGGACAGAGCTGGCACCGCTATGGATGTGGCGGCCTACGCGCTAATTGGCATACAGACGCCAGGCACATTTGGGAGGAGATGCTTCGCCGAAATGCCGGACGGAGCTTCAAAAATTACAGCTTCAAATGTTGGCGAAGTGGCCCTGCGCACAGCCAATCGCTGCGTCACAAAAAGGGCGCAGGTATAGAGCTGCGAGATGTTTTTGCCTCCGCCGCGCCAATGTCAGCTGAGGGGTCGCCAAAAGAGCATTGACTGATTTCCGCTAAGCCATATCGCATTGGCCCAATGGGCGCCATTCATTCAGCCGATGGAATGCGCTCCGATAAATCTTCGGAGTCCCCTTTGGGGGAATTAGTAGCCCATTCCCCTTCGACGGCTAGGCTAGCCGCCTGCAGGACATTGCTTTTAATCTACGTAGCGCTTTTCCCTGTGGCAATAGTTCTTGCGGCTGTGATTTTCGTTTGCGGCGGCTTTGCGGTGAGTGACTATTGGCCATCCTTTTTCGACTCCTATCGTCGGCTGTACGGCGGATTGCCGAGGTTGCCGTTCAAGTCGCCGCCAGCTGGGCCAGTTGGGTCGGCGGAGTTGGCTGGGGTTGGTGACCCCTCAAAACGCAAAGTTGCCATTGGCGCCGCCGCGACCTCTGGTGGCCGTCGCGACCATAGCGTCGATGCTGTAAAATTGAAGAAAGAAGTAATAGATGGAGGCGGAGCCGAATATGAAGCCTATGCAAGTTCGTGCGCCGCCGCTATGCGGGCAAAATACGATGTGGCGCCGGACGGCCACAAAGTTGAAGTGAAGTTTGAGTGCCAAGATGGATCTTTGCAAACTGTGTATATGTTCGTGCTAGAACATGACGCCCCAACGGATGAACGGACTGAGTGTCTAGTCAATGCCGCCAATCCGTCCATGCAGAGTGGTTGCGCCGGAATCAATTTGGCTATTTCCAAAAAATTTCCAAACGGCAAATGGGAAGACGTTGCGGGCTTTGACAGGGCCGTTAGGCTGAGTCCCGGCGACATATATCTCCATCGCGGACCGCCGGCTGGAGAGCCGCCGTTCATATTCCAGGCGCTTGGACCAGACGCCGGCAATGGAGAGTCCATTGGTCTGCTTGTCCACTGCTACACTGCAATAGCGCACGCGATGGTTTTGCTCGGGGCGCAAACGATAATCCAAACATGCATTTCGACTGCCATCTATAGGCATGACCCGGCAGAATGCGCACAAATTTCCGTTGAAAGCACCCGTGACGGGTTTAGTGGCGCTTGCGCCAAACTTCCTGCGGCTGGCAAGCCCATATATGTGTGGTTTTCAATATATAGCAAAGACTCCAATCGTAACGCATCTATGTCCGCCTATGCTGCGAGCATTAGTGGCCTGCGTGCCACGTAAATTTGTTTGCCGATGCGCGCGGCGGCGGGCTTTGCGGCGGGCGACTATTGGCCATCCTTTTTCGACTCCTATCGTCGGCTGTACGGCGGATTGCCGAGGTTGCCGCAGTCCAAGTTGCCGCCTGCTGGGCCAATGGGGGCGGCGGAATCGACCGATGCCGGCGGCTCCTCAAAACGCAAAGTTGCCATTGGCGCCGCCGTGACATCTGGTGGCCGTCGCAACCATAGCGTCGACGCTGTAAAATTGAAAAATGAAGTAATAGATAGAGGCGGAGCCGAATATGAAACCTATGCAAGTTCGTGCGTCTCCGCTATGCGGGCAAAATACAATGCGGCGCCGGACGGCCACAAAGTTGAAGTGAAGTTTGAGTGCCAAGATGGATCTTGGCAAACTGTGTATATGTTTGCGCTAGAACATGGAACCCTAACGGATGAACGGACTGAGTGTCTAGTCAATGCCGCCAATCCGGCCGTGAATAGTGGTGGCGCCGGAATCAATTTGGCTATCCCGCAAAAATTCCCAAACGGCAAATGGGAAGATGTCGAGGGCTTTGACAAAGCCATTAGATTGAGTCCCAGCGACATATTTTCCCATCCCGAACCGCCAGCGTCGAAGGGGGAGTCCGTTGGCAAGCCGCCGATCGTGATCCAGGCGTGTGGACCAGACGCCGGCAAGGGAGAGCCCATTGATTTGCTTAGGGGCTGCTACATTAAAATAGCGCGCATGATGACTTCGCTCTGGGCGCAAACGGTAATCCAAACGTGCATTTCGACCGCCATCTTTAGGCATGACCCGGCAAAATGCGCACAAATTTCCGTTGAAAGCACCCGTGACGGCTTTAATGGCACTGCGCCCATCTCCGCCAATTGGCGCAGATGGCTTGCCGGGCCGACCTGTGCTGCCTTCCGCCGAAAGGGAAACGGGGAAACCGGCTACGCGGTAGATCGCTAGCCGCTTATGGATGGCGCCAGCACTTCGCCGATGGTCGTGCAGAGTGCGGAGATCACTTCGTCGCGCTTTAGCGATTTAAACTCATCGAGGGAGCCAACTTGCTGGCTGCACTGGCTCTGCAGCCTATCGTCGGCGATCAAATTGATGCCGACGCCAATGGCGGCGGAAGTGCCGGCAAACTCAATTAAAATTCCGCCAATTTTCCCGTCTCCCAGCATTAGGTCGTTCGGGGCTTTCGGATGCACGGCGACGCCAAATTTTTCAGTAAACATGGCTGATACTCCTTCTGCCATTTGAAATGATAGCGCTTGGAGGTCTGTGTCTCCATTTAGGTTGCTTAGCGCTATGGTCATGTAGACATTCCCGGCGCATCCGTGCCATTTTCTTCCGCAGCGCCCCCTTCCGTTGGATTGCCTGTTGGCTACGACGACTGCACCGCTTTCGCCGCCGCGCAGCAACTTCCATCCCTCATCTTGGGTGCTGCCGATTTCATCAAGCATGCTAACGGCAAACCCCTCGAAAATTCCGCCGCGACCAACAATTTTCCCAAGATCTATCTCGTCTCGGCTTATGCAATGTTCAGTATCCATTGACAATTCGGAAACGGAGCGTTCAGTTGACGATGTCAATGGAAAATTCAGAAAAGCAAAATCCGCCAGGCGCAAGTCTCGCGCAACTACTGTTCGCCCACTGGAGGAAGATTTTGGGAGTTCTGCTTATCCTATGTCTAGCCGCTTCCGCCAAATATGCCTTGGACGGCTGGCGCAATTTCCGCCTGCTCCGGGCGCAGCGAGAATTTACCGCACTGCAGTCGAAACCGTTTGCGCTTGCCGATTTCGTCTCCAGGTATGGATCACTTCCCATTGGCGCCTTGGCGTCGTTTTCCATGGCCAATGGCGCAGCGAAGGGGGGCGACAATTTGGCGGCAGCGGACGCCTATGGCCGCTGCGGGCCGCTGGAAAAGGCACGTTTGGATGGCGTTGCGTCCATCGCAGAAGCGCTATCGTTCGCAAAAGGTGGCGATGGCGTTTCCGCCGGGAGAATTTTGTCTTCCCTCTGCGACGACTTCGAGCAGCCCGTTTCAGTGCGTGCGGCCGCCAATTATTTCTTGGCGCTGCTGCTATTTGAGAGCGGCCAAATGGATGGCGCAAGGGCTGCCCTCGATTCCATGGGCAGATTGCCGGAGCAGTACTGCCGCCCGTGGGCGACGAAAAGCGCACTGTTGGCGATGGCCATTCAGCACTAGTGTGTCTCCGTTTGGTGTTTGGCGACATGGCGCAATCGACGCTTTATCGCGGCCGCTGGGGCGAATCGGTTGCGGTTCGACATTTGCGCTCCAAGGGACTGCTAATTGTGCAGCGCAATTGGCGCTGCGGCCATTTGGAAATTGACATAGTTGCCAATGACGGTGGAACGGTGGTTTTCGTCGAGGTTAAGACGAGGAGCTTGCCGAGCCTGTGTGGCGGCTATGGCGCCGCCTCCTCCAACTCCAAGCGACGGGCGATGCGGCGGGCCGTTGGGGCCTATGTGGAGCAGTTTTGCGGAGAAATACCCCATTGGCGCTACGACGTGGTGGAAATTTTCTCTCCTCCGCGCCGCTACGTGGCGGAACAAATTTTTCACTTTGAGCGAGTTCCACTTGGCTAGCGTCCAACTGGGAGTGGCATTTTTTTAAAATGTGGGCAACATGCCTTGACAATTGGCGGAAGCGGCGTAGGTGAATGGCGGCCCAGGCCTATGAGTCAGCAGATTTTGACCGTTCTAGAGTACATGGAAAAGGAAAAGGGCATCCCGCGCTCGGAGATGGTTAAGGCAATTTCCGAGGCCATAGCCATGGCGGCAAAGAAGAGCGTTAATGCGGAGCAGGTGCTTGAGGTATTCATAAACCCAAAAACCGGAGCCCTAAAGGCCTATACCATACTGGCGGTCGTCGATTCGGTCAGCGACACCAATAAGGAAATCCACGTGCAGCGGGCCAGGGAGGAGAACCCAGCCGCAAAGCTCGGCGACGTCATCAGGAGAGAGGTTGACCCTGTCATTCTCGGCCGCATTGCGGCGCAGGCTGCTCGGCACGCCATCGGCCAGAGCGTGCGGGAGCACGAGCGGGCCCGCGTTACGAGCCAGTACGAACGGCACATTGGCAAAATTTTAAGCGGCACAATCTTGCGGCGCGAAGTTCGGGAAAATCGATTTTCCGGCGGAGGGCAGACGACGGATTTTGTTGTGAGCGTAGGGGGCACCGAAGGAATGCTTGCGCAGCGCGATATTATCCCCGGCGAAGAATTTCGCGTCGGCGACGGCGTGCGCGCCATATTGGTTGGCCTCGGAGGGTCAGGGTTTGGCCCAATGCTAATCCTGTCGCGCACATCTTCGAAGTTCGTGGCCGCTCTGCTGCAGTTGGAAATACCGGAATTGGGTGACGGAACTGTCGAGGTGGTGCGTCTCGTTCGCGATGCCGGCTACAGGACGAAAATAGCGGTGCGCAGCAGGGACGCGCGAGTCGATCCCGTGGGCGCGTGCGTGGGGTCCCATGGCATTCGCATAAAAAACATCACGAAGGAGTTGGGCGGCGAAAAAATAGACGTTATAGCCTACTCCGACGACCCACTGAAATTTTTTTGCGAGGCACTGCGTCCAGCGATTCCGCAAAATATTCACACCGATGCCGCAAACCAGCAAATTCGATTTGAAGTGCCGGAGAGTGACCTTGCGCTAGTGATCGGCCGCGGCGGCAAAAATGCGCGCCTAACTTCAAAGCTGCTAAATTGGCGTCTCGACATAGCTACGGCAAATTCCGGGCAGGCCAAATTCGACATGAGCGTGCAGAAGGCGGCGGAGTCCCTCATCGCCAACATCGGCCTTTCGTCCGATTGCGCCTCTCGGCTTATCGCCGTAGGCATAACGACCGCAGAAGCCCTTGATGGCGTAACGGTTTCAGACCTAGCGGACGCCGGACTTGAGGTACGCGATGCCGTTGCCGCCGTCGACGCCTACAAAAAATACAAAAAAAATCGCGACGGCGACGGATCTGCGGCCGCCGAATCGGATAAATTGCAATCGCACCGGTAGCCACTAACACAATGAGTACGCGCATATATTTGCTGGCCAAAAAGCTGGGCATTCAGAGCAGGGAGTTGATCGACATACTGCGCCGCAAAGGATTTGACGTTAGTAGCGCATCCAGTTCTGTGGCGGACATCTATGCCGAAGACCTCATGAGGGAATTTGGATCGGCGCTGGCTGTGAATTTGCCAAGACCATCGCCAGCTGAGCCGTCATCTTTGGACGGAGGTGGCTGTGCTGCTGTCGCCGTGGCCTTTTGCGGCGGAAAAAGCTTAACCGACGCCGAAAGGGCTCCCGCCAGTGAGCAGAGAAGTGCCGTGATGCCAATTCTTTGCCGAGCGCAGCCGCAGGCGACGCAGGAGCCGCGGCGCATGGTTCCCCTCGAGAAACTTCAGCAGTCATCTGGCCGTTTTGGCACTCCAAGATACTGGCAGCGAGGACCGGCGCAGGACGACAGGCGCCAATTCGGCGGAGGAAATTTTGGAGGAAACCAGGATAGGCGTGGCGGTGGCCAGCAGTCACAGTGGCATTTTTCCGGTGGGCGTCCGCAGCAGTCTCACGGACAGCAGCCTCACGGACAGCCGGCCGGCGGCAAGGCGCTAGCGCCTGCCGAGCGCAGCGGCGAGCGGTGCCACTTTTCTCCAGGATTTAACAGGGGTCCAGAGCGGCGCCACGGATCGACTGGGGCTTTCCGCGCTCCGGCTCGGCAGCAATTTCAGCAAAGCGGCGGACGGCAGCCGCAGCGCAATGGGTTTTCGAAGCCGCCACCGAGGCCGCCACATCCAATGGCCTCCAGCGGAGGAGCAATGGCGGCCAATCGGCCCCAACATGTGGAGCGAGTTGGCGGAGAGCGCGGCGCCGACAATGTGCTGCGCCTAAAATTCCCCGTGTGCGTACGGGAGTTTGCTCCGGAGGTCGGACTTAAGCCGTTCCAGCTCATATCGGAACTCATGCAGCTGGGCATATTTGCCTCCATGAATTATCTCGTGGACGAGGCTTTGGCTAAGCGCATCGGCGAAAAGCTTTCCATCGCCATTGAGGCTCGCCAGGAGCGCCCCACAGCGGTGCGGCGAGAGGTTGTCGCCAAAGAGAGTGCAAGCGAAGCTGTGCTGGAGGCGCGTCCGCCGGTCGTTTGCGTACTTGGCCACGTTGACCACGGCAAGACGACGCTCCTGGACCGCATTCGCCAGGCAAATGTTGCCGCAGGAGAAGACGGCGGCATAACGCAGCACATCGGCGCATATGAAGTGAGCATAAACGATTCAGTCATAACCTTCATTGACACGCCTGGACACGCTGCCTTCTCAAAAATGCGCGAAAGGGGAGCCACCATTACGGACGTGGCAATTTTGGTTGTTGCTGCGGATGACGGTTTTATGCCGCAAACGGACGAAGCGCTAAAATTTCTCCAGCGCGCATCGGTTCCGGTGGTTGTGGCCATCAATAAAATTGACGCCAAGGGGGCGAATGGGGAACGCGTTCGGCAGCAGATGCAGCAGCGCGGCATAGCGCCAGAGGAGTGGGGTGGCGAAACGCTGTGCTGCGACATTTCGGCGCTGAACGGCGACGGCGTTAGTAGGCTGCTCGAATTGGTGGCTGTTCAGGCGGAAATGCTTGCCCTTGTGGCCGATCGCAATGGGCCCGTGGAGGGAACGGTGCTGGAGTCGCAAATCGAAACGGGGCGCGGACCAACTGCATCGGCCATCATAGTGCAGGGTACGTTGAAAGTTGGCGACGCGCTAGTTTGCGGTGAAAATTGCTGCAAAGTGCGCGCCATGGTCGATGACCGCGGCAGGCCGGTGAAGGAGGCGCTTCCGTCGAAAGCGGTGAAAATTATCGGCTGGGACCACGCTCCAGACGCGGGATCTACGTTTTCATACGCCGAAAGCGAAAGAGTTGCCCGCGAGATGGCGGAAGAGTGTTGCGCGAATGCGTCCCGCGGAGACGACTCGCCCCAAAAGGCTCAGCCGCAGCAGCGTAGGCGCTCCCAGGCCGCCGACAGCGACAGTCTTAATGCTCTATTTGCCGCCATCGACGCTAAGCAGAAACGCCTATTGCGCCTCATAGTGAAGGGCGACGTGCACGGCAGGGTTGAGGCCCTTTGCGCATGTCTTGAGACTTTGCCGCAGGATAAAATTGGCCTAGAGATAATACGTTCCGACGTTGGTCCCGTATCACTCGGCGATGTTGATTTCGCTAGGCCCGTTGGCGCCACCATCGTGGCCTTTGGCGTAAAGGCCGAAAATGGCGTGCAAGCTGCCCTTAAGCAGCACGGCGTGGTGATGTTGCGATACAACGTAATCTATATGGCCCTGGACGGCATCCGCGACGCCATGGCTGACCTTCTCGAGCCGGAGCTGCAGGAGGAGAAATTGGGCGGAGCGCAGGTGCGAAAGGTGTTTGTTTTGTCGAAGGGCATTGTGGCCGGCTGCATGGTTACGGACGGAAAGGTTTTGCGGGATGGCAATGCCAGGCTGTGGCGCGAAGGTAAGCAAATATTTGACGGCAAAATTTCATCGCTGCGGAGGGAAAAAACTGACGTCGGCGAGGTGCGTGCAGGGTACGAATGCGGCGTGCTAATTTCTGGCTACGGATCCTATGCGGTTGGAGACGTGATCGAGTGCTATAAGGTTAACCGCATCAGGGCGAGTCTGTAGGGCCATGGCGGTGCCGGGGAAAGGGTTTCGCTTTGGAGCCGCCATTCAGCGGGAATTGGGATCGATTCTGCGGCGAAATTTTGGCAGCGAGTGCACGCTCCTAACCGTAACGCGCGTCCTGGTGGACGAGGATCTTTCCCATGCGCGCGTATTTTTTTCGGCGCCTGACGAAAAAAGCGTTGCCGCCTGTCTCGCCTTTCTGCGCGGCAAGAAGAAAAAACTGCGCCATATGCTATGCGGCGCCATGGAAGTCCGCCGTTTTCCGGACTTGCATTTTAGTTTTGACGGCGGCCAGGAAAAGGAGCTGCGTCTCTGCGCTCTGATGGACGGCCTGGATCGTCCAAATCAGTCTGGGCAAAGCTGATGGCGACAAAATGGTCGCCAATGGGCAGTGCTGGACAATTTTTTCTTTTGGGAAATGAAACTGAAAGCGGCGGAGGGTTTTGGGTGAGCGTTCCGTTTGCATTTGTAAAAACTCAAGTGTTCAGTAGAATTTCTCCGTGAGTCGGCCAAATGTTCTGTGCGTCATAATGGGTGGCGGAGAGGGCAAGCGGCTATTCCCGCTGACAAAAACGCGCTGCAAACCGGCAGTGCCGGTCGGCGGAAAGTATCGCCTTGTGGACATTGCCATCAGCAATTGCATACATTCCGGGTTTAACCGCATTTACCTTCTCACGCAGTACCATACGCGGTCTCTCCATCGGCACGTGCGGGACACATACAATTTCGACCACTTCGGCGGAGGATTTGTCGAAGTTCTTTCGGCAGAATTGGTTTGCGGGCAAAACCAAACCTGGTACGAGGGGACGGCGGACGCCGTAAGGAAGAATTTGAGCTATTTTCTTCTGGGCGATAATGATTTGGTGCTAATTTTAGCGGGCGACCAGCTCTACCGCATGGATTTCATGCGCATGGTGGACGATCACCTCGAGAGCGGAGCTGACGTGACCGTGGCGGCCAAATTGGTGCCTTCGTGGAAAATATGCAATTTTGGCGCCATCGAATTGGACGGCAATCTGCGCATAACGGGCTTCGTCGAGAAGCCAAACGGAGCAGCCGAAGTCCGCCGTCTCCACATTAGTCCGGCCATAGCGAGGCGGCACGGGTTGCCGCTTCCGCCAAATGATCCGCACTGCCTGGCTTCGATGGGGGATTACATATTTCGCTTTGGCGCTCTGCGGGAAGCACTTTCCGGCAGCGAAAACGATTTCGGCAAGGAGGTTATTCCGCGTCTATTGCGCGACGGAGTCAATCTCCACGCGCATCTTTTTGACGACTACTGGGAGGACATAGGCACCATCCGGTCGTTTTTTGACGCCAACATTGCCCTAACGGACATCGTGCCGCCCTTTGATTTTTTTAATGGGGAGCGGCCCATTTTCACAACCCCGCGCTATCTGCCGGCATCAAAGGTGAACGGCTGCTCCCTGGAGCAGGTCGTGTTGGCTGACGGCTGCTCCATGGATGGCGCATCTCAGCATCGCTGCGTCATTGGGCCATGTTCCGTGATTCGGCGTGGGGCGCGACTGGAAAACGTTCTCGTCATGGGGAATGATTTTTTTGACGGGCGCCATGGATGCGGCGATGTGCCCTGCGGCATTGGAGAAAATTGCTACATAGCCAATGCCATTTTGGACAAAAACGTGCGCATAGGAAATGGCGTACGGCTATCGCCGGAGGGCAAGGGTAATGGCTACGTAAATTGCGAATGCATTGTCGTTGATGGCATAGTTTGCGTCCCAAAGGGCGCGACGCTGCCGGACGGATTCGTTCTCTAGTGCGCTTCCGAAAAACGAATTGCCACGTAAAACGCACTTGACAGACGGCCGGATTTTGTCATTTGGACATCATGATGAGTTCGTCGAGCTGCTACGCGCTTTCTGTGCGCAGCTCTATGACTACTGAGCCTTTTTGCTCTCCGTTTGCCGAATATCTTTGCGGCAAAGAGATCGTCAGGTATGTCGCTAGATGCACCGAAGCAACTAAGAATGATGTTGCGCGTGTCTGCGGCGGGGGTGTTGCACTAAGGAATAGTGCTTTCGGCCAGGCGCTGTACTATTTCGTAGTTATTGCTAGTTTTGGCCTGGTGCTGCTGCTGAAGTATATGTTTTTTGACATTGGTGACATTTCCGGCCACAATGGGCGGCTGAATCCATACGTAGCTGCCGTAGCGTCGGCCGTCCGTAATGGCTACACAGGGGCGACTAAGGCACTTGCCGACGGCAGCTGCGGGCCGTCAGATTGCGGCGTAATTACTGCGATTCATCGCTGCGGGACGTGCGATGTGCTAATTGGCGGAAGAGAGCGCATTGGGTTCCCCATTGAGGAGTTGAGCCAACTCGGCATGCGCACGGTGGAAATTTCCTGCAAACGTCAGGAGGACATTGACCTGTCGGCGTTGTCTGGTGTTACCGAGATTACGGTTCGTTCTGACGTTGGCACTATTATTGTTGGCGCAGACGTGCGCCACATCACTCTCAAAAGAGCGTCAGTCGAGTGTTTGGACGTGACTTCGCGCGGAGCTGGATATCTGGATATCAATCTTGATTCGTTTACCTCAGATAATAAAGTTTTCAGAATTGTTACCGGCACAGACCGGCACAATCAAGGAGGGTTACGAGTGCGTGCCAGTGGCGTGTGGAGCAGCGAAGAAGATCTGCGAAGAATGCGCGAAAGATTTAGAGTGTCAGGATTTCCCTTCGAAGACAACGCCACATGTCTGTCCGGGGCCGAACGGACAAAAAAACGGGAAGAAGGTTGCGCACATAGCTCCGAGGGATCCGGCAGTCGAGGCGCTGGTCCATTCGGTGGTGTTGGAGGCAGCTCTAGTGGCCAGTGGCGGCAATTTGGATCTGGAGCAAGTGGCGGCAGCTGGATTCCCCCAACTGCCGGCGGCGGAGCGAATCCTGGCGGAGGCGGCGGTTTTAATGGCCAATGGCGGCAATCTGCATCTGGAGCTGGCAGTGGCAGCGGAATCCCACCGGCCGGCGGCGCCGGCCATCCGCATGGCGGCGGAGCGAGTTCAAGCGGTGTCGGCGGCGGCCAGTCGTTTGGAGGAGGTTCTTCGGCCGGCCGACAGGCAACCGGTGGCACAGGCTTTTTCGGTGCTGATGGGTTGTGGGATGACTTCTTTCAGAATGGTGGTTTTTTTGGTTACCGCGGTCGGCCACAGCCGGATCCTGCTCCCCGTGGGGCTTCCGCCGGCGGATTTGGCAGGTTTCCAGGTGCAGCGCCACAGCCGCTGGACGAAATAGATAAGGCGTGCAAAGTGATTGGCATATCGGAAGAGGATGCAATGGATTCGGAAAAGTTGAAACGCGCCTTTAAGGAAAAGGCGCTGAAGTGGCATCCAGATAAAAATAGTAACACACCGGAAGCGACGGAGAAGTTTCAGCGGCTGAATGCCGCCAATGCCCTGCTCAGGAAGCATTTCGGCCATAAAAAATAGGCGAGCCTGATAAAGTTGGCTTATATGCCCAATTGCGGCGGGCTTTTGCTGCGAGAGGTCTTCCCAGAGGCCGTGCCGTGGTTGATAATTGTGCTAGGCTTGGCTCAGTAGCGTCCCTTCGATGAGAGGCTTTTCCGTTCACTCTGATTCCCTCCCAGTGACGCTAAGGTGGCCGACTCAATGTAGGATACTTTAACCGTTAGCGTTGAGAATGGCAGCAGCGGCAGTTCTAGTGGCCAGTGGCGGCAATCTGCATTTTGGTCGGGCTTGTGATGTGGCCGCGCAAAGAATGGATGCCAATGCGGTGGTGAATTTACCCAGTGGAGAAAATGTCACGGTGCCAGAGGGCGATTGGGAATGGGCACCGCTCGATGATTCGCCCGGGATCGGGGCTAGAAAATGTTCTCTCCAAAGGTAATAATTTTTTCGAAAAGCGCCACGGCGCCGACGGCAATGGTTCCCCATTACATTGGAGAAGATTGCCACACAGGCCAATGCCATTTGGGGCAAAATGGCAGCATGGGCAAGTGGCGTGCGTATGTTGCCGGAGGGCAATGGCAATGGCTACGTAAATTGCGAATGTGCTGCCATTGGCGGCATAGGTTGCGCGCCGAATTGATGCGGCGTTTCCAGATGGATTTGTTCACTAGGAGGCATCTGAAATTGGAAATGCGCTTTACATTCGGAGAGCTTCAGCCATATGGCTCCCATGAGTTTACGTCCGTGCACCGCATCAAGGTGTTTGTGTGTCGAAGATGCATTTTTTGATTTTTTTTGCGGATCACAAATAGTTGCATCTGTGGCTTATCGCGCCGATGTGTCAGAGGGCGAAGCGGCAGAGGCCATTGGCGGAGCGGTTTGCCTAAGGAATAGCTGCTGCGGCACCATTTTGTACTGCTTTTTTGCCATTTGCAGTCTTGGTCTGACGGTTTTGCCGGCAATTTATATGATCTATGGAGATTCCCTGCGCAGTGGTTTTCTCGATCCTCTCAATCCCTATGTTTTTCTCGTTTTGCGAGCCATTTGCGATGGCGGCGCATGTGGGCGAAAAATAGATATGCTCGGCGGCGCTGCGAGAAGTAAAGGCGCAATTACAGCAGTCAACGGCGACGGAACGTGCGATATTTCAATTGGGCTTAGTAACTTCAAAAGAATCCCCATAGGGGATCTGTTTATTTTTGCCCTGTCGGAAATAACAATTTCCGTGGCCACGTCCCGTGACCCGCGCAACACTGTTCCGCACTTGTTTGACTTATCCAAACTTTCGACCGTTAGCCGTGTGGTGGTTTGCAATTGCAGTCTTGTTATGCTTACCCTAGGAGATAACATACGGCTTCTTTGGCTTCATGATGCGTCAATTGGACTACTAAGGTTGCGTAGCGGCAAAGATGCGCTTGACGTAGTTTTTGATTCGAGTTCGACGGGGAGGACTGTCGAGGCGTTTTTTCTCCCAGATAATTCTGAGCGGCGGAAGGAGTTAAGCGCACACCTAATCGGGAAGTGGTCACGCGAAAATGATTTGCTACGCGCAGAAGAGAAGCTTAAAAAGCTTGGATTTTCCGCAATAAGGACGCTTTCCTGTTGCTGGGAGAGTGGTCGGTCCGACCGGCGCGATGGTGCGTTCGAAAAGGCCGAAAGTGTGGCCGACTAGCGGAGAAATTTGCCGATGTATGTGTGTTTACTTGGCCTATGCGAAGAAGATGCGCGGGATGAAAAAAGATTAGGGATGCATTCAGGAAGGTTGCACGCATGTGCCATCCGCATAAAAATTCGCACAAGGCCACTGCAACGGCCCTTTTCCGAATGGCGACCGCTGCGCGAGATTTGCTTATGGGACTGATTAGCTGAATTGTGCTAGGTTTGGCTCAGTAGCGTCCCCTCGATGAGGCTTTCCCGTTCGCTCTGACTTTCCAGCGACGCCAAGGTGGCCGGCTCAACGTAGGACACTCTGACCGTTAGCGTTGAGAATGGCAGCGGAATGCGCATGCGGTCCCAGGTGGACAGCCGGAAGGCGGCTCCGTATTTTACGGAAAGAGCCATTATGGGCGTTGCTGTGCCGACCGCCATGCGCACAATTCCACCTTTGCAGCGGCAGCGCGGTCCACGCGGTCCGTCGGGGGTGATTGCCAGGTCGTTGCCGGATCCGATGCATTTCAGCGCGGCGCCATAGACGCGGGCGGCGCCGCGGCCGCTGGAACCGCGCAGGGAATGGATTCCAATGCGTTCGAAAAGCGCAGCTAGCCACTCGCCGTCACCCGATGGGCTTACCATGGCAAACATTCTCCTTCCGCAGCCAATGCGGTGGTAAATTTCTCCCGTGGAGAAAATGTCGCGGTGCCAGAGGGCGACGAGAAATGGGCCCTTCTCGGCGGTGAAGCGGCCGATGGCGGGATCAATTCGTATGAATAGCGTTCGCCACCATAGGCGTATGGCGGACGACAAAAATGCCAGGAGGAACCGCCTCCATGGCGATTTGCCTGTTGTCTTAGTGGCTTCCATCGCCGCTTCCCTTCCAGTGGGGCAGCACGACCGGAAAGGCGCCGCTTGAAAATAGCACAATTAGCGGCATCCGGTTCGACTGCGCCGACACTATGGCCAAAAGACGGTCCAGCAGAAGGCCGTTGTTGCCAAAGGTTGCGGCGTCTATGCCGCGGCTGCGTAGGGCAGACACAACAGTTTCCGCCGCCCCATCGCCGCCATTGGCCTGCCGCCTAGTGGCCGTTGCCCAGTAGCAGCGGTCCGCCAGAGAAAATGCGCCAACGAAGTCGGCGGCCAGGACGCCGCTCGCCGAAGTGATCGATGCAGGTTCGAAGCAGGCAATTAGTTCGCAGTGCGGATGCCGCAGGCGCATTGCGGAGAGTACCTCCCGAACGGCGCTGGGGTGGTGGCCAAAATCTTCGTAGACGATGCACTTGCCGTCGTTGCGCAGCAGACTCTGCCTCCTTCTGACTCCGGAAAAACTTCGCAAATCTACTCTATCGGGGAGTGCTCTGCCGATGGAATGGTGTGCCGCTAAAACTGCCATGGTGCAGTTGCGCCCATTAAATTCTCCGCAGAGGCTGCAGCTTACGGCCGTCTCGCCTTTGCCGTGGAGGATGCGCCATTCGGTTCCGGAGTTTTTCACCGTCAAATCTACGATGCGGAATTCATTATGGGCGCCTAGACCGACGGAATGACTTCTGACCCATGGCACTGCGGCAATTTTTTTTGCGCTCGGGCAGTCGCCATTGTAGAAGATCCTACCGCTACGCGGCACGGTGCGCACCATATGGTTGAAGGCGCGCTCCACGTCAACTAGGTCACGGAAAATGTCCCAGTGGTCGAATTCTATGCCGCCAATTATGGCAGTGTTTGGAGCATAGTGCACAAATTTGCTGCGCTTGTCAAAAAATGCAGAATCGTATTCGTCCCCCTCGATGGCAAATGGCGCATCCGCTTTTCCAATTTCTGCGCCAACCGGAAAGTCAATGGGCGATCCGCCAACAAAAAATCCAACGGGAACGGCGAGTTGTTGCCGCATGTAGTTGGCGCAGGCTGCGCAGCTCGTCGTTTTCCCATGGGTGCCGGAGAAAACGATGCGATGGCGACCGATGAAAAAATTTTCAAAGAGAAATTGCGGAAGCGAAAGTAATGGGAATTTGCCGCAATCGATGAGCCATTCGGCTTCGCAATTTCCGCGGCCAATGCAATTGCCGACGACCACCAAGTCTGGCCGAAATTCTTCTATATTCTTTTCGTTGAATTCTTCCGCATAGGCAATGCCGTTGGAGTTCAAAAGGCTATCCATTGGCGCGTATAGCTTTCCGTCGCTTCCGAAAACCTCGCAGCCGATGCTTTTGGCCAAGATGGCGCCGTTGCCCATGGCGACTCCGCCTATGCCGACGAAATATATTCTTTTCCCATTTCCAACCATGGCGACCGCTCCATAGCGGAAGCGTTTTCGGAAAATTTCCCACCGAAGGCCAGATCTTTCGCCGCCGGCGCCGAAAGAATTTGCGTTGCCACCGGCGTGGGCGATGGCAGCTTCATTTGCGGTGAAAGGCTTTCGGCTGCGGCGCTTTTGGGCACTTGCCACAATCGTTTTTGGGGTGGCGCCTGGCGCGCTAGGTGCAGAAGTCAGTTCCCGCTTCGAACCGAATGAAATCGCGCTTGGCGGCCACGCGCAGCTGATTGTGGACGCCTCTTGCCGCCGCATGGCCGAGGAGGTGGTTCCGTTTTCCGTTGACGGTCTTCCCATGCGCCGCATGGGGACGGCGCACAGCATCGGCGAGGACGGCTCCAATTTATCCAGAATCACCTATGCCGTATTCCCGCAACAAACTGGCATTTACGCGCTTAACGGTGCGACCATCTATCTCGACGACAAAGTCGTCGCCGTGCCAAGCGCACAATTGACAGTACTTTCCGATGCCGATGCGGAATTTCGCGGAGGCAGGCTTAGGGAGTCTCTCCGCCGCATGAGCCTTTCCGTTGGACCTTTCCCGGAAAAAATGTTTGCCGGGCAGGTGCTTCCCATTGAAATTTCCATGGCCGTGGAGCCAAACGTGCGCGTGCGCCTGAATGGCGAGATCCCAATAAAAATTGGCAGCGGATTTCACGTGGGTTCCAGCTGCGAAGTGCCGGTGGAAAAAATTATCCAATTGGCGCAGCCGCACTGCGAAGAGTTGCGGTGGCGCACGCTGCTAACCGTCGGCGATGGCAGCAGTTGCGATGTGGCATTTTCCCTAAACTTTGACGGTGAGGAAAGGGGAAATTTTACGGGGATGGCATCGGCGGCGGAAATGTTTGGGCAAATGTTTGCCGAAGAGCGATGGGTGCCGCTTAGGGTTTACTCGCAGCGCCATTTTTCTGCCGTAGGGCAGCTGCCTAAAATTGGTCGCCCGCCGGACTTTTGCGGCGCCATAGGCACTTTCGCGATGGGCGACTGCCGCCTGCGCAAGTTTGAAGGTGGGACCGTCGAAATTTCATTTGCAGTGAACGGCAGTGGCACATTTGGCCAATTGCAAATTCCTGAACTCTCCGTAGATGGCGGTCGCGTGCAGCGCAAAAGTAGGACCATATTTGAGCCGACGGACAGACTCGGCTATGGCGGCACCGTCGAATTTCGCTACGCCGTTATACCATCGGAAGCTATGGTTGCCACGTTTTCATTTTGCTTCTTTAATCCGGAAACTGGCGAATATGAACATCTTGTGGCTCAAATGGGCGAACGTGGCGCGCCGCAGCGCCCGTCGAACGAAAGATTCGCCGCCGATTCCGCAAAAAGCTTGCAAACGGAGCAGTGAAAGAAGCAGATTTTGCCGTGAGTGGAGCGATATCGCCGCTGAAACATGTGCTGCTGGCGGTTTTGCGAGCCTATGGATTCGTTTCGCCGATTAAAGTGGTGATTTTTGGCCCCTACGCTCGGTGCCGCTTTTCGCCGACATGTTCGGCCTATGCGGCTGCGTGCCTGCGGCGACATCCGACTGCCATGGCCATGAAGTTCATAGGGCGACGCATCATGCGCTGCCATCCATTTTCCTCGGGTGGCTACGACCCAGTTCCCTAGATAGGGAGTAACGCAATGGATAAAAAATTTCTTTTTCTCGGCATTTCATCGCTTCTTCTGGCGGCGGTGCTAATGCTAGGTGAATCGCGGAAATGCGCAGCGCCAACCTCCGCGGCGGAGGAGATTGTGGCAGTCGCCCAAAACCCAACTGCCGCCAGGCGCGCGGCAAAGGAGAGGATACCAAGATCGAACGATCGGCCGCTGATTTTGGAGAATGACTTTGTGCGGGTGGCGATTTCTCCGACGGGCGGCGGGATCCGCTCCATCGCCATGCTGCGCTACGCGGCTAGCCTAGGCAGCGCGGATCCTTGGATTTTTGACGACTATGACAGCGTGCAGGATGCACTTACGGCTCAAATCATCGGTGAAAGCGGAGCAATTTCTTTGGCGACAATTCCGTTTGACGCCGTTGAAAGCACTTCGCGCAGTGTGCTCCTTCGCGGCAAATTGCCGGATGGAGGCTCCGTTGAGCGCAGCTACTGCCTCTGCGGAGGGGACGATGGCGGCGATCCCTACGACCTCCGCCAAAAAATTTCCATCGTCGCCGGCGGTGGCGCCGAAGCCGTTGAGCTGTCGCTGGGCAGTCTGCCGTCTACGAATGGAAATGTTTGCGATCATCTGAAATTTGTCAGCTACGACGGCAAGCGTACGCACTTCACGCCGATGGGGAGTTTTTCGAAGAGTAACGGACTTTTTGGGCTGTGGCGGCGGGAAAAGCGCGAAACCATCGGGCGGTCGCAGCCGATGGCGTGGGTTGCCATAAAAAATCATTTTTTTGCGGCAATTTTAAAGGCGTCGCTGCCGGCCACGGCCGCCCTATGCTACCCAATTGACATCGGCGAACTGAGCGCCAGCGGGCTCGGCGGATCGGCAACGATCCCCCTAGTCAGCGGCGGCGGCGCGTCTTCGGTGGATTTTTCCTATTACGTTGGGCCGCTCGAATATATGCGCCTAGACAGGCTCGGCGGCGATAGGGAACGCGTGATGGAGTTTGGCTTTTTCGGATTTTTTGGCAAGCTGCTGCTGTTCGCACTGCTGGGAATTCACGCGGCCGTTCCAAATTGGGGGTGGGCCATCATTGCGCTAACCGTTGCGGTGAAATTGCTGCTCTGGCCACTGGCCTATTCCCAGGCGCGCTCATCGAAAAAAATGGCGAGCATCCAAAAGCCGCTCAAGGAGATTCAGCGGCGCCATAGGTCGAATCCAAAAAAATCCCAGGAGGAAACGCTTAAACTTTTCCGGGAGAATGGCGTAAATCCGGCCGCCGGCTGTCTGCCGCTGCTTGTGCAAATTCCAATTTTTTTCGGTCTCTATTCAATGCTGCGTTCCGCATCGGAGCTGCGATTTGCTAAGTTTCTCTGGATCGGCGATTTATCGTCTGCGGACACGGTGGCGCGATTTGGGGCATTGCCAATCAATCCGCTTCCTTTCCTGATGGGCGCCAGCATGTTTCTCCAGATGCGACACACGCCGATGCCGACCCAAAGCGCCGGCCAACGGTGGCTGTTTCTCGCCATGCCGATCATTTGCACGGCTTTCTGCTACAATTTTCCTGCCGGTCTTGTCCTCTACTGGACTGTACAAAATTGCGTTGGAATTGGGCAACAGCTGCTCATTCAGAAGAAAATGAAGAAGGCGGAAGTGGCCAGCGCTGCCGCCACGGCCAAGCGCGGCGACGCTCGCGGAAGGTTCCGGCGACGCACCTAGTGTTTGTGCATTTTTTTGGGAAACTTGCGCAGCAGCTCTTCGCAAAAGCCGTCGCAGAGCGCCGATTTGGAGCTTTCCTCCGATAGGCCTCTGGAGCGCAGATAGAAAATCTGCGAAGGATCCAGTCCGCCGACCGTTGTGCCGTGGCTGCAGCGGGAATTGGCGGTGTCTATGTGCAGCGCAGGTATCGCAACCAATTGGCAGCGGCTGGACAGTTGCAAATTGTTAAGCTGCACTGTGCTGGAACAGTTTGGCATGCGCTTTCCAACGTAGACGGACGCTTCGATCGCCATTGATCCATCGCCATCGCCAATCGATCTGACGGCGCAGACGCTATGGCTGTCCATGGCCCTGTGCGCCAATGAAATTGAAAGAGAAATTTTGCTGCCGACGCCACCATTTAGGAGCGCATAGATTTCGGCGCGCGCTCCAGGAGCGTCCAGTGAAATTTCAATGTGGCGCCTAAACGTCATGGCTCCATTGCCCATCGGCAAATGGGCGTAGTAGCGAAAAGTTGATCTTAAGCCAACGCTCACGATGAGAGCTCCTTCGCAGTCCCCGGCGCAGTTGTCCACTGCAAAGGTGCTGCCGTTTTCGACGCCCATGAAAGCGGTCTTCGGGATCGAAATTATGTCAACCGCACTCATTGGGCCTCTCCGCAATCGTCCATTTCCATCTCTATGAGCCTTTTGAGTTCAACTGCGTATTCCATCGGAAACTCCCGCACGATGTCTCCGAAGAAGCCGTTTACGGTGAGGCTAATGGCGGCAGCTTCGCTTAAGCCTCTTGAGCGCAGATATAAAAGCTGCTCTTCCGAAATTTTCGAAACCGATGCTTCGTGCTCAACGGTGCCATTTGCTCCGCGGCAGTCAATTTTTGGGATGGCGCTGGAAGAGGATTCATCGCCAATGAGTAGCGCATCGCAGCGGCTGCGGCAGCGGCAATTGGCGGCGCCGGGCGCCACGTGAATGTGGCCCCTGAAGGTGGACACGCCTCCATTGGCGGAGAGCGACTTAGAGATCAACTGGGCGCTGCTGTGGGAGGCCAAATGGATGGCGCGCGCTCCAGTGTCCTGTCGCTGCTTGCCTTTTGCCACTGAAATTGACAGCACCTCACCGCTTGAGTGCTCGCCGGCGAGGATGATGGCTGGGTATTTCATTGTCACGGCCGATCCTATGTTGCAGTCGATCCACCGTATTTCGGCGTTTTCGCATGCCTTGGCGCGTTTTGTGACCAAATTGCGCACGCTGTTGGACCAATTTTGCACTGTTACGTAGCGCACTTTTGCGTTTTTGAGCGCAATAACTTCCACGACGGCTGCGTGCAGCGTGGCCGTCTCGAAGCGCGGCGCAGTGCACCCTTCCAGGTAGGTCAATTCCGCATCTTCGTCCACCACTATGAGCGTACGCTCGAACTGCCCAAATTGCTCAGCGTTGATGCGGAAATAGGCCTGCAACGGCTGGGTAACGTGCACTCCGGGAGGGACATATATGAAGCTTCCGCCGCTGAAGGCCGCTCCATTTAGCGCCGCAAATGTGTTGTCGGAGGACGGCACCAGTGAGCCAAAGTGAGGGCGAAAAATTTCTTCGTGCAGGCTAAGTCCCTCCGAGGAGCTCACGAAGAGGACGCCCCGAGCGGAAAGTTCTTCCCGCAAGTTTGCATAGGCCATTTCGCTGTCGAATTGCGCCTCGACGCCGGCGAGAAATTTTCGCTCATTTTCGGGAACGCCTAGGCGGTCAAAAGTCTTCTTCACCTCGGCGGGCACATCGTCCCAGCTGCGCTGTGCAACCTGATCTTTTGCAAGGTAATAGCGCATGCTTCCATAGTCTAGGTCGTCCCTTTGGAGCGGTGCCCAATGGGGCATGGGGAGTGACTCGAAAATTGCCAGGGAATCGAGTCGAAATTGCAGCAGCCATGGCGGCTCCCCTTTGGCGGAAGAAATGTACCTAACGGTTTCTTCGCTAAGTCCATAGCCGGCATCAAATGCGTAGTTGCCGCCGTAGGAGAAATTGCCGTCCCTTTGCTCTTCGGAGCCGCCGCAGCTGCCGCTATCGTCCATTCCGTGCGCAATGGAAATCAACTGGAACTCTATGGCGAGAACAAGGTTTTGGCGATCGCCACCTTTCTCGCCAAGTGGATTTTTGGCCACTAGGAATGGATCTCCGTTCGAGTTTTTTTGTTTTCTTCTAGGCGGTATGCCATAGACTTAGGCCGTGAAAATTTACGTGGATGGAGCGCTCTACGGGGAAGGCGATGCGCGCATTTCTGTGCTGGACGCAGGCTTTCGATTTTCCGTCGGTTTGCGTGGACGATTCATCTGCCGCGGAGGAAAATTTTTTCGACTAAACCGACGCCTCGAGTGGCTAAAGGAGGCTGCGGCAAAAATCCCCATGGACTTCCGCTGGAGCATTGCCGACGTCGCGGAGGCCATGGCGGCCACCTACGACATGAACGGTTTCGACGGTGACGGGGCGCTGCTCGAACTAATCCTAACGGCTGGAAACCCAGCTCCAAATGGCGATGGAGACGATGGAAAAAATGGCGGATCAATGGTCATAATAGCGGAAAAGATTTCCGACGGCGACGATGGCGTGAAGCCGCTGCGGCTGGCGGCACTAGATGGATCAAAGCTTTCTCCGGCAATGATTGTTGAGGAACGGCAACGCATTAGCTGCGGCGAAACGGCCATGGCGAAGGCGCTTTCGGGGGCCGATGGCGCCATAGTGCTTTCGCCGGATGGGACCGTAGGTGCGTGCAGCGAAGGGGAGTTATTCGCCGTAAGCGACGGGCGCGTTTGGGCTCCGGAATTTTCTCAGAAAAGCGCCATTTGGGATATCGCCGCTGAGCTGCTATGTGAGATTCAGCATCCGTGCGCAACGCGCCAAGCGAAGATGCGTGACATTTCCGGAGCGGCCGAATGTTTTGTTCTGGACGAATTGTTCACGCTGCGGCCCGTCGGCGCCATCGGCAATGGGTCCATAGGGGATGGGAAAATTGGAGCCATTAGCGCTGAGATTGGCGAAGCGCTGGCGAAAAAAATTAGCGGCGAATTCAAGGAGCCCTTCTAGGGGGTGGCTGTGCCCGCGCTCAGTCTAACAACGGTCTTCGCCATCGGAAACCTGCATCCACAAGGACTTGGCGTACACATCCACAGCGCCACATTGCTGCGCAAACAGTTCCACGGAGGGAATTTTTCCATAGCGGTGCCGCCGCAGCCAGTTTTTTCGCGGCCAATTCTTTGGGCAACTCGCCGGTGGGACGATTTGCCTTCCCAGAGGACCGTTGAAATTGCCCACTGCGCCGAGGCCATAGGTGAATTTTGCGCCGCTGAGCCCGATATCGCCATGGCCTACGGCGAATGCAGCAGGTCGAACGAGCGGAGTTGCATAGGAGCCCAATGCCGCCAGTTGGCGGCATTGCCTGCGAGGCGCATAGCGTTTTTTGATCTGCACAGCGCAGCGGCGATCGAGCCGCTGCGGGGGAAAGCGTTGCAGCTGCCATCCATTGAGCTGTGGGCCGCCCACGCAAAAACTTTTTCGCCGCCCATTGACGCTGTCGTTAGTCCTGACCTTGGAAGGATGTCGGACTGCGCCGCACTTGCCAAATTGCTTGCCGTTGAATGCTTCGCCATCGACAAGAAATTGCCGGCTGGAAAGTCTCCATTGCCGCCAAAAGGCTGTCGCGCGCTTGTCTTTGACGACGAAATCGTGAGCGGACGGACGCTGAGCGGCGCCATAGGGCGCCTCAGGGATGCGGGCGCGCTGTCCATCGATGTGGCCGTCAGCTACGCCCTGTGCCAAGATAAAGTTCTGCTTTCGCTGGCCAAAGAGCCTGGACTTCGATCTCTTTTCGTTGGCGACCTGATTCAGCGCCCAGCGCGATCGGCATGGGGGACGCTTTCGCTAGCTTCGCCACTGCTGGAACGATTTATGGCGGTTCGAGACGCCGCAACGTAATCGGTGACGGCCGAGCAAATTTCATCATGGACTGCATTTTCCGGCAGCGAGGCGTCCACTAGGCGTACGCGGCCTGGATTTTTCGCAGCAATGCGCCCATAGCTGGCGCGGACTCGCCGAAAAAATTCCATTGGCTCCTTCTCCATGCGGTCCGCCAGCCCGTTCCGGCGCGAGCGAATGCGGCGAAATCCCTCCTCCGGGGAGATGTCCAGCAGCACTGTGAGATCTGGTTCGGCGCCACCGTTGGCAAATTTGTGCAGCAATTCCACATCTTCCTCGCCAAGACCTCTTCCGCCACACTGGTAGGCCACCGTGGAGTCGCCGTAGCGGTCGCATAGGACAATATGTCCCGCGCGCAGCGCCGGCAAAATGCGCTCGCGGACCAGCTGCGCCCTGCTGGCCAAAAACAGCAGCAACTCAACCTCTGCGGTCGGAGGACTTCCGTAGGAGTTGCCTTTGAGTATCTTTCGAATTTCTTCGCCAATTTCCGTGCCGCCCGGCTCCCGCAGCGCAACCGCCGACTCGCCCGTCGAGCGCAGATGCCGTTCCAGAAGCGCCATTTGCGTAGATTTGCCTGCGCCTTCGCCGCCTTCGAAGCTGATGAAAATTCCGCGGTTCACTGCGTCACCCCATTCCCAATGAAGGTCGCCAGTTCGGTGCGGTTCGGCGATCGGCCGCTGCGCACATAGGCCCCAGAAACGGCGTTGCCAACCATAAGAGCCAATGGCATTGGCAGTGCGCACAGCAAGCCAAATATTAATCCACCGTTGAAGTGATCGCCGCCGCCCGTTGTGGTGTGCGGATTTCCCGTAAAGAATCCTTTCGCGCAGCAATAGCCGTCGCGGCAGCAACATTCCGCGCCGTCGACCCTATGCACGACCCATTCAATGGGCCAGCGGCTACGCAATTCCTCCATTGCACAGCGAAAGCTCCCTCCGTCGCCCGCGGCAACGTGGGACACCGAGGAGATGCGTTCGAATTCTTTCACATTCACGCTCAAAATCGTGCGATGACTTTGTGCGAATTTTGCCAGTAGGTTTAGCAGCTCTTCCAGCTCGCCATCGCTGCGTCTCGCCGGATCCGCAATGTCGAAAAGTATTGGCACTGATCGCGGGACCGATGGCAGGTCGTCCCGTTGAATTTTGGCAAAAATTTCAGTGCCCGCTGGCGTCATGGTCCAATTGGTGAATGCGATGGCCTTCATGGAGGACAGCAGCGGCCCAAGCGAATTGGCGCCGATGGCGGCCAATGTGGAGTCGTACGTCAGTGACCGCAGCGGCTTGGAGTCGGTCAGCATAATTTTCCCATCGAAAAATTCGATGGCGTCCGTGCGATTGCAGTCGCCTATGGGATAAGTTGTTGCGCCGCATTTGGCCAATGGCGCAAAGGCCTTCTCTGGCGGCTTGCCGACATTTGCCAAAATTGTGGGCAATTGGCCAAGCGATCCCATGGCGAGGGAGCAGAGCACGGCATTACCTCCGCAGCGCTCTTCCGTCAAAAGACGCTCCACATTTGTGCTTTTGCCGGCGGCGGCGGCAATTATCTTCGCAAATTCGCCAATTGTGCCGATGCGTCCGGAGGCTGATCCATCTCCCGATTTCACCAAGGTGTAAATGCGATCGATGGCGCCGTCAAATCCGGCAAAAACTGGAAATTTTCCGCACGCAGCAATTGCGGAAATGAGCGATTCCCTCTCCCCCATGGCCACTGCCGTGCTAGGCGCAACGGCGCATCTTTGCAACGGCAAATGGCAGCGCAGGCGCCAACAGCGGAAAACTCACCATGGCGGATTGGTTGGAGCATTGACTTGGTGTAGCGGCCTAAGTGTGCATGCCAAATGCGCATAGGGCCAATAGGGGATTGGGATGGATAGAAGGGCGATCACCGCGAACGCTCCCTCAAACCGTCTGTCCGGATTTGTGCGTTCTGCGCAATAGGTCACAAGATGGACGGCAAAGAATGGGAGAGGGCATATCGTCCACACCGACATGTAGCTGTGAGTTGGTTCTTCTCCAAATTTGGCGGACAATTCACTGCGCATTGAATCTGTCCTATTCCGAATGATGGAATGTGTTGCGGCTGCAGCGTTCGCCATGGAGTCGTGCTCTGAAACAAAATTCGCAAAAAAGTCAAGCTTTTTAATTTCTTATTGTTGCGCGCTAGGAGTTGCGCTTCGGACTGCCAACGCAGTGCGGCGACGTTTTGCCCATTAGAATGCCAACATAATGACCGGAAGCATCTGAAAAAAGCACGATCTACGGCCAAGCGAAAATACAATGTCGGCTGTGACAGCTGTGCGTACGGTGCCGTCTAGCCTGTCTACGAAGCGGTAAAAGTAAACGAGAAGCCAAGCTTCAACGTTTATCCCAAATATGGGAACTGTGATACGCCTTATCAGTCGAGCGCCATGTACGTTGGCGCGCGTATCCGTTGGGTTGGCGTACAAATCTCTGCCGCGCTCTATTATGCGGGTTCCTAGTTGGCCTAACACGGTGTGTAGGCGGATGCTTTTGCTGCGCCAAAGGTCAAGCAAATTTCGCAAAAAATCGTGGTGCCGGGAAATATTTTTTCGCCGACGGAAAGCCATTGCCACGGGCGGCGGCGGCGGAATGTTCCATTCCGTGGAGCACGGGAATTTGGCGACTGTCCCTAGGGCTGCGGAAATTGAATTTGCAGAGCTGGCCGATTCGATTGGCGAACACGACCGCCGCTACTACAGGGACGGCGCTCCAACCATAGGGGATGGCGAGTACGATGGCCTGCGGCGACGCATGGAGTTCCTCCTGGAAAAATATCCAGCCCTGCGGCGACTGCATGTTCCGGCCGTAGGCGATGACAGGATGGATAAATTTACTCGGCGTCCCCACTTGGCTCCCATGCTGAGTCTCAATAACACCTACTGCGAAGAGGATTTGCGCCAATTCATTGGCCGCGTCGAAAAAGTGAGCGGCGGCGAGACGGAATTCGCCGTCGAGCCGAAGATAGACGGGCTCGCCATGGCAGTTATATTCCGCGATGGCCGTTTTGCCTACGCCCTAACGAGGGGGAATGGCGCCGAAGGCGACGACGTCAGCGCAAACGTTAGAACGATAGGCGAATTGCCCATGGAAATTCAATTGGCTGGGACTGTGGAGGTGCGCGGAGAGGTGTACGTGGACAGGGAAAATTTCCTTCGCCTAAACGCAATGCGCGCCGAAGAGGGGCTTGAGCCATTTGCCAGCGCCCGCAATTTGGCGGTCGGCAGCCTTCGGCTACTGGACCCCGAAAGGGCGGCGGAGAGAAGATTACGCTTCATAGCCTACGACATTGGTTGCGGCGATGGGCAATTTCAAACGCACAGCCAGGTGCTGTGCACGCTTCGTTCGCTCGGCTTTCCCACAAACGACCACACCGTATGCCGAGGCGCCGAAGAGACGTGGCGAGCCGTTGTGCATTTGGGGAGTTGCCGCAGAGATTATCCGTTCGACACGGACGGAGCCGTGGTGAAGGTTAATGGACGAGCACTGCGACTTCTGCTGGGGGCGCAGGCAACCGCCCCGCGCTGGGCCATGGCCTATAAATTTTCTCCGGAAAGGGCTGAAACGATCCTGGAAAACATTACGCTGCGCGTTGGCCGCAGCGGCGTCCTAACCCCAGTGGCAGATCTGCGGCCCGTGAGCCTCGGAGGCACCACCATACGGTCCGCTACGCTGCACAACGGCGACGACATTGCCAGAAAAGATCTGCGCATTGGCGACAGCGTCATCGTTGAGCGCGCCGGAGAGGTGATTCCAGCCGTCGTGGCGGCTGTTCACGCCAAGCGGCCGCCATGGGCGACGCCGTTCACTTTTCCGGACAAATGTCCGGCCTGCTCCGGAAGTTTGGTTCGCATCGGCGGAGAGGTTGCTTGCCGCTGCCTAAATTGCGACTGCCCTCCGCAAATTTTCCGCCGCATCCAACATTTTGCCTCGAAGGACGCCATGGACATTGAATCTCTTGGGCCCCAGCGAATTTCGCAGCTCATGGATGCCGGTATGCTGCTCCATTTCGTTGATATTTTTCGTCTAAACCGGTCGGCGCTGGCGTCCCAGCGGCGCATGGGGGATAAATCTGCCGATCGACTCTTAGGGGCAATCGAAGGGGCTAAAAAACGTCCACTTTGGCGGCTAATTCACGGCCTCGGCATTCCGCACGTTGGCGCCGAAACGGCCAAGATTTTGGCGGGAAAATGGCCGTCCATGGAAAAACTCATGGATCTTTCCGGCGAACAGTTGCAACTTTGCGGCGGCATAGGGGAGGTTGTTGCGGCCAGCGCAGTTAAATTTTTCTCGGACGGCCACAGTCGCCGCCTAATTGCCCAGCTGGCAGAGTATGGCCTGTCCATGGCCGATGGCGAAGCGGCGCCAAAGGGCGATGTCGCCGGACCATTTGCCGGTAAAATTTTCGCCATTAGCGGCACCTTCGCCGCAATGGCCAGAGACGCCATTGGGGAGGCCATCGCGGCGAGGGGCGGAACTGTGCGCAAGTCGCTTTCGAAAAAAATTGATATGCTGCTGGTCGGTGAATCGCCGGGCTCCAAAGTGGCCGAAGCGGAAAAGCTTTCCATCCCAACGGTCGACGAAGGAACGCTAATGGGCTGGCTTGGGGTTGATGGCTCCGCAGCGGCGGGCATTTGAAAAATTTTTATCCGCCCATCACTTCCCTGCGCCGTTGCCGCCGCTGGATTTGTGCGTTGGCCGCAGCGGCGTCCTAGCGCCGTGGCGGATCTGCCGGCCAGTGAGCCTCGGCGGCACCACCATGCGGTCCGCTACGCTGCACAACGGCGATGACATTGCCAGAAAAGATCTGCGCATCGGCGACAGCGTCATCGTTGAGCGCGCCGGAGAGGTGATTCCCGCCATCGTGGCGGCAGTTCCCGCCAAGCGACCGCCATGGGCGACGCCGTTCGTTTTTCCGGACAAATGCCCGACCTGCTCCGGAAGTTTGGTTCGCATCGGCGGAGAGGTTGCCTGCCGCTGCCTAAATTGCGACTGCCCCCACAAAATTTCCGCCGCATCCAACATTTTGCCTCGAAGGACGCCATGGACATTGAATCTCTTGGGCCCCAGAGGATTTCACAGCTCATGGATGCCGGTCTGCTGCTCCATTTCGTTGATATTTTCCGCCTTGACCGGCAGGCGCTGGCGTCCCAGCGGCGCATGGGGGATGGATCTGCCGACTCAGTGGGTGCGGCCCAGGTGTGGCGTGCACTTGAAAAATTTTTATCCGCCTACCACTTCCCTACGCTGCTGCCGCCGCTGGGTTCGCGCGATGTCGCCGCGGCAATGGGCGGAAGAGCCGCCGTCGCAGTCGGTCGACGGCGTATAGAGGTAGCCGACGCAATGGATGGTGCGCAAAAAACTTATGTCTTCGCAGCCATTTTTCCGGAAAAGTTGCCGTATGCGCACCACGTATTGGTCAAGCGATCTGCTGCGGATGTTGGCGTGTAGCCCCCACACGCGGTGAATGATATCCTTTCGCGAGAGTATGACGTCTCCCGTAGATGCGAAGGCCGCCATTAGGCCAACCTCTTTTCTGCCGACGTCGGCCACGGTCCCGTTCGGAAACGCAACGCGGAGATCTTTCGGATAGACCGTTGCGCCGCAAAAGGGAAATGGCTTATCGTTGAGGGTGACGTTTTCGGTCAAGTGCCAATCGCGGGACGTTTCGGCGCGGCGCAGGACGGCCCTGGCTCGGGCAACCAGTTCTTTTATTACTATGGGCTTTTGCATTATGTCGTCCCCTATTTCTAGGGCTCGAATGCGATCAACTTGGGAATGGCGATCAGCTATGAAGATGGCCGGTATGTGGAGGCCATTTTGCTGCAGCCGCTCTAGAAATTCTATGCCGGAATTGCCGCGCATGCTCATGTTAAGTATTAGTAAATTCACGAAATGATCCGCTAGAATGCGATTGGCTTCCCGCGCCGTTGACGCGCCCACAGCAGCAAAATCTGAATCGACGAAATGGCGGACTATTCCCTGGGTGAGTTCATCATCTCCGTCAACGACAAGAACGAATGGCGCTGATTTATTGTCCTTCACTGCCGCTTGGTGGCCTTCGTCAAGAGGCAGTCAAAGGGCAATGGGTGAATTCGCATATTTTTAGGTAAAGCTAATGAAGTGTATTGAATAGATTGTCGCTATGCGTTTTCCGTTGAAACAAGTTTGCGGAGGCCATTGCGCTGACGTGCGGCCAAATCTTGCGCAGAAATGGGCTTGCATTGGATAGACCTCTCCATAGCTCTCGTCGAGCTGGGGCCCTTAGCTCAGCGGTTAGAGCAGAGGACTCATAATCCTTTGGTCGGCGGTTCGAATCCACCAGGGCCCACCGCCAATACGTTGAAACCGAAAAAAAATTCAGCCTTTACGCTCGTCGAAATGTTGGCCGTGATTGCCATAGTCGGCATGTTGGCGGGGATTTTGCTGCCGGCCATTGGTGCCGTGCGCAGCGGAGCCATGGTGTACAGAACGCGGTTGCAGCTGCATTCCATTGCCGTTGCCCTTGGGGAGTGGACTGCCCACTACGGATTTGCGCCAAAATTTCTAGCGGACGGGAAGCCGATTGCCGTAAATGGTGCCATCGGCCAATTCGTGCAAACGCTACAGGGGGTTGACGGAGATGGCGGCGGTGGAGACCTAAATCCCGATAATGTGCGCTTTTATACTTTTGGCGGAACCGATTTTGACGGCGATGGGCGCCTTGTGGACGCCTTCGGCGGCAGCGAAATTTACGCCATCGGCCGGCCTGCCGGAAAACTTGCAATTCCGCCGGATAATTTCCCGCCGTCGCTGCGCCAAGTTATCCCCCCAAATGGCGTTACTGCTCCATTTGCCGTCTGGTCCGTGCGCGCTAGGGGTGGACAAGCCATTGGAAGCTGGCAATGAATGGCCCAGTTGGCAGAAGGGCGTTTACGCTCGTGGAAATGCTCCTCATGCTGTCGCTCGCCGTCGCGTTTGGCGCAATGGCCGCTAAACCGCCGAGCTCTGCCGGTCACTTTCGGATGGCAGAATCACTGCTGCGCAGCTACCTAAATGCCGTTTGCGACCACATTGCATTCCGCGGCGAAAACTTTCTCCTTCTTATCGGCGGCGACGGTGAGTTGCCGGACGAGCTGATGCTCATCCGCCAAGCGGGCGAAGATGTTGAGCAGGTGATCGGATTTCATCTGCGCCTGCATGGGTTGGCCGCCATAGTTCCGCCATCTGTGCCGGACGGAAGTGCGCTTCCAGGAGCAAAACCGTTTGGTGGACTTCCTGGCAACTGGCTGTCGATGAGTGCTTCGGAGATGGCTGGCGGCCAATTCCGCCTGGTCATTCGTTCGCTGGGGCGCAAAAAATTGCTGCGCTCCGTGGAAATTTCGCAAAATGGCAACGTCTTTTCGCCCTAAGATTTTTGGATTTGCGCTCATTGAGGTGGCCGCCGCCATCGCCATCGCCACGCCGATACTTTTGCTGGCGGGGGCGGCGCTGCTGCGTTTCCGGGAAACGGCGGCCATAAATTTACTGAGAGCCCAGTCTGTCGAAATTACCGCAGCCATTGCCAAATATGTGCGAGAAAACGGCGGCGCATTTGGTGAGGGCGGGAGCATTGAGCTTGCCGCAAAGAAAAGCAAGTCCGGCGCCATAGAGTTGCTAGGGCGGCCATGCGGGGACGGCGAGCGCTGTGCCGTAACGCTATCCAGTTTGGACGATTGGACTGTCAGCTGCGACATTTGTGCCGGCCAACTGCGGCGCCGGTTTTTGCTGGCCAAAGAAAACTTCCTGGAGCGCTAGAGAAGCGGCAGCGGCAAAATCGCTGCGGCAACTGGGGCCACTAACCTCCACGCAGACTTTCCGCCGTCTTGGAGTGCGCGGGAAAGGGTTAGGAAAATTACGGAAATCCACAGCAGCAGCTGAGCCGTTCCCAGTGTGAAATTTCCCGATTGCAGCCACGGCACATTTCCGACGGCGCCGCAGAGCGCGACAATTACCCACAGAAATGGCTTGGCCAAAATATTTAGGAGATGGCAGCCGATGAAGATGCCGAAAAATCCGCAGCAGATGGAGCAGAATCCAAGCAGGATGGCTATTTCTGCGACCGGGATGATCAACGGATTTAGTAGGATTCCTCCGATGGAAAATATCTGGAAATGGTATAGCGACAGCGGGATAAGCGGTATGGTTGTCGAAAATGAAATTGCCACCATGTCAACGCAGCTGGCCCCAATGGAGCGCAAACGGCTGCGGCTCTCTTCCTTTTGGAATAGCTGCCGCTCCGGGAAAAGCGCCTTCCGCAGCTGCCTGCTCAGTGGGATGCCGTATGTAAGTATGGCAAATACTACGCCATAGGAAAACTGGAACCCAGTATTCAGCAGGGCCGCCGGTTTTGCGGAGAGCGTTAGAATGGCGGCGAGGGCTAGGGCTTGCAGCGAACGGGATCGGCGAAAGAAGAGCGGTGCGGCCCAGATGGACGAGACCATCAAAAATGCCCGAATGGATGACGGGCTCGAACCTGTCATGGCTACGAAAAGCAAAAGCAGAAATGCTCGCAGCGCAAATAGCGACGGCGGAGCCATGGAGGTCCAGCCCGTAGCGGCCGCTAAAAATGCTGCGATGATTCCTATGTGGAGGCCGCTGATCGCAAACAGGTGGGCGACTCCGGCGCGAGAATAGCAATTTTTTTCCCTCGCACTCAGTCCATCCCGCTTCCCCAGCAGCATGGCGCCGTAGATGTGGCTCGCCTTGCTGTCGGCGTCCATGGAACGTCCGAGCGCCGAACCGCATTTGCTGAGTAATTTCGCCAAAAATTCGTCGACGGCCGATCCGCTCTCCACGGCCGTCGCTTTTCCGCGCCCAACCCGATACTGGATTCCGCTTTCCCGAAGATAGCGTTCGAACGGCACCTTCCCTTTGGCCGTTGGACGAATTGACGCCCGCGCCAGCAGCAGCTGGCCCCGCAGCGGAACGGCAACGCCGTTGTCCAGGCGGAGGTTGTAGTAGATTGACTGGCCGAATTGCCCGTCGCCATCTCCGATCTTTTCAAGTTTTGCGAATCCATTTATGCGGCGCCAGCTCCCGTAGTTTCTTGCGGTGCAGCGTTCTATGCGCATTGCCATTTCGCATTCTGCGCCAACGAACTTCCAGGGGATTTTCTTTTCCGCTGCGCATGAGCCGCGCAGCCATCCGAAGGCGGCAAAGGCGCACAGCAGAAAAAGGTCTCTCCATCTGCGCCGAAAGGCAATGGATCCTATGGCGCCGGCAAGGACAGCGGCCGCCGCCGGAAGGGTGTAGACGGACGTCAGCCCGAGAATTAGGCCGACCAGCGGCACCAAAAGTCCCATTGGCGGAATTGGTACTGCGCTCCTCCGTGCCATTTTTACGGCAAAAGGCTGCCTAGGGGCGATGGGGCAAGTGCCGCAAGACGCAATTTTGGTGGCTACGGCAAGACTCTGCGGCGTAGGTTGATTTACCTTCGGCGCTGAAAGAAAATTGCGTTGACCATTCCCTGCGCGCTAAAAAGTGCCAATTTCGCCTCTTGACCGCGCCAATCCCTTCCGCTAAAGGGCAATGTCCGCAGGGTGAGCGGGCAAATCCTATCGCCATGGAATCGGAAAAAATTGCTGTTGGAACGCCCGGTGGCGGCGGTGATGACTATACGGCCGATAAAATTCAAAAGCTAGAGGGACTTGAGGGCGTTCGCCGTCGTCCCGACATGTATATCGGCGACACCGGTGAGCGCGGTTTGCACCACTGCGTTTTCGAAATCGTTGACAACTGCATAGACGAGGCTTTGGCTGGCTACTGCCGAAATGTCTCTGTCACTGTCCACGGAAACGGGGCCTGCACCGTTGCCGACGATGGTCGCGGCATACCGGTTGAAATTCATCCGCAGTACAAAATTTCAGCGCTCGAGCTCGTTTTAACCAACCTGCATGCCGGAGGAAAATTTGGCAAGGGCGCCTATCGCGTTTCGGGCGGGCTCCACGGCGTCGGCGCTAAGTGCGTAAATGCTCTTGCGGAACACTTTGAGGTGGAGGTGCGACGCGCTGGAAAAATATACCGCATGCGCTTTTCTCACGGCAAAGTCGTTGAGCAATTGCGCACGGTCGGCGATGCGCATGGTACCGGAACCCAAATAACATTTTTTCCGGATCCTGAAATCTTTCGTGCGGCTCGAGATTTCAATTGGGAAATTCTAACCAAACGTCTCAGGGAGTTGGCGTTCCTAAATCCTGGCATTTCCATCACGCTCGCGGACGAGCGCAGCGATAGGGTGGAAGTTTTTCGTTTCGAAAATGGCATAGGCGAATATGTCAGCTTTCTAAACGCCGGGAAGACGGCCATTGGCGGAGCCCCCATAGTTTTTGGCGGAGAAGCGCCTGACATAAGTTCTTGCGGAGGAATCGTTACTGTCGACGTCGCCATGCAGTACAATGACGGCTACGGAGAGCAGGTCTACGCCTATGCGAATTCCATCCATAACGTTGAGGGTGGCACACACCTGTCCGGCTTTAGGACTGCGCTGACGCGGGCGCTAAACGCCTACGGCAAGCAGAATAATCTCCTAAAGGACAAAGATCCGGCCATCAGCGGCGACGACGTTAGGGAGGGCTTGACGGCAATTGTTTCCGTCAAGGTTCCGGAGCCTCGCTTCGAGGGGCAGACAAAAACAAAACTCTCCAACGGGGAGGTGGACGGCATTGTCCAAAAAATTGTCGGCGATTCCATAAAATATGCCCTGGAAACTACGCCGGCTCTCGGGAAAAAGATCATCGAGAAGTGCGTAAATGCTGCCAGGGCGAGGGAGGCGGCGCGGAAGGCGCGGGAGACGGTTCGCAAGAGTGCTCTCGTCGGTGGCGGATTGCCGGGCAAATTGGCGGACTGCTCCGAAAAGGATCCCGCCAAGTGCGAACTTTTCATAGTGGAGGGAGATTCCGCCGGCGGTTCGGCTAAGCAGGGAAGAAATCGTGCGACGCAGGCAATTCTGCCGCTGCGCGGGAAGGTGCTAAATGTGGAAAAGGCCCGCATAGATCGCGTCCTCGGCAATGCAGAAATTCGCTCCATGATAACGGCCTGCGGGACCGGGGTAGGAGAGTCGGGTGATGGGGCATCCTTCGACATAGGAAAGTGCCGCTACCACAAAATAATCATCATGTCGGATGCGGACGTTGACGGAGCGCACATTCGCACACTGCTGCTAACTTTCTTTTTCCGCCAAATGCGCGGCCTAATCGACAGCGGCTACGTGTACATCGCCCAGCCGCCCCTCTATAGGATGCGGCGCAAGAAGCATGAGCGCTATGTCAAAGATGATGCCGAAATGAACGACATTCTTCTGGATTTGGGCGTGGAGGACCTTGCCATTCGACGCATTTCCGATGGCTTCACACACTCCGGTGAGCAGCTAAAAAAATTGGTGGAATGCGTACGCCGACTGGAGTCCCTCGGCCTAAACCTTCGCCGCCACGGCTGCTCCATCTCCAGCTATCTGAGCCGAAGGGCTGTGGGTGGCAAATTGCCGCAGTACGTGGCCAAAATTCGCGTCGGCAATGAGGAGACGTTCTTCTTCCTTGCCGACGACGTTGCCAGATCAGAATTTTACGCTGATCGCGGCATTGTCGAGGACGGCCTAGGCGGAGCGGTCACCCGTGAGGTGGAAATTGGCGGCACGCTTCGGCGCGAGCGCATAGCGGTTCACGAAATTTTTGAGGGCAATTCAATGGAGGCGACACTGGTGGAGATGGACGAATGCGGCTTCCCCATTGAAAACTTCTTCGGAGGCACTCCGTATTATGAGCTGTTGGACGGCAAGGATTTTTGCGTAAAGGTTGGCGATGTGCTGTCCATCTTGGATGCGGTGCGGCTGAATGGCCGCAGCGGGCTCGCCATACAGCGCTACAAAGGTCTTGGCGAGATGAATCCGTCGCAACTTTTTGAGACAACGATGAATCCGAAACTGCGCAATCTCCTTCGGGTATCAATCGCCGACGGCGCCCTGGCCGATGCAACTTTTTCCATGCTGATGGGGGAAGACGTGGAAATAAGACGCGCTTTTATCGAGGATAATGCGCTCAATGTTAGCAACTTAGACGTTTAGAGGTTTGGAAAATGCCAGTTGATGAATCCGATAAAAACGGCGACAGCGAGTCGTCAAGTGGTGGAGCTGTGGATTCTTGCGGTCCATGCGGCGATGGCGCCATGGGCGAACGCTGCAGCGACGCAAGCATCGTGCAGGTGATGCGCGGCGCCTACCTGGATTACTCAATGTCCGTGATTGTGAGTCGCGCCCTTCCGGACGTGCGCGATGGGCTTAAGCCGGTGCAGAGAAGAATTCTATACGCAATGTTCCGCGAGGGGCTTCTCCACAATAGGCCGTTCGACAAATGCGCTGGCGTTATCGGCGAGGTGCTAAAGAACTACCATCCACACGGCGACTCGTCCGTCTACGATGCCCTCGTGCGCATGGCCCAATCGTGGGTGATGCGCTATCCGCTAATCAGGCCGCAGGGAAATTTCGGCTCACTGGATGGAGATCCAGCGGCGGCATACCGCTACACCGAGTGCAAATTGGAAAAGTTTTCCGAAGAACTTTTGCGGGATTTGGACGAAGATACGGTCAATTTTGTTCCAAACTACAAGGAAAGCACCGTTGAGCCGGACGTGCTGCCATGCGCCATTCCGAATTTGCTGCTGAACGGCTCAACGGGAATTGCGGTTGGCATGGCGACTAACATTCCGCCCCATAACGCCGGAGAAATCATTGACGCCGCCATCGCCATCATCGGGGATCCGCACCTTTCAAGCGATGAGCTGGCAAAAATTGTCCGCGGGCCCGACTTTCCAACTGGCGGCGAAATAATTGGCTATGAAGGCATTCGCAAATACATGGCCACCGGCCGCGGCATCGTGCGAATGCGCGGCAGGGTTTCCGTTGAGGAGATGAAAAACGACCGCGAACAGGTGGTGATATGGGAGTTGCCATACGCCGTCAACAGGGCCGGCCTCGTGGAAAAGATTGCCGAATTGGTTACGGCCAAGGTGATAGATGAAATTTCCGAAATACGGGATGAGTCCGATGAAAATACGCGCATCGTTTTGGAGCTAAAGCGCGGCGAAGTGGCCAGGGTGGCCATAAACAAGCTATATCTTCACACTCCGCTGGAAACGTCATTCGGCGTCATACTGCTGGCTCTTGACGGGAAGAGGCCAAAGCAGATGCCGCTCAAGGAGATGCTGGAGCTCTTTATCGAACACCGCCGCAACGTGGTGAGCGGCCGCACAAAATTTCGCCTCAGGAAGGCGATGGCGCGTGCCCATCTGCTTGAGGGTTTCCGCGTGGCGCTGGAAAACATGGACGATTTCGTGCGCATAATTAGGGCGTCCCATAGCCGCGAGTTGGCAAAAAAAGAACTGTTGGCCCACTACCAAATCGACGGCAATCAGGCCGATGCGATTCTGGAGCTGCGTCTCTATCAGCTAACGGCCATGGAGCGCGTAAAGATCGACGGCGAGTACGAAGAGCTGCTGCGCCACATCGACTCCTACGGTGCCATTCTGGCGGATTCCAAAATACTTATGGGAATCGTGGGCAACGAGTTGAAGGAATTGCGCGGGGCCTATGGCGACGAAAGGAAAACGCAAATTATTCCAGCGGAAGGTGAGTTTCGTCTCGAGGACGTCATAGCGAAGGAGTGCTGCGTCATCACGGTTACGAAGGAAGGATTTATTAAGCGAACAGCTGCAGACGCTTACAGCACGCAGCGTCGCGGCGGAAAGGGTGTCATAGGGGCTGGGCAGCGCGAGTCCGATTCCATTGAGCACATGTTCTCCGCCTCGACGCACGACTACATCATTTTCGCCATGGAGAATGGCCGCATTTACGTGCAGAAGGTCTACGACGTTCCGGAAGCGGCGCGAACGGCGAAGGGCCGCTCTCTGGTGAATTTGCTGCAGATGCAAGAGGGCGAGCGCATTGCCGCCATGCTGTGCGTTCAAAGTTTTGACTGCGACAGCAACATAGTCATGTGCACACGCCTCGGAGTCGTCAAAAAAACTGCAATCCGCGACTACAGGAACTATCGCAAGGATGGCATCATAGGCATTAAAATTGACGAAGGCGACCGCCTCATTGCGGCGCACCTGACTTCCGGACTGGATGAACTCATAATCGTTACGAAACTTGGCATGTCCGTAAAGTTTCCCGAGTCGGATCTGCGCATCCAGGGCAGGGCAACGCGCGGTGTCCGCGGCATAACTTTGCGCAGCGGCGATGAAGTGAAAATGTTGGCCATCGTCGACAATTCGGCTACTTTGCTCATAGCAACTGAAAACGGGCTCGGGAAGCGGTCGGTTTTTGCCAACTACCGCAGCCAGCATCGCGGAGGTGTCGGCGTCACGGCCATGCGCACGAAGACGCCAGTGTGCGCTGCGCTGAACGTGCGCGATGGCGATGAAATCATGCTGCTAACGCGTAAGGGGCAGGCCGTGCGCATTCCTGTGGCTGACATACGCATAATAGGGCGCACCACCCAGGGGGTGAGGCTCATAAATCTTGGAGCCGGAGACAAACTCGCCGCCATTAGCCCCGTGCTAGACGGTGACGAATGAGTTGGTGCCGCAAGCCATTGGATGCCGCCGAAAGTCATGGCAAAGTGCGGAGCGGCAAGAATTTACGGCACCGGCGCTGGTCGCATTGGTAAACTGCTGGCGCGACAGTAGAATACGCCATTTGACTGCCACAGATCTTTTGATCGGATCGTCGTCCACAACTGCAAATTTTACGCCGCTGGCGTCCACTTCGTGAAAGGTGGCGGTGGCGCCGTCGCCGGGCCATTGGCGTAGCGCTTTCCTTCGCATAAAATGACAACGTCATTGCAGCTTGCGCCATCGGCAGAGCTTGGAACTTCCACTTCGCACGTAATGCAGTTTGCGCTGATGGCCAACGCGGCGCAGAAAATTTCGTAAATTTCTCCGCATTTGCGGCGCCAAGTATTTCGCTTGGATTGCCGTCAAATGCTATGGTTTTGGCTGTGTTCGGCCGTCAACGGCTCAATCGCAAGTGAAATCGAAAGTGGCAATTTGGTCAGGATTAGAAACTTAGGCATCTTTAATGTTTTCGCGAAGCTGCAACGGGCCATTGGCAAAAGTGCGTTAGGCAAGAGCCAAACAGATTGGCAGTGCACCTATGCATTGCCTCCCGCGGAGAGCTACCATGTGTGACTGGCGCACATTTGATTCTGGCGAATTAGCCAGACAGCATAGGGGCGTTTTCCGGCGGCAATCTGTTCGATTTGGCGGTGCCGCGCGAAAGACTGTGACTAATTTCTGAAATCATATGCGCAAGCGACGGTGGATGATTGCGCATGGCCAAATTGACAAATTGCGCAGCGGCATGGCCCAATTTGCTTCCCGGCGCCAAAGTTGTCGAAAATGGATCTCTATCCACGGATGCGGCATTGCCGCCATGCCGTGCGTTCAAAGTTTTGACTGCGACGAATTCATGCCGCTAGCGCAAAAGTGACAGAAGTACGCATAATGGGGCGCGTCACCCAGAGCGTGAGGTCCGTAAACCTTGGAGCCGGCGACAAACTTGCCGCCATTAGTCCCGTGCTAGACGGTGACGAATGAGTTGGTGCCGCAAGCCATTGGATGCCGCAGAAAGTCATGGCGAAATGCGGAGCGGCAAAAACTTACGGCACCTGCGCCGGTGCATTGTGTCAACTGCTAGGGAAACGCCGTTTGGCTGCCGCAGATCTTTTTGGTCGGATCGGCGCCATTAACTGTAGATTTTACGCCGCTGGCGCCCACTTCGTGAAAAGTGGCGGTGACGCCATCGCCACTGGCGGCACCGGCAGCGTTGGGAATTTTCACTTCGCAGAGGATGCCATTTCCGTTGCTGACCAGTATGGCTTTGAACAACTTCGCCAATTCGCCGCCGACCATTTCGCCAATGGCAGAGCGGAGGCGGTCAGCGAGCTGAAGCGGACGAATGGCCATGTCGCTGACGCGGAAAGGGCAGAGGCTGTGCGCATTTCTGTGGCGGACATGGGCATAATGGTGCGCGTCACCCAGGGCGTGAGGTCCGTAAACCTTGGAGCCGGAGACAAACTCGCCGCCATTAGTCCCGTGCTAGACGGCGGCTAATGAGGGGGTGGACGGCTAGTGATTGGTGCGAATGTGTGTGGCCAGAGGAGACCGATAGGTTTAGTTTTTTGCGCAGCATATATTTCGCAAGTTTCCTAGCTTGCTGATCTTCGCAGCTAAGGCAGTACTTGAGAAAGTCTGGTTGTTTTTCGTTCTTAACGGTGATTTTGCTAACTTCATCTAGCAGCGACTTCTTTGGGCTATCTTTTTTGTCGGATGGGCATATTTCCATCATGCAATCCAGTGCGCATGGCAGCCTTCTGCGCCGACATTGCCTGGCGGTTTTATGGCGTCGACGTCTTTTCTCTCTAGGGGGCCATCAATTAGATTGGCTTTGTCGCATTTGAAAGTGCCTCCTTTTGCGATGAAAACTTTCTTCGCGCTAAGGCCCGGCAAATTGGAAAGCATGCACTTCATGTTGCTGAAAAAAACTGAACGCTTCTCGCGTGTCGCTTGCTTGTGCAAATAGAGGATCACTGTAGGCGGTGAAAGGTGCGGCCGCTTGCCACAAAAGCCGCTGCAGGAACGGAATGCCAGTGGGCTGCTTTCCCGAATTCTGAGGGGGGAGTCAATGAACTTTTAGCTTGCCGAGAAGAAACGTCCAAACATCCGCCGCGACGGAAACCGGCGGCGCTGTGTGGATCGACAAAATTTCCACCGCGTTTCCGGTTGGCTATGGATCCCTAGAAGAAAAGCGTAGTTTCGCCGTCGCAGATTCTTCTAATGGGATCTGTGTCGCCAGCTGGAGTTTTTGATCCGTCACTGAGCACTTCGGAAAAATTAACGGCGCCGCCGGCGACTCCAATGGCGTAGCGTTTTTGCCCGGCTAAAATGATAATTTCGTTACCGATGGCGATGGGGCCGTCGGCGGCAGTGCGAATCTCCACCTCATAGATGGTGCCATTTCCGCTGTAGGCCAATGCGGAAACGATACCATTTTTATTAACTTTTTCAAGTTCACCTCTAAGTTTCGCAAAGAAATCACTTGGGGTTGCCCCTTTGATTTTATTCTCTTGTCGCTTCATGCCTCCGGCAGTGACCGAACTGCACAGTCTGTCGATGATGAAATCGGCAATTGGGCGGCTACGGTACTTTGTCGCACAACAACAAAGCATGAGCAGCGCGGAGGCAATTTCTACGAGGTCTGCTTTTTCAGTGACCAAGGCCACGTCGATTTTTTCGGCCCTCCGTGTACATCTAACTTTTGGACGGTAGTTGGCTAAACAACTAAAGCGACCATTTGGGTCATCGACTAGGGAGTGCCATGTGGGAATGTCATCCAACGCGCGGCAGACATCCTCAACAAGTCTTTGCGCATTTTTGCTGTCAAATCTTTCGCTTTTTCCTCCAGGAAAATTTATTAGCGGACTGTAGGTGCCGCCGATGACGGTGCGATCGCCGGTGAAGTCGAAAGATGGAAGCATTTCCCTGTTGGTGATATCTGCCCCCCGAAGAGCATTGTGTAGCATCAAAAGGTGTACTGTTGATATATTGGTGTTATTATGGCCAAATACGGAATGCATTGATAGAGCGTTTATGGCGGTGTGCATCACCGCCTCCGCCCTACCGACATCTTCCGCGTGTGCGACGCCTAATTTGCCACATGCGCTGAGCATGTAATTGGGCAGCAACTCGTATGCGGACACTTGCTCACCTGATCGCAGTTGTGGAAGACGGCCTTCAACACACCTAAACAGAGGCAATAGCAGTGATGGATTATTGCGCATTAGCCAGGCGACAAATTGCGCAGCAATGCGGCCCAATTCGTTTTGGGCGTCGGAAAATGGATTTATTCCCATGAACGCGCATTTTAGCGCCGTTTCTGCGCGCGCGGTAACGTCCTTAATCGTAGCTGAGCAGGTAGCAGCATGGTGAAGTCCATCTAATGCGCGAACAGGTACGCTATCAATATTGTAGTAAAGAAGCAGGAGTGTGCGCAACATCTTTTGCGCATCACAATCCTCTGGGTTGTGCCGCAATTTTCCGGCCGTAGAAATGATGGCTCCGCGGAGGCGGTCTTTGCGAAAATAGAACTCTCCTAAAGGGGGGCGCTCCGCATTAAATGTGGTTACTTTGCAATCAATAAGCCATCCAAAGCAGGATGTATTGCTTTCGTTGCTTTCGTCCGTTGCAATGGCGTAAGCTCCAGGGGCGTGATGGGCTTGAAATTCGCCAATGAACTTCGCGTAGAGGGCCTGGCATTCGTCCCGATGGTATGGATCGCCACAGTCGAAAGTCGTGCCGTATGGCCATTCTAGCGGCGGAAGTCTTTTTGCTTCCCCTTTGGTCATGGGTTCCATTACCATTACTAGTCCAGTTCCACTTTGGCCGGATGGTGCCCCGCCGGCATTCGCTGCGGCGGCAGCTGCTGGGACACTTGGCGCGGCGCCGCCTGAAGTCGGCAGCGTCCCACTTCCTGGGGCGCTTGCGGCAGCCGACGTTTGCGGTGGTGCTATGGGTGGTTGGCTCCCAGAAGTCTGGGCTGAATTTTGCGTCGCTGCCGCCGTCCCTCCAACGGGAGAGGCAACGCTTTTCCATACCGGCACATAAACCGTCTCCTCATCGGCCGGGTCATGGGGTGGTTGGCTTTCCTCTTCGGGCTGCTCTGGCGGAATGACGGCGTCACGCTTGGGGTTGGCTGAAGCGATCTCTAGCGCTGATTTTGCTTTTTTTTCGCGCAAAATTTCGACGACGCTTTCCCGAAAGAAGTCGCCATGGACACCGCTTCGATTTGCAATTAAAAAGTAAAGTGAGCAAACAATTTGGGCAAGGCCGAGCGTAAGCAAAAGAATTAGGATGTATACGAGATCTCCGAAAAAGGACGCCCGAAAGGCTATGCCTGCGTTTTTACTTTGTAGGGCAACGGCGAAGTGACATTTCGGCATTCCCTCGAACTCGCCATTGTATTTGGCGAGAATGTCCGTGTGGGTAGCGGCGCTGATTGCGTTTGCCTTCACGAATGCGACCCAAAAGGGAAGTTTTGAAGTGGCATCAGCTTTGTTCATTCCAAGAATGCGTAACATATGGCGCCATTCCAACGTTTGTCAATGCGAAACTGAGACAGCTAGGCACTTCCAACTGGAGGAAGAATTGTCCGGAGCTCCGCTGCGTCGAAATCTCCGGTTGCCTTATGGTTGCGAAAGCAGCCATCCAGAAGTTGCGCATTTGCCGATTGATTTATGGTGCGAGCAATTTCAAATTCGCAGGTTGGCGTTCAACTGTTTCCGCCACCCATTTCCAAAAAAAACGGACCATGGAATTCCGCAGCAAATTTACGCGAAACCCCTGCGGCCTAGGCACCCGCAACGTATTTGATTGGCGACTAGCTGTAAAAGAAGAGCGTCGTATTGCCGTCGCAGATTTCTCTAATTGGATCGTCATCGTCAACTGGAGTTTTTGGTCTGCCACTCCATATTTCGAAAAATTTAGCAGCGGCGCCATCGGGCTCGATGGTGTAGCGTTTTCCCTTGACTAAAACGACAATGCCGCCGCCGCTAGCGCTACCGTCAACGGGGCGAATTTCCACTTTATAGATAGTTCCATTTCCGCTGCAGGCCAATGCCGTTTGGAACTGGCCCATCAATTCTTTTTCCTCAGTGACAATTTCGCCGATTGCTGAGCGAAGGGCTCCAACGAAAGCACCGGCCGTTTCGCCTGAAACAGTCTTTGTTTTCGCGGAAATCGATCGCCCCCGCTCGTGGAGCGGCATGCCGATTTCAAGACTGTTAATCATGTGTCCAACGACATTGGCGAAAGGTTGCGAGAAGCCGCTTTCGGTGTCTTTTGCTGATGCAGCGATAGAGCTTAACATCTCGGCAATCTCCGCAAAGGGAAGGTCTGAAGTAGTGGTGGTAGGTTTTCCATGGCTAAGTTCCTGCGTCGCCAAGCCGCCGCCTGGCTTCTCTGGAAGATAGGCAAGCAGATCTCCGTTGTGCAATTCCTCGAGTTTGTTACGCCATCCTGGGGAAATGGCCAACGCGCCGCAAACTAACCTAACAAAGTCAAGGTGGCTTTCGCGGTTAATTTTTTTGGGAAATTCCCTGCGAATTGCTGCGTCTGCCATGGGAGCTGCCGTGAATGGAGTGTACGTTGCGCCATCGACGGTGCGATTATCTGCGAAGGAGAGACGTGGAATCTTTTGGAGCAAAGCAGGTGCGTGCTTAGCGATTAGGCTATCTACGCACGCAGAAAATGTTGCCGTGGCACTACCGGAACACACTGCCTGCATAAACAGTCCGGCCGCGGCGATGCTCATCACTGCGCAGCACGGATTCTGATAAATGATATCGTTCTCGGCCGATGCGAATTTGAGGTTGCGCGCCTCACAACGGTCGTGAAACTTGCCGTGGTGTGGCAGTATGTCCAAAAACAAATCTTTGATTAATACATGCCCACTTCTCTTGAGCGCTGATAATGTTTCCCCGCCTATGAGTTTGTTCGCAGCACACCTAAAGTAGCGCAGCATCGCCGCCGGGCGATTGCGCAAAATCCAGTCGACAATTGGCGCAACGTGGGGCAACCTGCAAGGCATCGCTGCAAATGGGTCAAGCGTGAACGCGCAGGTCATTGCCGCGTTCGCCCTGGTTGGGCAGAGATCGGAATGGTCATCGCTGCCTAGTGCACAGGTTCGTATGGAGTCAATGTTGTAGTAAAGATGCAGGAGTGCGCGCAATATTTTCTGCACATAGATATCGTCGGGGCATTTTTGCAATTTGCCAGTCGCAGAAATGATGGCCCCTCGAATGCGATTATCGCAAAATGAAAAACATTTTCTCCCCGTTGGAGCGTCATCGGCGGCAATAAGCTGATCAAAGGCGCATATATCTCCAGTTGGCGGAATCTGCCAAGATTCGTCGCCAATGGAGTGTTCGTATTCGGCGACGAACCTATCGTAGAGTGGCTGACATTCGGCTCGGTGGTATGGATCGCACCAGTTGCAAGTCGTACGAAATGGCCATGGCGACCGGCTAATAGCCACTTGGTCGCTTTTTGTCGCGGAGTGCGCTGCAGGATTTTGCGCCGTGTCGCCCGTGCCTAGGGATTGAGCTGAAGTCGCGTTGGCGGAGGATGTCGGCAAAGCTGTTCCCGCCGGAATTGACGGCGGCGAAACGGGTCCCGGTGGAACTATCGGTGGCGCACCGGAAGCTGGCGGCGATCCGCTCCCGGCGACGGCAGGAGGTTGCGGCGAAACGATTGCGGCGGGAGCTGGCTGCGCTACTCCGCCTACGATTGGTTGCTGGGAGCCACCAACTCCGCTATTTGGAGGATTGGCAGTGGCCTGTGCTGAATTTTGTGGTGTTGGCGTTTGCGTGCCGCCCGCGCCTAGGGGCTGAGCTGCAGCTGCGTTGGCGGAGGATGTCGGCGAAGCAGTTCCCGTTGGAACTGTCGGTGGCGCACCGGAAGTTGTCGGCGATCCGCTCCCGGCGACGGCGGCAAACGCATTGGGATTTGGCGGTAAATTTCCGGAGGTTTGGACTGGGTTCGGCGACGCTGGCGCTGACGCTTGGATTGGATTCGTTGGTGGTGGTGGCCCACCGGAGACCTGGCCTTGATTCCTTGGCGCCACTTGTGCTGGTCCGCCAATGGAATTGCCAGCGGCGCTATTGGCGTCAATTTCCATCACAGGCGCGGGCGCGGGCATCTTGTCGTTAGCTGGGCCGATTGTTTTGTTGGAGAACCTCCTTGCCGGTCTGTGCGTGCGGTCGGGATCGGCCGGAATGAGCTCTTGAGCTCGCCCAGTTGCCATTTCGGCGCGTATGGCGTCGAAAATCCTCCCTTGATAATAATCGATGTGGGCGCTATTGCGATTTGCAGTTAAAAAGTAGAGTGAAAAAACAATTTTGGCTAGGCCGAGCGTAAATAAAAGAACTATGACATATACAGCTTTGCCCCAAAAACTCATGCGAAAGGCGACAGCTGCACTTTCAGTTTTCAGACAATCAAAACATTTTTGAGGCTGCACATTTTCGAATTCGCCTTTGTAGTTGAAAAGGACGTTTGTGCGAACTCTATCGACGATGCTTTCTGCGTTCATGAATTCGACCGCAGCTGGGAGCCTCGTGATTGGTGTCGCTTCGCTTGACATACGTGGAACCATGATGCCTAGCGCCATTTCGCCGTTTGTCAATGGAAATGGCGGACAGGAAAGCTGCAGGGCTGCCCACTTCCACTAGGCAGTCCAGAACATCTTTCCTTAGGCCGCCGCTAAAAGAATATTTTCGACTCGATTGCAGCATACCGCCAATGGAAAAGTGCCGCTACGCGATAGAGATTTTTTTGGCAGAATTTCCGTCGCCAACTGGATATTTCGCACCGCCAGTGCGCACTTCGCGAAAAGCAGCGGTGGCGCCGGCGACTATAATGGCGTAACGTTTTCCTCCGGATAAAAAGGCAATGTTACCGCCACTAGCGCCATCGGCAGCGCTGGGAACTTCCACTTCGTAGAAGATGCCATGTGCGCTACGGACCAGTGTGGTCTTGAACAGCTTCGTCAATTTGCCGTCGGGTCGACGACTTCGCCAATGGCGGAGCAACGCGCGGTGTCCGCGACATAACTTTGCGCAGCGGCGCTGAAGTGAAGATGTTGGCAATCGTCGACAATTCGGCCACTTTGCTCATAGCAACTGAAAATTGGCCCGGAAAGCGGTCGGTTTTTTCCAACTGCCGCAGCCAGCATCGCGGAGGTGTCGGCGTCACGGCCATGCGCACGAAGACGCCCGTGTGCGCTGCGTTGAATGTGCGCGATTGCGACGAATCCATGCCGCTAGCGCGAAAGTGGCGGACATACGCATAATGTGGCGCGCCGCCCATGGCGTGATGTCCATAAATCTTGGAGCTGGCGACAAACTCGCCGCCATTAGCCCCGTGCTCGGCGGTTACGAATGAAAGAATGGACGGCGAATGGTTGGTGTGAGGCTAGAGGGGCTTTAGGCTGAATTTTCGCGCAGCATATATTTCGCAAATTTCCTAGCTTGCTGATCTTCGCAGCTAAGGCAGTACTTGAGAAAATCTGGTTGTTTTCCGCCCGTAACTGTGATTTTGCTAATTTCAGCTAGCACAGACTTCTTTAGGCTATCTTTTTTGTCTGCTGGGCATATTTCCATCATGCAATCCAGTGCGCAGGCTATAATTTCGGCTCTATCGCCATCCAACGTCCGGTCGCCTTTATTTTTAGCTGACAGGAGTCCAGTCATCAGGCGCATTTTGGCCATGGTAAAATTGCTGTCTTTCCCGATAAATGCTTTTTTTGTGGCTAAAAATGGCAAATTGGAGATCAGGCGATACACGAAGTCGCCGAAGCTTAATTTGTTCTGGCGGAATAGTTGATATGCCTCTCGTGCGTCATCGGCATGGACGAATGTCGCCATGCCAAGTTCCGTAAAAAGCGTGCTTACGCCACCTGAGAAAGAATTAACGCTACCCATGCACTATTTTACGCTCCACCTAAAGAAAAGCAAGCAAAGTTTAGCGGTCCAAGCTGAATTGTTGCTGCTTGCATTTGCCATGGAAGAAGTTGTGGAATTGCACTGAATCGAAATTTTTCGATCGGCTGCGGCGCAGCTGGATCTAGGCATTTTCTCCTGGAGGAAGAATTGTCCGGAGCCGCATTGCGTCGAAATCTCTGGTTACCTTATGGTTGCGAAAGCAGCCATCCAGAAGTTGCGCCTTTGCCGATTGGTTTATGTTGCGAACAATTTCAAATTCGCAGGTGGGCGTCCAACTGTCCTCGCCATCCATTTCCAAAAAACGGGCCATGGAGTTCCGCAGCAAATTTACGCGAAACCCTTGCGGCGTCTGTAGGGCGGCGTAGGTGGCGCGCTCGACCACGTAGAGGTGGCGAACGTCAATGATGGCATCGTCAATGGGGATGGCCGGCGCCACCAAATCGGCGCCGCCGTCCAGGGCGACGCAGACGGACCATATCAGCTCAGCGGACACGAGAGGCCTTGCGGCATCGTGGATGAGGACGCGGTCGTTATCGCCAGTTTCCAGGGAATGCAGCGCTCGAATGGTGGAGCGGTGACGCTCCACGTCGCCCACAACCGGTTGGCGCAGTTTGCCGTGCAGTGGCAGCTGAAAGTCAATGAAGTCTTCCGGCAAAACTACCGTGACGGAGTCTATGGCGCCATGGTCCAAAAACGTTTTTAGGGAATAGTGCAGCAGTGGGCGGCCGTTAACCTCTACAAATTGCTTCGGCATGCTGCCCCCAAAGCGAGTTCCGCGGCCAGCGGCCAATATGATGACGTGATTTTCGACTTTAGGCGACATAGCCGTAAATGCCGATTGATCGCCTGTCCGCTTGCGCCAGAAGTTCCATTCGGTTAAGTAAAATCGTATTTTCCGATTCAAGCGCCATGGCGCGAATTCCTCCTGCCTCCATAGCTGCCAAAGTAGCCAATCCGACGATTGGAACATCAAACCTAAAATCCTGGCGAGGTTTAGATGTTTTAATGAAACATTTTTTGTTCGTATGGAACTCGCCGCACCGCAGTAGCATTTTGTCCGTTCCATCGAAACCCTCTACGGCAAGAACGGTTCCGCGGCGAACAACTATTCCTTGGCCGACATTTAGGGCTGCAATGGCGCCCGCCACGCGAATGCCGTCCCCCAATGATTCCAGCGAAAATGTCGTCGACGTCATGAAGCCGGCTGTGGCCACATCGTCGTCCATGAATGAGCGCGCATCCAGTAGGCGCACGCCGTGCCGTTCGATCTCCGCAGCAAGGGCCCCAAAAATGCTTTCCGCATTTCTCTCCTTTAGGCGCGCCAGCATTCGCAGCGCCGTCATGTCGAATTTTAGCCCGTGAAATAGGCGTTTTGGCGCAATTTGGCCGGCCATGATTGCGTATGGCGAACCGAATTCTTTAAGTTTTTTTAGCAGTCTACCAATTTGCCCGGGGTTAAAGCGCGCGCGCCGCTGCGGCGGAAATAGCTCCCACACTTCGGGCGAGCTGTCTTCGGAGGCAATCAGGCTACAGGCTGCGCCGCACTTGACCATGTGCCGTGCGCAGATGACTGGGTATTGGCCGCGTCCCGCCAGCAGTGTTATGGATTCGTCAAAATTGAAATCGCTCGGCAGGAAGCGGGATCGCACGTCATGGCAACTGGCAGATTGACGGCGATGTGACGCCGGACTCTTCCTCCTTTGCCAAAAGCGCGAAAAGATTTTTCCGAACGCCCCCATGGCTTTTGAGAGCAATGGCGTGATTTTTTGGCTAGTCGACGCGTTTTTTACAGCCAATTAGTCTTGGGCGGCACCGCCGCCTGAAAATTTTGCCAATCGGTCATCGATGGCCGGCTTTGCCAGCAGTAAAGAGACGGCGGCAAGGGCGTGATCTATTTCTCCGCTAGCTATTTTGCCGTAGACGACTGCGGGATCGACTGCGGTAACTGCAATTTCCTCAAATGTGTCAAGTCTTTGGCCGCAAATCTTTTCGCAATCTTCCCCGAGGAATAGGTGTAGCCTGTTGTTTTGCATCGCTGGGTTTGGGCGCAGCACGGCAAGTTGGCGCATCGCCTTGGCCCTATAGCCGGTTTCTTCCAGCAGCTCCCGCTCGGCCGCGTCAACTGCCGTTTCTCCTTCGTCCACTATGCCGCCAGGCGTTTCTAGCGATAGGCGCCGCGAGCCAAAGCGAAATTGCCGCACGAGAACTATTTTTCCGTCCGTTGTCACGGGAACGATGTGGACCCACTCGGAGCATGTAATAACGTAAAAGTTTCCCTCCCTGCCGCTTTCCTCCTGTCGGCAGCGCTGTCTCTCTATGTGAAAAATGGGCGGTTCAACGAGGATATTTTCCCTGCCTACTATTTCCCAATTGGCTGGGTTGCGGACCATTGAATGAATTTATTGGACACTTTTTGCCGGCCGTCGACGCGTTTTTCGCCCAATTTCGCAGATTCGCCATGGGCGGCGGAGACAGTCGACGGGCCGTAAAAATTTTCCGCCGGATGAACAACTTCGCCGGCCCGCTTGTGGACGACTATGGCGTGGTCGTCTTCGTAGAGGATTCGCAAATCTCCTTCCCGTCGTTTTGTTTCCCTAAAATTGCCGCCGCATTTTTGTTCTTGCCACCCAATGCGCAGCACTTCTCCGTCTCGGACGCTAAAATCCGATTCTGCGCGGCGGTCGCCGATGAAGACTGTGCCAGCGGAGATGGCCGATTGAATTGTTCGACGGCTTCGATTTGGGAAATTGCGCGCAAGGAAAAGGTCGATTCGCATTTCCGCTTCCAATGGCGAAACGTGGCACTGCAAATCACCGGCGTCCAACGATTTCGACTGTGGAGTTGTTCATTTTGTCGCCGCCGCCGCCATTGTTTAGCAGATCAGCCATGTCGTCGGCCAGCGGCGCTTCGACGCGAATCGACAGGCCGCTTTGGGGATGTGAAAAAACTATGTATTTCGCGTGCAGCATCGTGCGCTCCACGTGAAATGGCAGCGGTGGGCATCCGTAGGTCCAATCGCCTAGAACAGGATGTCCGATGGACGCCATGTGGACACGAATTTGATGCATGCGCCCGGAGCGCGGATTGATCATGAAATGGCTAAATGCTTTTCCGGGAATTGATTTTGCACTCCAGGCGGTTTCTGCGTCGCGGCCACCTTGGACGATGGCCATGCGTGTGCGGCGGCGCTTGTCTCTGCCTATTGCGCCGCGCACGATCCCGGAAAGCTTCCGTAAAGTTCCGCATGCCAACGCTTCGTACCCTTTGCGTACGGCGCGGCTGAAAAATTGGCCGGCAAGTGATTCGTGGGCGCTATTTGTTTTTGCGAACAGCAGGACTCCTGTCGTATCTCTGTCGAGGCGATGCACGACGCCAGGTCGATGCCCCTCTCCGCAAGTTGACAACTTGCCGCCGCAGTGGCGAAGAACGGCGGAGACCGTCGACGGGCCGTAAAAATTTTCCGCCGGATGAACAACTTCGCCGGCCCGCTTGTAGACGCCTATGACGTGGTCGTCTTCGTAGAGGATTCGCAAATCGCCTTCCCGCTGTTTTGTTTCCTTGAAATTGCCGCCGCATTTTTGTCCTTGCCACGCAATGCGCAGCACTTCTCCGCCGCGGACGCTGAAGTCCGATTCTGCGCGGCGGTCGCCGATGAAGACTGAGCCAGCGGAGATGGCCGATTGAATTGTCCGGCGGCTTCGATTTGGGAAATTGCGCGCAAGGAAAAGGTCGATTCGCATTGCCGTTTCCAATGGCGGGACGTGGCACTGTAAATCACCGGCGTCCAACGACTTCAACGGGGAGTTGTTCATGTTGGCGCCACCGCTGTGCGGCTATTCCTTTTCGGATAAATAACCGTTGTTTTCTCTAGGGGCGCTAAAAAGCGTTTCTTTGCGGCGTTGTATTCGCCCAAACACTGAAGTCTCTCTGCGCCTTCTTCGCTATATTTCCCAATTCTGAGCGCGCCCCAAACGGATTTTCCTCCCCACTCGTGCAGATCCTTCCTGCGAACAATGCATTCGCTTAGCGTCGACAAGGTCATGGCGCCTTTCCATGTGGACGGAAAGTCGTTCGGCTGCGGCTGTCCATCTGCGAAGTTGAGTTCGGCAGTGGTGATGCCTTCTTCGCCGTAGAGAAAATTGACGGCTGCCGCTGCATGGCGCTTTGTAGCATGTAATAGTAGGCGCATGGCGGGGCCGCAATTTGCGTTGGCGTCTATGCCGATGCGGCGGAACAGGCTTGTCATATCATTCTTGATGTTGATGTCGCCACCATCGGAAACACCGCCGGCCCATTCGGCCAAAGCGGCAAAACTCATTTTTGAA
>JAIRXB010000033.1 GCA_031268535.1 Puniceicoccales bacterium | reverse complement strand
CAGAGGATTTGTTGATGGAGTCGGCAGGCGCACTCCTTTAGGGTATGCCAACCCAATTTGCCCCATAATGCTTGAAGCGATATTTGGCAAATCTATGCGGCACACGTGTGACGGAACCGTAATCGGCGCCTATGCTCGCATCGTGGCGAAAAAGCAAGAGTCCTCGCCGGAGACTCTCTTTGTCCGGCTTGTTGACACACTTCCGGATGTCGCGGAAGCGTCTTCCGTAGTCGAGGTTGATGTCGTCGGCCGCAATCTACTGAGCGATGGCGGGCATAGCCAAGCAATTCTCTCTCTGCTGGGAAGAGCCGAAGTGGCTTCCTATATGCGCGGCGAGACGGCGGCGCCAAACTATGTGGTTGAACAAATTCAGCGCATCGCGCTCCGTTGCGATGTGGATATTTGCCTGCGGCTTGGCAATGGCAATAGTGGTGCGCATTTTCAATATGCAGTGCTGTGTGCGCTGGAGAGCACGCTTATGGATTTGGTGCGACATAGCATTCTAAACGTTAACGCAGTTCCTTACGTATCCCTTGCCGTCGGCAAGAGCGATCTCGCGGATTTTCCTGCGCCGCATTGTGGCGATGGCGAATGTTGGTCGGCTGAAAAAGCGTTTTTCAAACGCTGCGCTAGCGGAGAAGTTGAATTGCTAACCGATGAAAAATTTCGCGATGTCATAGGCGACATCTACGCGGCGCTTGTTGCGACGGCGAAACGTATTGAGCATGCGATTCATCCTTTGGCCGCGGCGCCAGTCGACAGTGGCGAAGGAGAAGAACGGTTGGACGCTTCGCCGCAGCGACTGGAGGGCGAGTTTGCCGGCCGAGTGGTTGCGAGCAAAGGCTCGGACGGCGTGAAGTTCATCAAGCAGCGGATAGGGGAATGCATGTATTTTTGTGGGATTGGTGGGCACCAAGAGGCGGCAGCATGGGTGTGGCCAACCGCCTCTGGATGCGGCGGAGAGTCGCCCGCGGACGGCGATGAAAATATTTTGCAGCCGGTTCCACCGGACCAGGGCGCTGCGGCTAGCTGATATTTCTCGCCCAACCGCCTTTTTTTGTGCACCATGGCTGATCCGTGGACGACGAAATCAAAAGAACCGAGAGGATGGTGCAGCAGAAGCTGGTGGCCATGGCGGCTTCTTCCGGTCCCCTAAAGCAGGATTCCATTCCGTTTACGCCGGCGCCGAGCGCCGCCTCGGTCATCGCCGCATTTGGCAAGGCTGCCGGGGAAGCGATGGCCCGCGCCGTTGACGACAGGAACAAGGGAGACGGCGGGCGGCGGATGTCGTCGGAAGCGCGTGGCGCTGACGTGGCCGCGGAGAAAAGGAAGGTGAATGTGGCCAGATCTTTTGCGCAAATTCTCCATCCGGACGGCAGCGGCGCAAACGTCTACGTGGGCTTCGCCAGGCAACTGCGCAAAATCTTTTGGCGACAGCAGGGCGCCGCGGCGAAAGGGGCTGCCGGTGACGCCGTTGGCGGGGACGGCGGTGCCGACGAAGATTTTAGCGGGAGCGAAGTTGTTGGCGAAGGAGATGATGGCGGCGACGGTGGCGATTTTGGGTGGAATTCCGTTGGCCAGCTGGACGGCGGCGACGGCGATGACGCCGCGCCCATTGGGGACGGCCAATGGGCGGAAGATGGCGGCTCCTCCGCCGAAAAGGCGGGACGGCGCGGCGATGGGGCGAAAGCTGGCCAGCAGAAGAAGCTGTCGCGCTTTGCCAAACAGGAGAGCAGACTTTCCGATTTTCCGCCCCACCTTCGCTGGATCATGAGGGGCGCCATGGGGCGATCCAGGTCTGCGGCTGAGCAGCATAATCTACTGAATTACGCCAAAGAAATGGCGAAGATGGACGGAGAGACCTATGGCGCCCAGGCAGCTGCGGCCGAAAAGCAGCTTGAGCGGCTTAAAAAAAAGGAGGACGAATTTAGCCGGAAGCGCTACGCGCGGACAAAAAAATTGTTGGCCGCCATACTGGGCGACAAAGCCAAGGCGGAGAAGCTGCAGGAGCAATTGGAGCGCGTTCTCGGCCGAATGCAGGAGAGAAATGGAGATCGCATAAGGGATGGCTACAACCTTTTGCCAAAGGCGCGCTTCGTCATACCTTCCGCAGAAGGCTTCGGCGGTCTGGTTTCCGGTACGGATTTGGCGAGCGTCTACAGGGAAGAGGTCCTCTGCATGGTGAATCCGAGCCAGTTTTTTGAGAACTTCATGCTGCGCCACGGCTCCCTCGGCTTCCGGGTGTACCTGGACATAATTTTGCGCCTACTTGGCGACGACATTAAATCGGCAAATCCGTCGCGGGGCATTGGGCAATTGCAGGCAACCAGGGATGGATTGTTTTTTGCTGAAATCTCTCACCAGATCTACCTGTGCGTCATCGGCGCCGACCAAAAATTACGCCGCATTCGCATTGTGACGGAAAAGGAGGAGGGAGCCTATGTGCCGATTACGATGGGCATAGCATACGGCGGCAAAGGATTGGAGGTGTCCGTTGCGCGACAAAATGGGCAACCGATGCACGTAGCCACAATTCCCGTTGGGGACCGCACCGATCATTTCGCCGCGCTTACGGAGTTGGTTAATGGAAATTTTGTCGATGAAATCGTGATGGCCAATTGCGATGGAGAGGAAGGCCGAAAATTGCGCTTTGCTGTTCAGCGCCGCTACGGGCTTCCCATGCGCCGCAGCGCTCCGCTGCACTGGAAAAGTCAAGGATTGGCGCCAAGCTGAGCGCTTGGCGGAGGCGGAATTTTTGCCAAAATTCCCTTGACTAGCCGCTGGCCATCGCCACCAAAGTTCAGCTCGGCTGGGGTGGTAGTTCAGTTGGCTAGAACGTCGGCTTGTCACGCCGAAGGTCGCGGGTTCGAGTCCCGTCCATCCCGCCATTGCCGCAGGTTGGCGTAAGATTTTCAGCCTGAACGTGCTTTCGGTGAGGTATCCAAGTGGCTAAAGGGTGCAGACTGTAAATCTGTCGAGTTTACTCTTCGTGGGTTCGAATCCCCCCCTCACCACCGGATCCGCTCGGCGAATGTGCAATCGCGCGGAACAAAGCCGTTGACAGCGTAAAAAATTTCCGTTTCCAAAAACGTGGGGCAGGGCGTCCGCTCGCTTAGAAATTTTGCGGGAGGAAAGTCCGGACATCGTAGGGCAGGACTCCCGGTGAAAGCCGGGGAGAAGCGTGGCGATGCGCTTCGACGGATAGCGCAACAGAAAGTAAACCGCCGGCTCAGGCCGGTAAGGGTGAAATGGTGGGGTAAGAGCCCACCGCGCCGACGAGTGATCGCGGCGGCACTGCAAGCCCAGTCCGATGCAAGGCAAAATAGGGAGCCGGACGGCCCGTCCAAAGGCTTCGGGTATGCCGCACCGGCGACATTGGCGCCGGAGTCTCCTCCGTGGAGGCTAGATGAATGGACGCACGGCGGAAACGCCGAACAGAATCCGGCTTATGCCCCACCGTCGGCCGCGCCAGTTCTCTCCGATGTTGCCGGACTGATTTCTTGAGTCCGACGGCGCCAAGGTCATAGGTCTATGAGGCGCTCAGGACCGTATTAAAGTCCTCGCGGGTAAAGTCATAGGAAAGGTAAAGTTTTGGCGAAAACATCACCTCGCCAATGATCCCGGCGGAAATTCCCATGGCGTTTTTGTGGCCAGTTCTCTCCGACGGGCGGACGGATTTTTTGAGCTCACGGCTCCGAGATGCAAAAAAACGCCGGCGCAGCGGCGTCGGCGGAAAAAGCTGCCCACCGAAATGGCGCGATGGGCGCGAATGGCGTTGGCGAGATTTAGAAGCTAAACTCTATGGCGCTGGCGAACCAGAACAAATCTCTGTGTGATTTTTCACCGACAACGTCGTTGGGCCAGGCGCTTAGGTCTGCCGCATTGCCGGAAAAGCGCATTCCCGCGAAAAAGCTCACCTGTTCGTTGTAGGTGTAGGTCACATCGAGGGCCAAGCCGTAGTAGAAGTAGTCCTTGCTCTCCTTTCCGCCACCGTTTGATTCGGCGAAGATGTTTTTGATGCCGTACGGTTTTTTGGCGTAGTCGATGCCCAGTAGGACGTTACCCCTGACGGCGAAGCGGTCGAGTCCGACGGCGCCAAGGTCATAGGTGTATGAGGCGCTCAGGACAGTATTAAACTCCTCGCGGGTAAAGTCATAGGAGAGGTAAAGTTTTGGCGAAAACATCACCTCGCCAATGATCCCGGCGGAAATTTCCATGCCGTTTTTGTCGGCGCTTTCTACGGCGACGCCACTACCGCCGGAAAGTAAAAAAAGATTTGGATAGCTGTGGTGCGTCAGAGACAGATCCGCGGTAAACAGGCCGGCGATGTCGTGGCAAAAGCCAACATAGGGGGAGACGCTGTTCAGGGAGCCCTCTCCGGAGGCGACGAAACCGGCGATCCGGCCGGGACGGTATTTCATGTCGAAAAAGGTATCTTCCAGCATTAGGACCGATGTCACGCCAACGTATCCATGGCCCGATAGGATGGCCACGCCGGCTTCCGTTGAAATTTTGAAATTTTGCTGACCTTCCTTGCGTCCTCGGTTGACGTTTTCCGTGTCGAAGCAAACCTTCGCGTCAACGTTAAATGCTGGCAGGTCGATGGCGCACAGGGCACCGGCTCCCGCAAGGCTTAGAAAAGCCGTTAGCGAACATAGTTTTTTCATGGCAACCTCTTCCGTGTTATAATAACTTCCAGGTGGAAATCCATTCTGATTGAAGTCTCAGCTCGCTGGGGCGCAAGCGTTTTTTTGCGTGTTAGTGGCGCTACAGTAAGATTTTTACTGGCGAAGCGGTTTTCCGCGGCACTTTCCATTCTCTCAGAGGCCAGTCGTCGTCCTAGTTTAGCACTAGGGCGCTGTCCGCTTCTTCTCCCGATGTTTCTTCAAAAATTTTCAGCAGATCGCAAACCCGTAACTTTTTCTTTTCCTGTCCGGAAAAATCGAGAGCTATGCGGCCGCGGTGCATCATTATGACCCTAGTGCCATAGCGCAGCGCCTGCCGCATTGAGTGCGTGATCATCAGAGCCGTCAATCCATTCTCTTCGACGATTTTGGCGGTTAGTTCCATGACGTAGTCCGCCATTACGGGGTCTAGGGCCGACGTGTGCTCGTCCAGAAGGAGAAGCTTTGAGCTTTGCGACGTTGCCATGAGGAGGCTTAAAATTTGCTGTTGGCCGCCGGATAGCCTGCCCACTTGGTCGCCCAGGCGATTTTCCAGGCCGCAGTTGAGCGCCGCCAGTTTTGCCTCTATGGCCCTGCGCAGTTTGCCTGTGACGGCGCGGCGGAAGATGGAGTGCCGTTTCCCGCGGCCGTGGGCCAGCGCCATGTTCTGCTCTATGGATAGGCGCATGCAGATGCCGTCCTGTGGGTTTTGGAAAACGCGCGCTACCCGGGAGGCCCGCATCCAGGCCGGATCGTCCGTTACGTCTCTGCCGTCGATGCGAATGATGCCGCCGTCGGGGTGAATTGATCCTCCAAGGATATTCAGCAGCGAACTTTTGCCGGCGCCGTTACCCCCTATGAGGGTGACAAATTCACCGTCACCGATGCTTAAGTTGAGTTCGCGCAGCACATGATTTTCCGAGGCGGTGCCGGCGCCGTAGGTGAAGTGTACGTCTTCGAGGACTATCATGACGGCTTCCGGGAAAGTAATTTCCGCTTCCAATTGCGCAGATTGCGCGGGAGAACGAGGGCCGCCGCCACGAGGACGGCCGTTATGAGGTTTAGGTCTTCGGGCCCCATGCCGATGTGGCGTAGAGGTCCATCCCCTATGGCGAAGCCGACAAAAATGCGGTAGAGGACTGACCCCACCATAATGGCGGCGGAGCGCAGCCAAGTATTCCGCGTCGGGAAAAGGCTTTCCCCTATGATGACTGCCGCCAGACCGGCTATGACGGTTCCTATGCCTATGGAAACGTCTACGCAGCCCTGCGTCTGCACAAACAGGGCGCCCCCAAGGGCGATGGAAAAATTTGATAGGGCCATGCCGAGGAAAAACATGGCGTTGCTGTTTATGCCGTGGGCGCTGGCCATGCGCTGATTCATGCCGGACGCCAGCAGTGCCAAACCTAAGCCGGTGGAGAGGAAGAGGTTCAGAGCGAGCCAGCAGGCCAGAGCTATGGCGAGGGCAAATGCGCAGTGCACGGCGAATTGATTGGAGAAGTCCGCCGCCACGAATGGCGTAAAAACATTGCCAACACCTAGCAGCGGTAAATTCGGCGCTCCTGCCGCCACCGGCGTTTCGCCAGCAAGAAATGGCGCCAGGCCGAGTACGCGCAAATTGACCGAATAGAGCCCCAGCATCACGATGACGCTCGAGAGCGTTTTGGCGATGTGTAGGCTTACGCACAGGTACGCCGTGACGGCTCCGGCGACTGCTCCCGCTAGGGCGCCCCACAGCATGGCTGCCGCCGGCGAATGGCCAAGGTATAGGAAGAGTCCGCAGACGGCGCCCCCCAGCGGAAAACTGCCGTCCGCAGTCATGTCGGGAAAGTCTAGCAGCCTGTAGGAGATGAGCACGCCAAGGGCTACGGTGGCGTAGATGAGGCCCACCTCAATGGATCCGAAGAGCATCAGCGGCAGCATGGCGGCGTCTCATTTTCCGAAAACACCATCGGCGGAGCGAACTAAATCGTCCGGCAGCGCAAGGCCCTGGAGGCGTGCAGCTTTTCTGTTAATGAAGAGCTTCGTGCAGTTGCTTACCGCCGGCGGAATGTCGCCGGGGCTGCGGCCTTCGATGGTGCGCACCACCATTGCGCCCGCCTGCCGTCCCAGGTCATAGTAGCTGACGCCGAGCGATGCGGCTGCGCCACGGCGAACCAGTTCCGGGTCTGCCGATACGGTTGCTATGTGGCATTCATCTGCGGCCATGGCCAGCGATTCGTAGGCGGAGCCGATGGTGTTGTCCGTTGGCGTGAATATGATATCAACTTTTGAGCATATGCTGCGCACGGCGAGTGGAATGTCGGCGGGCACCTGCGCCGGCGCCGCGACAAGCTCAATGTTGCGCTGGCCAAGCTGTGCCGCCATGGCGCGAAGCACCGATACGGAATTGGTTTCTCCTGGATTGTAGATGAAACCGACGGCGCGGAGGTTTGGAATGAGGCGCTCCAGCAGGCGAACTTGCTCGTCCACGAAGATTGCGTCCGACACGCCGGTAATGTTGGTGCCGGAGGCAAGCCATCCCCCTATGATTCTAGATCCGATCGGGTCCGTTACGGATGCGAATACGATTGGTACGGTGCGGGTGGCGGCCGCTATGGCCTGGGCGCTGGCCGTCGATATGGGCACGATGACCGTTGGCCTGTCGGCCGCTAGCATTTTGGCGATTTGTGCCGCCGTTGCGCTACTGCCCTGGGCGCACAGGTAACGAATTGTTACTGTTTTCCCGTCTTCGTAGCCGTGCTCAAACAGCAGGTCCTCTATGCCGCGGCGGACACTGTCAACGGCTCTGTGCTCCACGAATGTGGTAATTGCTACGGACGGCAGTTCCGCCACTCCGCTGTCCGCAAGGAGTGCCTGAAAAGGGGAGCAGAAAAAAAGTAAAAAACGCCACAATGATTTAGGCACAGCATTCCCCGCGTAAGCCTTAGTAAAGAAAGCGGGTTGCCCGTTGCGATGAAAATCGCAGAAGAACTTTTGCCAAAAGGCACGCGCTCGCTTTCCGTTTCCAACTAAATTAAATGGGAAGAGGCCCATTGACCTTTTGGCCGTCCGCTCCATGCTGTGGCGGAGAAATATCTTGCGTCGGCGCTCCAATTCTGCCTGGGCCACCGTAGCCCTCTTTTTTTTGCTAATGCTTGGCTGGTGGCTTCTTCCGGCGGCTTTTTGCCTGCGCTCCGAGAAAATATTGCGCTCCGTCGCAACTCCCATCTACGGCGCCATTGATCGCGCCAGCTGCACCGCTGCGCACTGGTCGCTGCTGGCGCAGCCGAAGGAGTGGATGGAGAGAAAAATTGTGGAGCTTTCCAGGGAACTGGCCATGGAGCGCCTGAAAAACGGTGTGGCTGCGGCCGCAGATTTTCCGGATGCGGAGCGCTACGCGATTCCCGCCTGCGGGGAGCTTGGGGGGTTCAGGACGGCCTACGGCCGCGTGCTGCGCAGAAACGTGACCGCATGGTGGAGCGAGCTGGTCTTGGCGGTTGGCGATGCCGGCGCCGAGGAGGGATGCATGGTGCTATGCGGCGATCATTTGGCGGGAAAGGTGCTTTCGGCGGCCGGCGGACGCGCCGTCGCGATCCTGCTGACGGATCCCCGCTTCCGCGCCATTGCCCACCGCTTCGGGGACAGTAGGCCACTCGTCTACGAGGGCGTCGCCCAGCGCGGCTTCGGCCCGCCGGTTGGGCGCATCTCCTGCGTGCCCATGGACCTGGCGGCTTCCGACGAGTGCCCGCTGTCCATAGTGACATCTTCCCTTAGCGGTGCGTGTCCCGACGGAATTGCAATCGGGACGGTGCGTCTGCTGCGGCCAAGCGGCGACGGCGTATTTCAGGAGGGCGAAGTGCTTCTGTGCGACCGGCTGCTGTCGCTGCGGGAGGTGGCTCTGCTCATAGCGCCATCCGCAGCCGCGGAAACTACTTATCCCCGTTGAGGTAGGTGATGACTTCGTCTGAAATGTCCAGCGTTGGCAGCGCGTAGAGGATGTCCCCGCCGGAAGTGTTGAGGGCAACCGTCACCTTGCGTTTTTCTGAAATTTTCCTGATCGCCTTCTTTATTTCCCCTATGTGCCTGTTGAAAAGTTCGTCGCGCCGCTCGGACAGCTCCTTGTCGGTTTGCTGGCGGAATGTGTTAACTTCCACTTCCTTTTTCCTGACGTCGGCCGCCTTCTCTTCGCACTGCTTGCGCAGTTTTGCCACGGCGGCTTCGCTTAGCGCCTGATTCCCCATGCGCTCCTCCGTTTCGCGCAATTCTTTGGCCATGGCGACGCCGTCATTTAGCATCGTGCGCAGTTCTTCTTGGGCCCGTTCCACCGCCTCCTGGAACTGTTCTCTCGAGCGCTCAGCCCTGTCGTAATTTGCATAAACTTTTGCCATGTCGACCGTTACGGCCGTAACGGGCGGATTGGACTGGCCATGGGCCAGGGGTGCTGCGAAGCAGGCCGCAGACATCACAAAGAATATTTTTTTCATCATACCTCCCCAAGCATTTTGTGAGCGGCCGCCCGCTGGCCACAACACAAATTTTTCAAAAAGGCAATTTAGCGGAAGATTTTCGTAGTAAAGGAAAAAGAGCATATTTTCGCCGCAAAGACTTCGCCGCCGAAAAGGCTTGCCACCGGCGGCCAATGGCTGATTTTCCCATCAACCCGTGGAAAAGGATAGCGAATTGTTGATCTTGCGCCATTCGGCTGCCCACGTGCTGGCCGCCGCCGTCCTGCGGCTATTTCCGTCCATGAAGATTGACATTGGGCCGCCAACGGACGGTGGCTTTTACTACGACTTTGACGGAGACCACACGTTCGTCAGCGATGATCTCGTAGCCATCGAGGCGGTCATGGGGGAGATAATTGGTTCCGATCTGCCGTTTTTGCGGCGCGAGGTGGAGCGCTCCGAAGCGGAAAAAATTTTTCGCGAGGCTGGGCAGCATTACAAATTGGAGAGGTTAGCCGATATCCCGGACGGCGAAACGGTAAGCCTTTACTCCCTTGGCGATTTCGTTGACCTTTGCCGCGGACCGCACCTGCGCTCCTCAGGCTCCATAGGGGCCTTCAGGCTGCTTTCCATTGCCGGAGCCTACTACCGCGGAAACGAGGCAAACAGGCAGATGCAGAGAATTTACGGCACAGCCTTTCGCCGAACCGAAGAGCTGGAGGCATATGTGACGGCCATGGATGAGGCGAAGCGGCGCGACCATCGACGGCTCGGCAAGGAGCTGCAGCTTTTCGCCATCGACAATTCCGTGGGCCAGGGGCTAATCCTTTGGCTGCCGCGCGGAACTGCCATGCGCATGGAGCTGCAGCAGTTCATAGGGAAAGAGCTCACGCGCCAGGGCTATGAGCAGGTTATGACGCCGCACGTGGCGCGCCTGGACCTGTTTCGCACGTCGGGCCACTTTCCCTACTATCGCGATTCGCAATTCGAGCCCATCGCCGACAGGGAGTGCTTGGACCCAAAACTTACCTACGGCGAGCTGTCCAATGCTCTGGAGGCGGGTGAGTGCAACGGTTTCCTTCTGAAGCCAATGAACTGCCCTGGCCACATTAAAATTTTCGCCAATGGCCAAAAATCCTACCGCGATTTGCCGTGCCGATTGGCGGAGTTTGGCACCGTCTACCGCTGGGAGCAGTCCGGAGAGCTGTCCGGCATGGCCAGGGTTCGTGGGTTTACGCAGGATGACGCCCACATTTTTTGCGAAGAGGAGCAGCTGGAGGGAGAAATTTTGGGCTGCATTTCGCTGGTGAAGAAAATTTTCGAAACGCTCGCCATGGGGGAATACCGCGTGCGCATTGGCCTCCGCGACGGGCAGTCGCGCAAGTACATAGGCGACGACGCCCTCTGGGAGAAGGCGGAAAATGCATTGCGTAGGGCAGTTAGGACGCTGGGGGTTAAACATACGGAGGAAGCGGGCGAGGCCGCCTTCTACGGCCCAAAAATTGATTTTGTGGTGAAGGATGTGATCGGCCGCGAATGGCAGCTGGGCACGGTGCAGGTGGATTACAACTTGCCCAAACGTTTCCAGCTGAGCTATGTCGGGGCTGACGGCAAAGATCATGTGCCCGTAATGATCCACAGGGCTCCCTTCGGCTCGCTGGAGCGGTTTTGCGGCGTTCTCATAGAGCATTTTGCCGGCGATTTCCCCCTGTGGCTGGCGCCGGAGCAGGTGCGCATTTTGCCGGTTGGTGACGATTTTCTTCACTACGGCGAAGAGCTGTGCGCGACGTTGCGGGAGAGAGACATACGCGCCACCGTTGACCGCCATGGCGATACGCTAGGGGCGAAGATTCGCCGCGCCGAGCTGTTCCGGGTTCCGTTTGCCGCCATTGTGGGCGCCAAAGAGATGGAGGCGAAGCGTGTGTCGCTGCGCTCGCGCATCAGGAAGAATGTGCCAAGCGCCATGGCCGCTAGCGAATTTGCGAGCTTCCTCGAGGAGGACATCCGCAGCCGTCGCCTTCCCGACGCCTTTTTGGGGAACGGAGCGGATGGCGCCTGACTGGAGTGGCGGATCCGGCAGTTGGCGGCGGCAGCTTTGGCCGTCGCTGCTAAACTGCTTCATTTTCTTTGCCGTCTATTTCGGCTCCTACGCCATTGCGGCGCTACTCGCGCGTCCAGTTTATGCCATTCTTCGCCAATGTCATGGCCGCGTTTTGGGGCCGCTGAGCGCCTACATTCTTTCCCACTCATTTGGCCGCATCTACGGCCGGCTGCACTGGCTTGCGTTGGCCCTAGGCCTATTTTTTCTGCTGCTGCGCTGTAGGTTGTGTTCATTTCGACGCATTGCCGCCGCCATTGGGAAGTGGCCAAAGTGCCTGCGCCATTTTTTCTTTGGCTTTTTTGCGACGGCCGTGGCGCTGGCCAGCACAGTTCTTTTCCGCGAATGGCGCTGGCGCTGCGACTTTTCCCTGTCGACATTGGCTGGCGCCTTTGCTGGAGCCGCCTTTGCGGCAATCGGAGAGGAAATCGTATTTCGCGGGCTACTGCTGCGCCTCCTGAATGGCATTTTTGGCTGGCGCCTTTCCCTTACCATTGACGGTCTATTTTTTGCCTTTGTGCACTTCGAAAAGACCGCCATGACGCACATTAGTGGCACTGCGCCAACGCTCGCCGACGGCTTCCGCGCCGCTTCAGATTCGCTCATGGCCGTTTGCGACACGTTCCAGACAATTCCATTTCTGTCTCTTTTTTTGCTTGGATTTTTTCTCGGGACGCTGTTTTTGGCCAGCGGCGATCTGATGGCGCCAATCGGTTTTCACGGCGGCGCGGCGTTTGCCATGCTTATTTTTCGCCGCGCCGTCACCGTTGTCAGCTCAACGGCCGTGAATGCCAAATCGTGGCTGCTAGCTTCGCCTGTCTGTCCAATCTTTCTCTGCCTTCTGCTGTCTTTTTATTTCCATGGGAACAGGTTTGCTAAAAAAACTTGGAGCATGCCTACTTGACGCGCTGTGGCCGCGCAGCTGTTTCGGCTGCGGCTCCCAGTTGGCGTCGGGCGGATTTTATCTCCATTTGTGCGAACGCTGCGTTGGGAATTTAAATTTCGTTTTCGACCGCCGCCGCGCAATTGCGCCTGGATCGGCCATACTCTCATGCCGATCCCTTTTTGAATTTAACGGATTTGGCCGAGAAATAGTGCATGAAATTAAATATCGCGCTGGCCGCTTTCTTCTGCCGGACATTGGCGCAATGAGTCGCATCCCGTTCGGCGACATCGGCGAGGGGATTTTGGTGCCGGTGCCCATCCACTGGAAAAGACGTTGGCGCCGAGGATTTAACCAGAGCGAGCTCATCTGCGACGCATTTGCCGCGGAGCACCGCTGCCGCCGCCACAATTTGCTCAGGAGGGTTCGCCACTGCCGGCCACAGGTAGGCCTCCGGGCGGCGGAGAGGCGGCTCAACGTAGAGGGGGTCTTTTCGTTGGCGCCGAAGCGTTTGTGGAAAAACATTGCAAGGGATGTAAAAATATACTTGGTGGACGACGTGCTCACCACGGGCGCGACGGCGAATGAATGCGCAAAAACGCTTCTCAAAGAAGGGTTTTGGAATGTGCACCTGCGCACGTTGGCCCGCGGCTGAGGCGCTTCGGACGCACCATGGCTCTGTTTGGAAAGCCGAAATATTCGACGATGTCACTGGGCAAGAAGCGGGACATTCCGGCGAATGTTTTTACGAAGTGCCCCCTGTCGGGCTCCTTAGTTTTCACCAAGGAGTTGGAGAAAGATTGCATGGTGGTGTCCTGCAGCGGCTACCACTTTCCGATCGGGGCGAGGGACAGGATGCGTCTGCTGCTGGACGAGGGGACGTTCGTCGAAATGGACACCGAGCTGCAAACCGTTGATCCGCTAGAGTTTACAGTTCCAGCCTCCTACGTTGGGAAGATTGCCGAAAATCGCAAAAAAACTGGATTGGACGAAGCCGCCATAGGTGGCACCGGGAAGCTGGATGGGATCGACATATCGATCGCCGCCATGGATTTTCGATTTCTGGGCGGCAGCATGGGGTCCGTTGTGGGGGAGCGCATCGGGAGAGCCATAGGGCGCGGAGTTTCCATGGGCGTCCCGGTCGTAATCGTTTGCGCGTCTGGCGGTGCGCGCATGTACGAGGGCATGCTCAGCCTAATGCAGATGGCCAAATCGGCTGCCGCCCTGGCGCGACTGAGGGACGCCTGCCAGCCCTACGTGGCCGTTCTGACCAACCCAACCATGGCGGGCGCCATAGCGAGCTTTGCATCGCTCGGAGATATCATTCTCGCTGAGCCAGGTGCGCTCATCGGCTTCGCGGGGCCGCGAGTCATACGGGAAACGACTAGACAGGAACTGCCGGATGGTTTTCAGACGTCAGAATTTCTGCTGGAGCGCGGCCTCATTGACCAGATAGTGGACAGGCGAGAGCTGAAGGGGCGCATCGGCACTTTTCTGAGGGCCTTCGGCGCAAAATCAAAAAAAACTAAATCATCTTCGAGTCCATGCGCAAAAAATTAAACAGGTCGCAGTTAACGTCGTATGGATTATTGCTTGCTGGCCTGAAATGTGCTCCGTGCGCTGGATTATTGCTCAATCCGTTGCCGGCACTGCCTATTTTGACTAGGCTTTCCCCTTCCAGCAGGCTTGGTTTTTTCATTGGTGCGCCGCAGATGGAAGACGTGTTAGCAAGTACTTTGGCGTCGGTTGACGAAGCGACTGACTGTGGATTTTCAATGCTGTGAACGTAATCGGGCACGGACAGAGGCTAGCGGCTCTTCGTCAGTCGGCAATTTTTTTTTGGCCGTGAAATGCTACAAATTCTTCCGTTGTCGATGGGCAACTGCAGCTTACGGCAAAAAGGCAAAAGAGAGTTCGCCAAAAAAACTTGTCCGGTAAAAATTTTGTCCACTCCATGGTCCATGTGTCTAGCGTCGCCACTGCGCCAGCCGACCGCAGGATTTTGCGCCGATGATTTTTGCCTGGAAATCGTTCCACTTTGGAATTTTTGCTGCGTCGACGAAACTCTCATTTGCGACGGCTGCGGCGGTTCCAAAATGGAGTTGCGGTCCAGTGGAAACGTTGATGCGGATGAAATTGCGCGATCCATGGGCATTCTTGGTTTTTCCGAGAGGCGCTCCACGCTGATCGACGAAATTTGCCGATGCGCTGGGAACATGGATCCGGTGACCATTTGCGGAGCCGCCGGGACTGGAAAATGCACGTTTGCCTCTTTTCTTCATAGACTTACGTCCAGTGGCAGCGCCGCTCACGCAACGGTCGACTGCCGCGAATGGCGCTGTCGGTATGGCGCCGTCGGGTCCATCGGCGCATTGCTGCGCTCACTTGGGTCCGGGCTACGGCCGACGCTGACGGTGCTTCATCCGGAAGTGCTTCCGCGAAAGACGTGCATGGATCTGCTGGCGGCCATTTCTCCGCATAGGGAAGCGGTTCGCATGCAGTTTACCGTAGATTGCCATTTGCGCAGCCGCCTATTGGCATCAACGGAGCCGCAATTCCGCAAAATGTTCGGCGATCAAATTTTATACGTTCCATGCATCGGCGACAGGAGGGATGATCTCAGGCCGCACATTTTGCTTAAACTTGGTGAGCTCAATGGTCGCAGCGGACTGAGGAAGCAAATTTCATCGGTGGCGCTGGATGGGCTGGTCGCCTACGACTTTGCCGACAACTTTCGTGGCCTCTTCCGCACTTTGGAGTGGATGCACGCTACGCAGTTGGCGGTGTTGGAGTTCGACAGCAACGTGGTGGAGTGCGGCGGTAAAATTTCGGCGGATAGCGTCCAGTGGCCGCGCCATTTTCCGGACGGATTCCAGCTAAACGAGTTCATGCGCGGCGGCAGGGAGAAAATTATCCGTGAGGCCCTGCGGCAGGCGGACCATAACCTGTCCCGCGCCGCCCGCATGCTCGGCGTAAGCCCACAGGCGATAAGTAATTACGTGAGGTGTGCGGCGAGATCTAGTGGAAGAGAGAAATCGTAGTTGCGTTGCGCTCGCCGGAAAATCTGACGGTGACGGCGTAGGCTGATTTTTCTTGGGAAGAGGACAGCCGTACGATGGAAAATTCGGCCACGCCGCCCAGCAGCAAGCTGCTTCCACTGAGTTCTATGTCGTTGTGGTCTATGGCCATATCGCCGACGAGTCGATGAATGGAGCCGTCACTGCTGCGGAAGATGTAGGCGCAGCGCACCAGCGGCCATGCCGCCTCCCAGCGCGCACCGGTAGCGGAGCTCTGAAATGTTGCCGGGTCGGCGCCAAGCAGATCGTCTCCAATGCGATGGAGCAATTTTGCCCTCCCAAGTGCCATTTCCGTCCCCTTGGCCACTCCATCGAAGCGCTCTCCGTTCTCCGTCAGGTGTTTAGCCAGCGTCGTCAGGAGCGTCGTCGCCAGCGCAATGGCGAGTAGGAGCTCCAGGAGGGTGAAGGCGCTTGCCGACCGTCGTCCCATTGGGGCCAATGTGGCGGTGGCGGAAGAAAAGGCAACTGGCTCCGCCGCTTTGGCGCCTAAAATCATTGTAGCTGCCCAGCAAAACATGTGCCAGGGTGTGGCGGTGAAAAAGTTCAAGGTTGCAGCCCTAATCCTTGCGCAGCTTTTACTTGCCGGTTCGGCGGTGGCGGCGGCCATTTCCGATGGCGCCGCGGCGGCTGCCGATGGCGTAACCTTGCAAATTGGCGACAACGGCTATCTCGTTGCCGACGAATTGTATTGCTCCCATGGCGTAGGCGAAGCGGTCGGCTCCGTTCGCCTTAGCGCGGCCGACGGCTTTCTTCTGGCGGAACGCCTGCGCTACCAACTGGCGGATGGGAATTTTTTTGGAACGGATGTGCGCTTTCGCATCAAAAACATCTACGTGCGTGCCGATTCCGTTGAGGGCGTCGACGTTGACGGGCAGCGGCACATTATTTTTCGTGGCGGCCGCATCTATGGAGGAGAGCCCGGTCCCCATTCGCCAAACATTGCGGCGGAAAAAATTACCATACCGGCGGCCGCCGTCGCCTGGATCGACGGCGCCTCCCTCTGCCTGGGGGAGCGGCGCATTTTTTCCACTGGCCGCTGGCGCCTGAAGCTGGATGGCATCGCCATGTGTTTCCGCGGCAAATACGGCTACGGCAAAGATTTGGGAGTTTATGGGCGCAACAGCGTTGCCTGCGGCGTCGGCAAAACTGGCACCGTTGGATTGAACTTGGACATCTACGGCAAGCGCGGTCCGCTGGTGGGGCCATGCTGCCGTTGGGATGGCGATTTGGCGGCAAATGGCACGGTGGCGGAGATATTTGGCGGACTTATCCGTGACCGCGGCGACCGCGGCGTGGACTTGCTTTCCGCGCCAATTCCAGTGAGACGCGGATTTTTGCGCGCCGCCTACGGCAGGCGATTCGGCGACAATTGGTCAATTTGCGGAGAAATGAATCGTTGGAGTGACTCGTTCGTGCTGCGCGACTTCCGTCCTGAAAAATACTGGAATGACCAGTATCCGTCCAGCCACGCGGAAGTGGCAAGGCAGTGGGCAAATTCTCTGGCGACGGCAACGTTGCGCTGGGACCCGAATGATTTTTGCGGCCCAACTAAAAATTTTCATGAGATCCGCTATCAAATTGTTCCAACTAAACTGGTTCTGCTGCCGGTCCTGTGGGAGGCGTCGGTGGCCGCCGTCGGCTGGCACCCGGAGGGTGACCGACAAAAGGCGCTCGGAGATCTGTTTTGCGGGCTAGGGGCGCCGATCGTCAGCGGAGGAGCTTTTTCCTGCAGACCATTTGCCGCCTGCCGTTCGCTGGTGGGCGGCGGCGATGGGGGGCGATACCATTCCGAAATTTGGCAGGCGGGTTTCGACTTGGCCGTGGTCGCCGAGGGCGACATTGAGGCGTCGGTTGGCAGATGGGACATTGGGTCGCTGCGGCACAGGATGATGCCGCTGCTATGCTACAGGAGGAATTGGCGTAGGGGACGTGGCGACTGCGTAGATCTAGGCACTTTTGGGAGCGGCACGCTGCCCATCATTGACATTTGCGAATGCCGTGCCGCCGGGAGTTTTGCGGATGGCCATTGCGTGCGCATCGGCCTAGAAAATGTCATCCAGGCAAGGTCCGTTGCCGACGGATTGATGCGAACAGTTGCCGAAGTTCATCTGTACGAAGACTTCCGATGGCGGGTGGGCGCGGACGGTCGCGAAAGGCCTCAAATCTATGGCGCGCTGCGCTTTAACCCAGCTGATTTTTTCTCCATGCGGCTGTGCGGTAGAGCCAGCGGCGACCACCTTTCGGCGGAGGAGCTGCGCATCGACGGGGAGCTCCATGATGGGAATGTGTGGGCGATGTCATTTTGCGCTAATTATTTACGCAATTGCGCCCGCCAGTTGGGACTTGGCTTCGACTTCCAAATAACGTCCCGCAGCCGCATTGGCACTTCGCTGCGCTATGATGCACGGCTACGCAAAATTACGTCACAGCGGCACCATCTTTCCCACCGCTTCGACCGCAACTGGTCCATGGACGTTCGCCTAACGGTTCGCGCAGCGGCGTCCGGCATCGAGCGGCGTAATTTGCGATTTGGCATACATTTGGACTATTGATGGGCCCTAGGGCTGCTCCAGCATGCGGTATTGGAGCGCCTCCAGGATGTGTTCCTCTCCGATGCGTTCTGCGCCGCCCAAATCGGCTATGGTCCTAGCGACGCGGATGATGCGACTGCAGGCCCTAGCGGAGAGTGCAGCCCTCTCGAGGGCCTGGCCGAGGAGGCGCCTTTCCCCGTCGCCGAGTGAACAAAACTTTCCCATGGAGCCATCTGGGATTTGGCTGTTGCGGCGGATGGAGTTCTGCTCAGAGCCGTAGCGCATTCTCTGCCGCCCCATGGCCTCTTCGACGCGATGCCTGATTGATGCGGACGATTCGCCTCCGGCCCGGGCGTCGGGAATTTCCATTCCGATGGCCGGTACGTCAATGTGTAAATCTATGCGGTCCAAGAGTGGCCCGCTGATTTTAGAGCGATAGCTGAGCACTTGCCGCTGCGAGCAGGAGCAGCGTCGCCGCTTCGACCCAAGGTGGCCACATGGGCATGGGTTCATGGCCGCTATGAAGGTGAAGGCGCTGGGGAAGCGCACTTTGCCTATGCTGCGCGATATGGTGATGAATCCGTCGTCGAGCGGCTGCCGCAGCGTTTCCAGGGTGCTGCGCATAAATTCCGCCAGCTCATCCAGGAAAAGTACGCCGTTGTGCGCCAGAGAAATTTCCCCGGGGTGCGGCGTCGAACCGCCGCCCACTAGGCCGACGCGGCTTATGCTGTGGTGCGGGGCGCGGAACGGCCTGGTGGAGGGGAACGGGGAGCCGCCGTGGGCGGTGCCGGCGGCGGAATGGATGCTGTGAATTTCGATGAGTTCATCCAGTGTAGGTGCCGCCATGATCGATGGAATTCGCTTCGCTATCATTGATTTGCCAACGCCCGGACAGCCTATCATGATTAGATTGTGCCCGCCCGCTACGGCAATTTCCGCGGCGCGGCGAGCCCCTTCCTGGCCGCAGATGTCTGCAAAGTCGTAGCCGCCGTGCTTTTCGGACGATGGCGCGCGCGGCGCCATTGGCCCCATGGCGGAGCGGTCGTTTAAAAATGCCACCACTTCCCCCAATGTCTCTGCGCCATAGATATCTATGCCGCCTATGAGCAGCGCTTCTTCCGCCGATTTGCGCGGTAAAATCACCGCCCCTAGACCCTGCCGCTTTGCCTGGAGCGCCAGGGCGACTGCGCCGCGAATTGGTAAAATTTTTCCCGACAGACTCAATTCTCCGGCTATGAGCAGGTCGTCGCAGTTTCCCTCCACTTGGCCGCTCGCCATGAGAATTCCAACCGCTATGGGTAAGTCATACATGGGCCCTTCTTTGCGTATGTGTCCCGGGGAAAGATTGATGGTGGTGCGGGTGTGCGGTATTTTGTGGCGGCTGTTCTGTAGCGCCGAACAGACGCGATCTAGCGATTCCTTGACGGCCGTGTCCGGCAGGCCGACCAGCACGAGGCGCAACTCTCCCCTTTCGCCGCTATTTACTTCGACGTCGACGGCTATTGACTCTACGCCCCACAGGGCTCCAGAATGGACGGTGGCTAGCATTTGCTATGCAAATGTTGCTTCGTCATAGTCTGTCAAGAAATGATTGCAAATGGCTAGCGGTGTCCGGATCAAAAGTGGAGGCGCCATTCGCTGAAATTCCGTTCAAACTTGTGCGCAAATTAACTTTACTGGCCGCTCTGCAGCGCAACTTTTTCGCTTGCGGAAGAGCTATTTGTCCATTGTGCCGAAAAAATCAATTGCCCAAGCGGCTGAGCTGTGGCCAAGTTGTCCGGTGATTTGGCCGTACCGCCTACTGTCTATCCCATTTCACTGCGCAATGGTGCCCACTTGGCTCCTGCACATGTGGCGGCGCGGCGGCTATGGGCGTGGCTTTTGTCAGCGCTTCGGCTGCCTGCCGAAACTTCCAAAGCCCACCGAGGGGCGCCGCCGCCTGTGGGTGCACGGCGTGTCCCTTGGGGAGGTGCAGTCGCTTTGGCCGCTCATGGAGAAGCTGCTCGGCGATGGGCGCTACGACATAGTCTGCACCGCCACAAGCAGCAGCGGCCTTTCGGCGGCCAGAAAACTCTATGGCGACAAAGTGGAAACGTTTGCGTTCCCCATAGACCTTTGGCCATTTTCCAGTCGCGCCTGGAGCCGCATTGAGCCGGACGTGCTCGTCCACGCCGACGGAGAACTTTGGCCGGAGCACCTCCACCAGGCGCACATCCGTTCCGTTCCGGTTGTGGTGGCGAATTGTCGTCTGTCGGAGCGCAGTTTCCACAGGCACAGGCGCTTTCGTTTTTTTTCCGGCGCCTTCTGGAGCGCCATAACTGACATTTTTCCGGACGGCCAGGCAACCGTCGAGCGCCTGCGGCTGCTGCCGGGTGCCGCAGAAAAAATCCATAGCCCCGGCAACATTAAGTGCGACAGACCGCCGCTGGCTAAGCTTAGCGGAGAGAAGCGCCGGCAGATGCTTGAGGAGATTGGGCTGGAGGCCAGGCTGGAGGATGGCAGCGAGACGTCAATTCTAGTGGGCTGCTCCACTTGGCCAGGCGAAGAAGAATTTCTATTGGACGTTTTGGCGGAACTCATTGCGCGCAATCCCGCTTGGCGATTACTCATCATCCCGCGCCATTGGGAGAGAAGTCAGGAGCTGCGTTGTTCCGTGGAGCGGCGCCAACTGCCGCTGCACATGCGCAGTTCTGGTGCAGCCCAATCGTGCGGAGCCACCGTTTCCATTTTGGATAGTGGCGGAGAATTGCAGCAATTTGTGCGCCTCGGCGCGATGGCATTTCTTGGCAAAACGCTCCCGCCCAACGGAGGGGCCCAGTCGCCCGTGGACGCCATTGCGGCATCGGTGCCGCTGGTTGCTGGCCCGCGCACGGGCAATTTTGCTGACGCCATTGGGGAATTGCTGCGGGCTGGGGCAATTTTGCGGGGCGCTACCGCCAAAGAAGTTGCAAAACATTTGCTCGAGCTTGGGGAATCGGAGGCGCGGCGAAAGCGTGTCGCCGAAGCGGCCACCGCTTGGCTGCTGCGAAATGGCGGCGTTTCCGATCGAATTTGTTCGCGCATAGGGGAATTGGCCTTCGGCTCAGCCGCCGCTGGGCGCTAATGGCTATGGAGCAGCCCCCAAGACGCGTTAGCGGCACCGTGACGGTTGGCCGCCAAAAAATTGGCGGAGCTGAGCCAATCGCCATCCAGTCCATGCTGTCCGTTCCGCTTTCCTCGGAAAGCCAATGTCTTAGGCAGATCGAGGAACTGTTGTGGGCCGGCTGTTTTCTTGTGCGGGTGGCCATTCCGACGGCACGATCACTCTTTGACTTTGAGCGCATTCGCCGCTCCATTGGCTGCGAGAATGCGGCCTTCATCGCCGATTTGCACTTCAACGGCGAGCTCGCCCTCGACGCCCTCGACGTCTTCGAGAAGGTGCGCATAAATCCCGGGAATTTTGCCGGCACGCTGTCGGGTACGCTGACCCGCGGGGAAAATTTTTTTCGGCGCGAGGAGGAGGAGGTTCGGACGAAGGCGCGTGAATTTTTTCGGAAAGCCAAGCGCCTTGGCCGCGCAGTCCGCATCGGCTGCAATGGCGGATCGATTTCTGCGCGCATTCGGAGCCAGTGCGGAGGCGGCGACGGCGCCATGGTGTCCTCCGCTGAGGAAATGGTGCGGTGGGCGCTGGAGGAAAATTTCGAAGATCTCGTTCTCTCCTTTAAGTGCAGCTCGGCGTCAAAGACAATTGAAGTAAATCGTCTGGCGCGGAAGCGCATGGACGAACTTCATTGCCCATTTCCGTTCCATCTTGGCGTGACGGAGGCCGGCAAAGGTTTCTGCGGGAGAGCCGCCGCCGCCGTTGCCGTTGGTGTGCTACTTTCGGAGGGACTTGGCGACACTGTGCGCATTTCGCTAACGGAAAGTCCTGGGGCCGAGGTGAAATTCGCCAAAAAGTTGCTCAAATTTTGCGAAAGTAGCGGAATGCCGAGCCCCATTGATCGCCCAGAGCCAGTGCGACTCATTGGCGACGAAACTTGCGGAGGTGACGCAATTGCCCGCCGAGTCGACGGCCAATTTGACGGCGAAGACTATCTGCTCCATATGGCTGGCGCACTTTTGGGGACCAAGAATTTACGTGCAGTTGTCCTGGAGGCCGGGCCGCACCTGGAAGAGCGCAGAGAGATCGTGGAGTCGATTTTGCAAGTTTGTCGATGGGGGAAATTTTTTACGGAAATTATCTCCTGCCCAACCTGCGGCAGAACGGGCTATGACGTTGGGGCCGTGGCTGATGAAGTCAGAAGAAGGCTCGGGTCATACCCACATCTGCGCATAGCGGTGATGGGTTGTTCGGTGAATGGCGTTGGCGAGATGGGTGATGCCCACTACGGCTGCGTCGGATGCGGCCGTGGGATGGTGCAGCTGTACCGCGGAGGCAAGCGCGTAGGGCAAGCGGTGCCGCAGGAAATGGCAGCTGCGGCGCTGGAATCACTCCTAAAAGACGCCGGAGAAGAAGCGGCTAGCGAAACATGACGTCGACGCGCCGGTCGAATTTTGCCGGACTGTGGGTCGCCGACTCCGCAGCCCCCTTGGCCTCACCTTTGATGCGACCGGCGCTAACACCCTCGCCCTGTAAAAATTCCGCAACAACCTCTATGCGCTTTTGGCTGAGGTTAAGGTTGTAGGCTTCCTTGCCCTTGCTGTCGCAGTAGCCGACGAGCAGCACGCCCCGTTCCGGGTAATTGTTGAGCTCCACCGCAACTGCCTTGATGGTGCGCCTATCGTCATCGTCCAACTTGACGTCGTCGACGGCAAAAAACACCTGCCCCACTAGGTCCTTGCTGCCGTAGGCAAAGGAGCCATTTTGGCGGCGGTAGTGGGCAGTATCTTCGCAGTCACAACTGCACAGCGTGGCTTCCGGAGATGGTCCCGGCGACACCGTTTTGCAGCCGGCAAGAGCCAACGCCAGTGAGACCATTGCCAACGAGTGCACATATTTGACCATGATTTATGGTGAAACCGTCCGCGCCCAATGTCAACGGGGTTTTTTGCGGCGCTCCAGTCAGCGCGAAAAGCTGTTGCCGACCGCACCATTTTTCGCTAAACTTACGCAGTGATTGCTGGTGGATCACCGATTACTTGTGATGTGGTGCCGGTTGTCGCTAGGGAAGGTGGCAGGGAAAAAGCGGTTGCGGTGAGCGACGTTGCCGCTGGACAGGACATAGTGACGCAAACGGGCATTTGCGTCGGGCAGCGCGGCGAAAATGAACCGTACCGCAAAGAATTGTCGCAACTTCGCTCCAAGATTTGCGAGCTGAATTGGAAAAGGGCCAAAGAATTTATCGGAGGTGAAACGATTAATCAATGCGTGCGGGCGAAGATTCTCGCAAGCGCCAGCGACAGCCCCGATGGCGTAAGGTGGTACGGAGAAAATTACGAATTGATTGGTGATGATGGCGATGTCGAAAAGGTTGCCATGATGCGCATTCCCGCCAAACAGTCAAATTCTCCTCCGGCCTTTGTAGTGCAGCAGCTAGACGGGGACACAAGGCGTGCCATCGAGCGTGAAATGGCGCGAAGAAAGGATGGAAAAGCGGAAGTCTACACGTTCGGCAGTCCGGATCCCATTGCGATTACGGCAACCCTGATGGCGAGGGTGGCCGCAACTTTTTTTTCGGCCCTATCAAAAATTGGCTTCGCGGCCGTAAGCGTCACGGGAAGCATTCTCGTCATGACGATTGCCGGCACCCTAACGCTAGGGGTCGGGCTATTTGTCTCAATCGCCATAGCATTTGTGCTTTTTTTTGTTTTCGGCGTTGGCGGCGAATTGGCGGCGCAGCACTTCTCCAAATAGAAGTGTCTCGCGAAAAACGTGAAAAATTAGCGAAAGGGACAATTTTCGGATCCGGCGCCAGCGGCGGCAAACTGCTCCGATGAAAATTCTTGCCAAGGGGTATGCCATTGCCGCAAACTCTCCACATGGACCGGCAGCTGCTAAAGCGCAAGGAGGAAGCGTTTGACGAATGCCTGCGCGACGCTTGCCTCGTGGAGGCGAAGGGGCGCGTGCTGCAGGTGGTGGGCACCATAATCCGAGCATCCGTGCCGAAGGCAAAAATTGGGGAACTTTGCCGCCTGAAAACGCCGTGGGAGAGCGGCGAGCTCATGGCGGAAGTTGTGGGGTTCTCGCGGCAAGACACGCTTCTCACTCCGCTGGGAGAACTTACTGGTATTTCGGCAGCTACGGAGGTAATTCCGACCGGCCAGGTGCATATGGTGCCAGTTGGCGAAGAGCTAATTGGGCGCGTGCTTGACGGTCTCGGGAATCCCATCGACGTGAAGAAAAAGGGCCCGCTGCGCGTAAAAAAATATTACCCAGTCTACGCCGATCCGCCCAATCCGCTGACGCGAGCTCCCATCAACAAGCCCATGTCACTTGGCGTGCGCGCCATTGACGGCGTTTTGACGTGCGGCGAAGGGCAGCGCATGGGAATTTTTGCGGCGGCGGGCGGCGGGAAAAGTACGATTCTTGGGCAAATCATTCGCGGCACAGAGGCCGACATTAATGTACTGGCCCTCGTTGGCGAGCGCGGCAGGGAGGTGCGCGAATTCATCGAAAAAGAGCTCGGCGAGGAGGGCATGAAGCGGACTGTGCTGGTAATTTCGACATCGGAGCGCACACCCATGGAGCGCCTTAAGGCCGCATATGTCGCCACGGCCATAGGGGAGTACTTTCGCGACCGCGGGAAGCGCGTGCTGCTGATGATGGATTCCGTAACGCGTTTTGCCCGTGCTCTGCGCGAAATTGGTCTTGCGTCTGGGGAGCCGCCTACGAGGCGCGGTTTCCCGCCGTCCGTTTTTGCCACTTTGCCAAAATTGATGGAGCGGGCCGGCCAATCGGAAAAGGGTTCCATAACGGCCCTCTACACCATTCTTGTGGAGGGCGATGATATGACGGAGCCCGTGGCAGACGAGACGAGGTCAATCCTCGACGGCCACATCATCCTTTCGCGGAAGTTGGCCTCGGCCAACCACTACCCGGCCATCGACGTCCTTGCTAGCGTGAGTCGAGTCATGAATGCCATTACCGCAAAGGAGCACCTGGCTGCAGCCGGAAAATTGCGCACATTGCTCTCCAAGTATCAGGAAATTGAATTGCTAATCCGCATAGGAGAATACAAGCGCGGCAACGACAAGGAGGCCGATGAAGCCATCGACCGCATCGATGCGATCAATGGGTTTCTGCGGCAAGATCTGCACGAGAAAGACACATATGCTTCGACCGTCGAAAAGTTGAAGCAGGCTGTCGGCCTCTAGGGAGCTGGCGCCGTGGCGAAATACATTCTTGCCGATTTGATTCGCGTGCGGACGCTGCGCCGCGACAAAATCGAGAGGGAGTTGGTTGCCGCCAAGGGACGGCTGGACGATGCGGAAAAGCAGGTGCCGCTGCGGGAGAAAGAATTGGAGGATTACCGAAAGTGGGTTGACGCGGAGATAGACCGCCTATACGATGAAGTCCTCCGCAAGGATGTGCACCGCGGCGCCATAGACGACCTTGGGACCGTTGTGCGCTCCATGCGCGCCAAGGAACTGGACTACGTCAAGCGTCTCCAGGATGCGAAGGACGACCTAAAAAAGGCGCAAGAGGAGTTGGAGGCGAAGAAGAAGGAGTTGGATGGTGCCCAGCGCGACATCGAGAAGCTTAGCTCTCACCGGGAGCAGTGGACTGCGGAACAGACAAAATTGGATGAATTTTTGGCGGATAGGGAGCTGGAAGAGGCGATAGTGCACAAGAATCAGGGCGAGAAAAATTCGGCGGATGAAATTTTTACTGGAGCATAGGAGACAGCGACATGACAATTGAATTGGAAAAAATCAATGGAGGGAAAGACATTCAGGCGGGCCGCGCTACGGAACAGCCCACCGTCGGCAGCCGTCCCGATGATTTGGCGGACGGCGACGGAAGGCGCTTTCGCGACGCGATGGGCGGCGGCGCTAGGCAGTCCGCGCTCAACGGAGCCTTCGCAAGAAGCCTAATGGCAACGGCAAAGGTTGACTCCAATGGGGGCGCAGGCGCCGCCGATTCGGTGGACGGCTTGGCGTCGAGCCTGTTGGCGATGCATGGCGTGGGGGCATTTGTTCCCGCCCAGCAGCTTATGACCGTCCCCGTTGGAAATCAGACGGGGGCTCCATTCTCCATTGACGATGCCATCGCCAAAATTGTGTCGCGCCTGCTGGTCAGTGATGCCGCATTGAGAGGCGGCGGTGAGGTGCATTTGCGTTTGCGCGACACGGCGCTTTCCGGTGCGGACATCCGCATGCAGATGGACGGTGGCCGATTGCAGATTGTGTTTTTTACGGCAAATGTCGCTCAGACTGCGCTGGTTGAGCAAAATTACGGGCAACTTTTGGCGGCAATTGTCAATCGAACGAAGGTGGATGACGTTGAGATTGCCGTTTGGGACGGCGACGAAGCGAGGGTGTTGCGGGACGGAAACATGGGAAGGTCAAAGGGCGGCCGCGGTGGGCGCGATGGCGCTGATGGCGGCGACGGGGAACGGCAATTGCCGTCGGCCAGTGGGGGGAGGTCATGACGCAGCAGAGCGGCGCCGCGCGCGCAAAATCCGAAAAAACTCCCGCTGCGAAACGCAAAAGGGCCATTTCGGCCATTTCCCTTGCCGCCGAAAAAATGTCCCAGTGGATTGTTGATTTCAACAATGAAGTTTTTTACAGGGCGCGCATTGTGCGCGTTTCCTATTTTGGCCGCGAACTTTTCCTGGTGTTGCGCGGCGACACTCCAATTGACTGCGGCGCATCTGTGGATTTGCGCGTTGGCGATGTGGCCATGCGCATTGGGGTTGAGTCTGTTTCATCGTGTGCGCTGCTTGATGAGCGGCTGCGCAAAATGGCTTTCGAAATCTATCCGGCCGACGTGCAAAAAATTTTGGTGGAATCGCTCCTCGATCCGCTCCTCTCAACGCTGGAGGGCTGGCTTTGCGCTCCCGCTACGGTGGAAAACGTTGCCCTGCACCGCGTTCACCGCCGCCGCTCCCTACCGTTTCACGTCTCATTTCACATCTACGAAAAAAATCCCCACTGCGGCGAAAGTGTGCCATTGGTGATTTCGGGCATGCTCTCCATGGATCGCAATTTGATGGAGAGAATTTTGGATGCGGTTCGCGCGGAGGAAGTTGTCCCCTATAGGTACCACGAGGCGGCCGTTCCGCGCACCATAAATGCCGTGGCGGCGCTGGAGATGCCCCGCAATGCGGTGGCTGATCTGCGCGTTGGTGATGTCATTCTTTTGGAAAACACCAACGAAATTGAAATGGGGATTCGAAATCTCATAGGGCTCTCTCCCTACTGCCTACGCTGTAGGCAGAACGGCGATAAAATGACGGTCATTGGCTACTTGCGCCACTAGAGTTTTAAGTGGCCATTGTGGCGCCTTTCTTCCCCTATGGTTGTCGTATGTCCGTGACCGGGAAGCACATTAACCCAGTCTGGCAGCGACATGACCCGCTCCAGCAGCTGCTCAATCAGCAATTCGCCGTTGCCGCCCGGCAAGTCGCTGCGTCCGACCGTTCCGCGAAAGAGAGAGTCGCCGCTGAAGAGCAATTTTTCATCCTCCACGCCGTATACCACGCCGCCGGGCGTGTGGCCGGCCACGGAGCGGACAATCCATTCGGAACCAAGCAGTTGCAGTTTGTCTCCGTCGCAGACGGCCACGTCCGGCCGGCAGGGGAGAATTTCAACGGCGGGGACCGAGTAACTTCTCATGGCATCAGGGTTTAGCAGCATTGGCAGGTCGCCTTCGTTTGCGTAGACGGGCACCGAATATTTTTTTTGGAAAAGGGCCGCTTCCGCCATGTGATCCCAGTGTCCATGGGTGAGCAGCAGGCCGCGCAACTCATTCGCGCTAGTTTCTGTGAATTTTTCGTAGCTGGCCATGCTGCCGATGGGGGCATCGACGAGGACCGATTCGCCGTCGCGAACGGCGAGGTAGCAATTGTTTGCGATTGGGCCGCAAATGAAATGCACTATGCGCACGACTGACCACTATGGCTGACGGCCGCAGCGGTCCAAGAAAAAACCGAGCGGGCTGCCGTCGGTTGTCCCTAGAAGACGCTGGTGGATACGGCCACGCCAACGGTCACAATCGACATTATGGTCATCAACTTAATGAGGATGTTAAGACTCGGCCCGGCCGTGTCCTTGAATGGATCTCCAACGGTGTCGCCCACAACGGTGGCTCTGTGCGCCTCCGATCCTTTGCCGCCGAGATTGCCCTCCTCCACGTATTTTTTTGCATTATCCCAGCATCCGCCAGCATTTGCCATGAAAATTGCCATCACGAAGCCGCTGGATAGCGCTCCGCAAATCAGGCCGAGCACTCCCGGCACGCCGAAAGTGAAGGACATGACTAGGGGCGCCGCTATGGCCAGCACGGCCGGGAAAATCATCTCCCGCTGGGCGGCGGCAGTGGAGATGCGGACGCATTCGGCGTAGTCCGGCTCAGCCTTTCCCTCAGCCAGGCCGATAATTTCGCGAAATTGGCGTCGCACTTCGGCCACCATTTTAGATGCGGCCCGTCCAACCGCATTCATGGTGAGTCCGCAGAAAACGAAGGAGAGCATGGAGCCGACCAGCAAGCCGAGAAGCAGCTTGGGATTAAGGAGATGCACTTCAAAGTACTGGAGGAAATCAACGAGTGATGCGCTCGGCAGTGGGACTGTGCCGCCATCCAGGACAATTGAGGTTTTGCCGTTGCGCATTAGGTACATGCGAATTCCTTCCACGTAGGAAGCTAGGAGCGCCAATGCCGTTAGGGCCGCCGACCCTATGGCAAAGCCCTTGCCGGTTGCCGCCGTGGTATTTCCGAGCGAATCCAACATGTCGGTGCGCTTCCGCACTTCCGGGTCCAGCCCACTCATTTCCGCGTTTCCGCCGGCGTTGTCCGCAATCGGCCCAAACGCGTCTGAAGCGAGAGTGACGCCTATCGTCGAGAGCATGCCGACGGAGGCAATTCCTATGCCGTAGAGGCCCATGCCTATGGAGGAAAAATCGAATGCGCAGGCGAAGCCGTAGGCGCAAATTGTCCCGACGACGACGGCCAGTACCGGCACGGCCGTTGAGAGCATGCCCACCGCCATTCCGCATATGAGCACGGTGGCCGGGCCGGTCGATCCCGCTTCGGCTGTGCGCCGCGTCGGCCCGTGTGCTTGGGAGGTGTAGTACTCCGACGACTTTCCTATGACTATGCCGGACAGCAGCCCCGCCATGGTGGAGCCCCAGATGCCAACGGGATTTGGAAGGCCCAAAATTTTGCATAGGCAAAGGGAGCCAATGGCCATAAGTGCACCGCTGAGCGTGACGGCACCGTTGAGTGAGCGGAGCAATTTGCCAACGGATCCGTCATTTCCTATTTTCACTGAACAGATTCCAACAATGGAGAAAATTGCGCCAAAGGACGCCATCAGGGCCGGCAGAAGGACAGCCTTCATCTGGAGCGCTCTGCAGTCGCGAAACGCGGCCGCCCCAAGCGCCGCCGTGGCCAAAATCGATCCAACGAATGATTCGTAGAGGTCAGCGCCCATGCCGGCTACGTCTCCGACGTTATCGCCAACGTTGTCTGCAATCGCCGCTGGATTTCTCGGATCGTCCTCGGGAATGCCAAGTTCGAGTTTGCCGACAAGATCGGCTCCAACGTCGGCGGCTTTTGTAAAAATTCCTCCACCAACTCTGGCAAAGAGCGCCTGCAGTGAAACGCCGATGCCGAATGTGACCATCATGCCCGCTATGGCGGCTAGCCTGTCGGCTCCATCGAAACTTGTGAAGCGGTTCAAAATAAAGAACCAAAAAGAATAGTCCAGCAGCGCCAAGCCCACTACGGCGAGGCCCATGACGGCTCCGCTGCGGAACGCTACCCGCAGGCCTCCGTTAAGGGACTGCGATGCCGCCTGGGCCGTTCGTGACGAAGCCCTGGTGGCAGTTTCCATGCCGAAATAGCCGCTCAGCGCCGACGCCACACCGCCCGTCAGGAAGGCTAGCGGAAGCCAACCGTTTTGCAGCTTAAAGCCGTGGGAGAGTACGGCGAGCATGGCGGCAATGGCGGCGAAGACCACAGCAACGACGCGGTACTGCTGGAAAAGGTAGGCGCGCGCCCCGCGGCGCACGTGGTCGGCGATGCGGCGCATGGCGCCATTGCCAGCCGGCATGGAGACCATCTGTCCGTAAAAAATGCGGGCCGCGACGAGGGCGCCGAAGGCAGCTAGAGGTATGAGCCAAAAGAAGATAGGCATGATGTGCCCCCGAAGGATAATCGTTGCCGGCTCGGCGACGCCACCGTGGCGACCGAGCTCCGGTTGGCCCCACGGAATGGGCCGCTGCAGATTCTTGCAAGCGTTTTTGCCGCCGCGGCCGCTTTTGGCGGCAGTTTTTTGCTAACTCTACGGCCGAGGCCTTTGCCAACGGCGTGGCATTTTCCCGTTTAGCAGCTTTCTTTTAGCGATTTAGCAAAAAAAAACGGCTGCCAGGTGGCGAGAAGCGGCCAATGGCGGAGAAAAATTTTTTTATGGTGACAAAGTTAGCGTTTGGGCTCCCATGGCCCAGTGGATTGCGGTGGGATCTGCGGCGATTGCTCCAGGTGGATGGCTTGCGCCGACGTTTCGCCATTGGATGGAGATTCCGTCGCCTTTCTTGGCGACTGTGCGCTAAATGGGCGAGTTCTCGTGCTCGACATGCTGGCGGCCGCTGGCACCGGACACATGGGGATGGCTCTCGGCTGCGCGGAGATAGGCGCAGTGCTTTTCGGTGAATTTCTCCGCTGTGACGGCTCAGATCCGTCCTGGATCGACCGGGATCGCTTCGTCCTTTCGGCTGGCCACGGAAGCGCCTTTCTCTACGCGTGGATGCACATGGCCGGCTTCCCGGTCAGCGCCGCCGATCTGCGCGCCTTTCGCCGCGGCGGGCGCGCCCGCAGCCATCCGGAATTTTGCCGCTCACTCGGCGTTGAATGCACGACGGGCCCTCTCGGCCAGGGCATTGCCAATGCCGTTGGCATGGCCCTCTCCCAGCAGCTCCTGGCGGCCCGTTTTGGCGATGACGTTTCCATGCTGCAGGGCAGAACGGTCTGTCTAGCTGGCGACGGATGCATGCAGGAAGGTGTTGCCATGGAGGCATTTGCCCTGGCTGGCCTCTGGGAGCTTGGCAATCTCATAGTGATCTACGACGACAACGGCATAACGCTGGATGGCGCATCGCACACAACTAACGGCCGCAACTGCAAAGCTACGCTGGAAGCTTTGGGATGGACCGTAAGGGAGGTGGACGGCCATGACCTGAATCAGATCGCCGCGGCGCTGCGCATGGCCAGGCAATTTCCATGCTCCAGGCCCCAGGCTATCATCGCCAAAACAATCGCTGCGAAGGGTGTCGACTCAGCGGTCTGTGGAGATTTTCGCTGCCACGGCCTTCCCCTGAGCCGCGAAGAATTAGTTGCCGCGAGGGAGAAGTTGGCCCCGCTACATGAGCCATTTACCATTTTCCCGGCTCTGGCGGAGAGATGGCGCGCCATTGGCGAGCGGAGAAGGAAGGAGAGGGAGGCCTGGACGGAGCGCCTATCGATGGTGTTCGAGCGGAATAGTAATCTGCTGGAGATACTTTCCCCTGAAAAGTTTGACGGCAATTGGCTGCTGAAAAATTTCCCAAAATTTTCCGACACCCCTTCTCCAACGAGGAGGAGCGCATCTGCCGTGCTGCAGGAAGTTGCGCGGCGCATGCCAAATTTGGTGAGCGTCGGAGCCGATGTTTTTTCTTCGGTTGGGACGACCATCGGCGACTCCCCAATGCTTTCGGCGGATAACACATTGGTGCGTAACATACAATGCGGAGCGCGGGAGCACGTCATGGGGGCGATCGGCAATGGCCTGGCGTTCGACGGAATTTTCCGGCCGCTTGCGTCGACGTTTTTAGTTTTTTCCGACTATTTGCGGCCACCAATGCGCATTGGCGCCATGGCTAAGTTGCCAATCATCTATGTCTTCAGCCACGATTCCATAGCCGTCGGCGAGGACGGCCCGACCCACCAGCCCGTTGAAATGATTCCGTCGCTGCGGGCGCTGCCGGGCTTGGATGTGGTGCGACCGGCAGACGCCGACGAGTGCGTGGCCGCCTTTGCCATCGCCGTTGACAATTGTTCTCGGCCGACGGCACTCATAATGTCTCGGCAACCTCTGCCGCCCATCGCCGCTCCTGCGGAGCTGCGGCGCTGCGGCGCGCGGCGCGGCGCCTACGTGGTGAGGCCAGAAAAGCCACCGCTGCGCTCCATCGCCATGGCCTCTGGGGGGGAGCTCCACATGCTGATGGAGGCGGCGGAAGATTTTCCCCATTGCCGAGTTGTTTCCATGCCCTGCATGGAAGTTTTTGAGCGGCAGGAGATTAGCTACAAAAACGAGGTAATCGATCCAGACTGCGGTCGCCGTTTGGCCGTGGAGGCGGCTGGGCCGCAGCCATGGCTGCGCTACGCCAAGTGGGAGAATGTCATAGCCGTTCACGGCTATGGTGAATGTCTGGATGGAGACACCATGCTGCGGGCCAATGGATTTTCCGTGGAAAACATCCGCAACAATTTGCGCCGCATAGGGGAGGAGTAGGCTGGCCGTGCGCATCACCGGCGGAATGGCGCGCGGCATGGCCATAGGCTGCGGAAGGAAGTCGTCCGCAAGGCCCGCAACGGACGCCATGCGCGCTGCGCTTTTCTCGTCGCTGGCGTCGTCGGGGAAATCTTTGAGTGGCGCAAGGATTATGGACATTTTTGCCGGCGTTGGCTCCTACGGCCTCGAGGCGCTTAGCCGCGGCGCTCTCCATGGCCATTTCGTGGAAATTTCTCCGGCAAATTGTCGCCAAATAGGCGTAAATCTAGATGGTATTTCCATTTCGGCAGGGGTGCCGCGAAAAAACTTTACGATCCGCTGCGGCGACGCCTTCTCCGCCAAAGCGGAGCCATTTGACTTCCTGTTTGTCGATCCGCCTTACGAACTTATGGAGAAAAGGCCCGGCGATTGCGCCAGGCTGGTGGGGGCCCTGATGGGGGCTGCGAATGGCGATGCGGTGGCTGCGGTGGAAATGCCGTTTGGCGTCGAGTTTCCGATGCCGGAGTCACTCGTGCAGCTGACGGCCATCGGACGCCGCGGAAGAGGCTCGCCCCAGCTGCTAATTTTCCAAAGAAAAAGCCCAGCCTAGGCGGAATCATTCCGAGAGTTCGTCCAATAGTCGCATCAATTCCCTATTGGCCGTTAGCGCTTTCTTGCGGCATTCAATGCGCACCATTGCCTCTCCATCTCCATGGTTCTCTACGATCGTCCTGCCATTTCCGAGGTCGACTTCTAGCAGTCCTTCATGCAGCAAGCTGCGTATTGGGTTCATTAGGGTCGTTCGCAGTGAATTGGCTTGCTTCTTGGTTAGCACGACATTTCCGCTGATTCCATATATCCCATAGCGCCCAAAAAACTCTTGAAGCGTTATGCTGTCGTCCTCGATTGCTATATCAAAGACATCGCGGCTCCTTGCCTCGGAGGTGCCAGTAAACGCGTCGAAGATCGACGAGATCCTGCCGTAGAGCTTCCCTTTGACCATGGCATCTCTGACCTCCAATGCCTTGTGCGATAGAATTATGCCAATGTCTTTGTCCGATAGCGTAATTCTGGCTTTTTTGGCGCCATCGCGCAGCCGATCCACAGCTTCGTTCCTGCTCGTGCCGGCCAGCAAGCCGTATGGATTTTGGCTGGTTTTGAAACCGCCAAAGCCCCGCGCGCTTTCGACGGTTTCGGCTCCGCTTTTTTTGATTTTCCCTGCGGCTTTTTCCTCACTTTTCATTGCGTCTAAACGTTCATTGTGCGCTTCGTTTATTTTTCTAGATATGGCGGCAAGCTTCGCCATGATCGGTCTGGCGGCCCTAAGATCGGAAATGGATAGGGCTGTTTTCCCCTTCTTGGGGTGCAGCCTGACGTTTCCGCTGTCGCCCAGCAGATGTCTCGACCAATCTTCCGGAGATAGCGCCGCAAGCAATGAGTCACTCATTGCGCCTTCAAAAACGCCGCCAAGTGAATAGCTACGCATGAGTATGGCGGCAATTAGTTCGGCCGCATTCGAGCACAAATATATGCCGGACATGATGGGCTTGCCAAAAGTTTCGTTTTCGAGGCCGACTTTGTCCAAAAATAGCGCGCAGCCATCTACAAGTTTTTTGTTTGGCGGTGGCTGATCGCCATACTGTGCGGTGAAGAGTCCTCTATAGATGGCGTTTTCTTCGCCAATCGCCGCCGCTGCTTCTTGGCGGCTGCCGATGAATTCTTTTTCGCCAGCATCTGTTGCCAAAGCGCCTTGGTTCGCCGCCCTTTGAAATTTGTCCAAGGTTTCTTGGAGCCTATTGGCCACTTCGTCGATGAAGGAGCTATGATTGCCGCCGAGATTTTCGATGTAGGTTTTGCGGTAGACGTCCACGAAGTTTTTTTCGCCGTAGGCGGTCGTCCACTTTCCGATGGCGGCCATGGTGGATTTGCGGAATTCATTTGCGGCAGAGCAAATTGCCGCCGTGTCTGTGGCGCTAATTGCGCTATTCTCCATGCCGGAGGGGCATTGTGCGCCGATGAGCGCAAAAATGTCTCCCAGCCTATATTGTCCTGTGCGGGTGGATGTGATGGATGTTATGCCAATTTCGAATGGCATGTCTCCGCAGAAGCCGTTCAGAGCCCAGCGGGAAAAGAATGGGTCGAAGAATTGGCTGCCGGCGATTTGACTAATTTGTTCTCTTCCGTCGTCATCCAGCGTTCTGGAAATGGCATTTACAAAAGCTGTCAGGCGGCTGTCAATTTCCGCCTTGCGATCGCCACGCAGTGCGCCGTAGGCGGATCCGGCGAGGCCAGATGCCGCCGAACTTATGGCTGCGGCAAATTTATTCTCGCCACTGATGTCAAGCTGCTCCGCCCCCCTTTTGGCGGCATCTTTTTCGCAGCTGATGTTTTTTTCGTCTACGCGGCCGTAGGCGGCTGAAATGGCTACGAACGCCTCAAGGAAGGCGATGCTTACGCCATTAAATTTTGCCGGGTCGGCCGGGCGCAGCGTTACGTTCTCCCCATTGAGGCCAATGGCTTCGACTAGGTCGTCCAGCAGCGTGCTGTTTCCGTGGGCGGTGCGCTGTTGCCCTGCCCTATGTTGCTCAAGCAGGGTGGCTATTTTCCCGCTGATTTCTTCGCCGCCGTGGACGATGGCCACGGAAACCGCTTCGCTAATCCTGTGGCATTTAACGCCCATGATGGTGATGGGTTGCGCGAAGGTTGTGTCGGAAATGTTGCCGGCGCCGAAGAGGGCCACAATGGTGGCGGCGGATTGCTTTATGCGCTGCTGCGCAATGGCGTCTACTATTACGGTGCGCGTTTCAGCTTTTGTGCTGACGGTTGAGATGCTTGGTCCAGTTGGAGCGGCCGCCGCCGCCTGCTCGGCGATATCTGTCGCCGCTTCAACGTTTGCGAGCAGTGTTTTTGTGGTGTCGTCGATGGCGCTAAGGTTTTCCACCATCCCATCGGCGCGCACATCTGCGGCCACATCGGCAACCGTTTGTCCCCCAGGCGTTCTGTGCTGTAAAATTGCATTTTTTGCTGCATTTCGCAAAATGCCTATGGCGGAAGCAAGTGTTTTGGCTAAATTTGCGTTATATTTTCCAGCGGACTTCTCTTCGTTAATTTTAGTGATGCTGTTTTCGTCAAAGCCGATGCGGCCGAGAGCAATCGCGTATTCCGCCGTAATGAAATCGTCACCACTTTTAAATTCTCCAGGATCTAGTTCATGAGAGTCATCGCTATCGTTAACGGCGGTGTCTTTGGCAAAGCATCCAGCGCGAAGCCGATCGCTGACGGATCCCAGTGCCACGTCGCGGATATGGGCTTCATCAATTTCGACGCCAAAAGTATTATGCAAACAATTTGCCACGTCGCCAACGGCGGCGTTGATTTCATCTTGTGATAATGAGCTGAGCGCTTCGAAGTTGACGGTGCCGCCAGAAAAGCCATTGGCCGGCGCCGTCATAACGTCATTGGCAGCTTCGGTTGCGACGGCGGCGCTGCGGCCATAAACTTCCGGCGTTTTGGCTGCAAAGTCGTTTTTTAGTTGCGTCACGATGCTTGCAAATGCGCCGTGCGCTCCAGCCAGCTCGGCGATGGCGACAGCAAATGTCACCCAGCCCGATAATTCCGGCGGGTGTCCGTCGGCAGTTGTCAGTCTGACACCGGCAGGCAACTGGAAAACCTCCCCTAGGCGCTCAAAAAATGCTGTTTCCGATGGGCTTGTGTCGCTTTGTTGCGACAATCCGCAGGTGCTGAGATTTCGCCGTTGCTCTTCCAGGTCGCTCCTACGGGGAAGCACTATGTCGGAGAGGTCTTTAATATTAATTTTTCCGGCAATTATGGCGGACGCAATCAGGTCGGATAGGCGGGCGCATTGGTGTCCAGCCATCCCTATTTTTTGCACACTGAAAGGTGTATCTTTCAGCCCGGATCTCCCCATCGCGCTCCTGACGGTGTCAAACGTTTTAGATTCCGCTTCGCGGCAAGCTTTTATGGTGCTGATGATGATGGTGCTCGCGGCCGACATGACTCCAGATTGTGAGTGGATTGCATTTTCGTCTCCATCGAGCGCTGCGAGCATTTCGCTAACGGCCGCATCTTGGTGGCAAATTTCGGCGGCCCAGCTAAATGCTATGGCGAGGCCCCGCATGAAAATATTTTTTTTCTCGAAGGCGTTGACGATTTCCGCTTCATTGGAAGACACGGCACTTTTTATTTTTTCAACTGTCTGTCCCTGATGAGTCCTCGGTTTTCTTTCTAGGGCTGCGGCAAGAGCTCTTGAGCTTGTCTGCCTAAAGGCGTTCGCGCCCTGCATAAGAGTTGAAAAGTATGATGAACCTCCAATCATGGCAGCCCAATTTTGACAAAATTGGCAAAAATGTAAAAGTATTTCGAGCGCGAAATGGCCAAGTTGATCTAGGGCAACGCAATTTATGCAAAACTTCAATTTAGCCGTGCCGCTCTTCGCTTCCGCCGGCCGTCAACAGGCCAATGTAGACGGCCGTGAGAAGCGTAAAGACGAAGGCCTGGATAACGCCAATGAGTAACTCCAGGAAATAGAATGGCACCGGTAAAATGGCTCCGCACAGGCCGCTCATGCGCCCTATGAGATTTTCGCCGCCAAATACATTGCCGTAGAGGCGAAATGACAGTGACACTATGCGAAAAAGAATGGAAATGACGTCGATGGCGCCGACGGCCAAGAAAACTGCTCCAAGGAAGGCGTAGATTGGAAGGGGCACTTCGCGGCGGTCGCCCTTATTGCCGAAAGTGTCGTGGAAGAATTCCTTTGGGCCGGCGTGCCGTAGCACGAAAAAGATCCACGCGGAAAATGAAATGATAGCCAGCGCCAGGGTGCCGTTGAGGTCGCCGTTTGGCGGCCTAAGAATGGGCACAAAATGCCCGTGGCCGTTCCCGACGGCGATGGATCCGACGCCGGGGATTAGGCCGCATAAATTTTCCGCCAAAAGAAACGTAAAAAGAATAAGGAGAAATGGGAAAACGTTGCCGATGGCGCGGCTGCCAACGATTGGCTCGAACAGCGAGCGCAAGTTTTCCGCAATGATTTCAAGTGCCGCCTGTGCGCGCGTTGGCACCGGAGATGGTCGCCTGCCGATGGCAATCCTTATGGCTACGATGAGGGCAATGGACACTAGCCATGCCGTCACCATTGAGTTGGTTATGGGGATTGGCCCAATCTTGAAGAGATCGACCGCTTGCCGCGACACCTCTTCGCTTCTCGCCGGAATTAGCATCTGCATGGCGATGGCTAGGCACAGAAGCGGCGCAATGAGCCACGGCAACGGCAGACGCCTACGCTTCAAGTGCATTGGGCAATTTTACAGAGCTGCGCCGGAAGGCAAGGGGAAAGTAAATTTTGCCCAAGCCGTCGCGCGTTGACATTTACCGCGGTCCGTACTCATTTCGTTCAATAGCATGAGCGGTGAACAGCACTATCGAAATGCGGCCGACGCCTGCCGCATCTATTTTTTGCCAAACCTGTTTACCGCCGGGAACCTCTTCTCTGGCTTTTTGGCTATTTTGCGCTTCATACAGGCAAAATATGTTTCAAGCGCGGGCCACAGTCCGACGGAGCTCTATACGCAGGGCATTTGGCTTGTTGTGGCCGCTTCCATTTTCGACCTCATCGACGGCCGCCTTGCGCGTGCCGGTGGGCGCACATCCCTCTTCGGAGCCGAATTTGATTCGCTTGCCGATCTGGTCTCATTTGGAGTTGCTCCGGCGCTTCTGGTGTTCTTTCTAATTCTCTCCCCATCTCCCGGCAACTACCCCCAATATCTCGACTCAATTTTCCTAAAGGTTGGTTGGCTCGTTGGCTTCATCTATCTGCTCTGCTGCGCTGCACGGCTTGCCCGCTTCAATGTGCTAACGTCGCCACTTCTTCCGAAGAGTGAAAAGCACTCGCACTCGCACGATTCCATTGGCTTGCCGGTCCCCGCCGCCGCCGGCGTGATTGTGGCCGTTGCGGTGATAATTGTGCGCGCTGAAGTGGCTCCGACGTTCGCGGCCCTGCTACTTCCCCTCATGCTCATGGTTTCGCTGCTGATGGTTAGCACCATAGCGTTTCCGGTCTTTAAGCACATCAACTGGAGTATGCGCACGGGCTTTTTTACATTCCTGATGGCGGCAATTATTTGCGCCATGCTGCTGTTTTTTTCCGCCTACTCCATAGCGGTCGTTTTTCCAGGCTATCTTGCCTATGGACTGGTGCGCAACGCCGTCGTGCGGCGCCGTGTGCGCCGCGCCGCTTTACTTTCTGGCGGAGGCGGTTCCTAGGCCGCATTTTTTGCGACTGGCCCATTGGGGCGGGCGCCGCTGCGCAAAAATTTATAGTAACTGGAAAAATTAAGCGGCAATTTTATGGCGCCTACGGAATAGACAAAAACGCATAACGCAAAAGCATAGGTGCTTTGTCTTCAGCCGTGGCGCCGCGAATTCTCCGCCAAAGAAAGCAGCGCAACTCCATTGCGCGGCGCCAAAAACAAAAAAACCACTTAGCGGTAGCAGGCTAGGCGGTGCGACAAAGGTTACCGTCGCAAACTGACCGTTAGCCTTTTCGCTGGAAGCGACGATTGTCGCGGCCAAAAGGAGATTCGGATGGCCCGAAATGCCATGAGCCCTTCCCGCAAAAAATGGTGCTTGCAGCGTTCCTACGGCGCATTATGCGGAGCTGGAGCGTAGCCGTATGCGCGGGAATGGCGCCAAAATTTTGTGCAGAAATTTGGATCGAAAACGAGCCGCGTTGCCATTTTGGCAAATGTGATATTGTGGCGTTCCGGAATGGCTTTCAAAGTTGCGGCATTTATATTTTTGGCGCGCCATGACCATGCCGCCCATCATCGCCGCCGCCCGCAAAATTTCTTTCGGATGCCACTAGGGAATGGCGCGAATGGCCATAGCCCATCGCGTGCTTCCGGGGGAGAAATTTAGCGCACAAATTCAAAGTCCTTTTCTCACATTTCACCACTAACAGCTAACGCCCACAAGAAAAATTTCCAAGACACATTTCGGCGGCTCTTTATTTGAAATTGCATGGATGCGGCTAGCGGGACGAAATTTTATTTCGTTGCCGAAACAGCGCTTCGGAAATTACGGCTTCGCAGCTATGGATGGAAATATTCAAACGGCAACCTTGCCAATTCGAAAGCTTCGAAAAACGTGCGAAACCTTGCAGAAATGCTGCCTGCGGACAGTCGCCCATGATGGCGAAGGCTACATTGCGGCAAAAGAAATGAGCACCACTGCCCTTTTAAACAAAATGACAGACTTTTCACTCTCCGACAGAGTTTATTTGCGGGAAAACGGCTTTGGGGTTGGATTCCAAAACGAATACATCTGTTTACTATTGCCTCCGCTTGAGAGGCTTGGCGAAGTTTTCACTCTTGCCCAAGAGAATGAAACTGTCAACGTGTCACTGTTTATCGACCATTTAGCGGTAAGCCGATTATACTTAGGTGCTGCCATTGATAACTTATCAAGCGCCCTGCTGCTTACAAAAACCTCCGTAGAAAAAAGGCAAAAGCACGCCTTGCCATTAGACGGTTTATGGCCATAATGAATTTGTGAATGTTCGATCTGCTGCGTGATCCAGCCACGATTTCTTCTCCAATTCCTGAAGTCATAGAGGATGCCCAAGTGTCCGCCTTGGTCATAGCACTTTGGGAACTGCAGCCGATTAAGGAAGGACTGGAAGGCCGCGGTCTGACGATGTATGATTTGGGCAAAATTTGGACTCGTGACGGAAAGGAGCTTGAGGATACGGTCAAGAGCTCGCAAATTTGCCGTCCGGTGCGGAAATCATTGTGGAACCTTGTTGCGCACTAAAGCTGAAGTATAAAGATATGCGATTGCAGCTCACGCGCGATAAAAATGCAGCTACAAGCTTTATTTTCGACTTGCCGCCGGCAATAAACATGAATAATTTCGAGTGCGGATCGCAAGTCATTCTCGCCAACGACGGCGCTGGAAATATTTGTTTATGCGAAGGCGCCATGCCGCCGGAAATGCATTTGGCCCACGAGATGGGCCATGTCCTTTACGCACTGCGCGAGGGATGCGAAACAAATGAAGAGCAGTACATGGGCTGTGAAAATTTTGTTCTCGATTGCAAATCGATTATAGATACTGCAATAGAGGGCGTTGAAGATGGCGCAGGCAAAAGCTTATTTACGACCATTTGGAACACTACCGATCCAAATGAGGTTTTAAACATTCTTCCGGCGCGAAACATGTTGGGCGCCAAGATGAAGTCGGCAAACGCTTTCCATAGAAGCGATGGGCAATTTTTTGAAGAGATAATTGGTGAAGTTGGGAATGGGGTTTTTGTTCGATTGGGGCACAATCTGGCGGAAAACACTCTCGTGTCTTTCGGCAATCTCGGCGAAAATAAGAAGAGAAATTTTCTAAAGTGCTGCGAAAATTTAATTTCTCAAATTAAAGCCGATGCAAATGGCCGCTTAAATCCAGGCGGGGCAGCTATGACGGTCGGCAATTTGCCAAGGTTTGCATAGCCGTTTCGTGGCCCTATCTGTTTCCGTGGCGCTGTTGCGCCCAATTCTATGGGCGGCGGTTTCGGTGGCGAAATTTGGCTAAATTCCTACAAGCCTATTTTAGGTGGGAAGTTTCGCCCATATACACTTGCCACAGACCAATCGCACGGTGGCGAGAGGCGGAATCGAACCGCCGACACAAGGATTTTCAGTCCTCTGCTCTACCGACTGAGCTATCTCGCCGAAACGAATTACTGTGCTGGCCGCTGCCGCTGAGTTGTCAACGTCTTTTCGCCTGCGCCACTACGGCGACTGCCGCCCGCCGATCGTGTCTCCCATTTTGACGTAGGTCTCGATGGAGCGGCTACTCCAATGGGAAATGTCGTCGTCGACGGCCAATGTGCCGCGTTCGAAAAGCAAAATCACCGTGGAGCCTCCCAGCGCAAAAAACCCCTTTTCGGCGCCTTTTTTGGCGTAAACTCCAGGGACATAGGTCTGCCGCACGGAGCCGACGAAGGTGGCGCCCACCTCCACGATGGCAATTTCTCCGCAGTCGGCGGCGGCCCGCGTGAGAAAGCGCCTATTTGCGCAGAGGGCGCCGACGCGCCGAAGCGCTTGGGGGTGAACGCCATGCAGCTTTCGTCCGAGCCGCATGCATTGGCCGGGGAGGCAGTCGCAGGGGAAATGGATGCGGTGATAGTCGAATGGGGCGAGGCGGGCCACTATGGCGCTTCCGCCGGTAAATTTTTCAGCGAGCGTTTCGCTGCCGAGAAGCTGGCCAAGCAGCAGCCGGCGACCCTTTACGGGGATCGCTCCCGCCTGCGGCAGTGGCCCGATGTGTAGATAGCGGCCGTCAACGGGCGCGCAGATGGCTTCGCGGCTGGCGGCGAGAGGGCGGGCGCCGAAGCGCAATTTTCTCGTGAAGAAATCCTGGAATGTGCCGTAGTTGCCGATTGGTTCTGCGCAATCTTCGACGGCAATGCCGTGCCGCTTGGCAAACGGAGTTATGTATTTGGCGCTAAATTTTCTATTTGCGACGGCCGACGCCAGGCGCGAAAAAATGATTCTGCTGCCGATGGACGCCTGCAGCAAACGGCCAAAGCGGTTGCCGTAGGCGAATCGCATTAGCCAATCTCCGCAAATGGATTCCCGCTCGATGGCTTTGCCGTAGCGATTGTAGACAAAAATTTCTTCATTCACAGCCATGGCTTTGACCTAAGTTGGCGGCAAATGGCGCATTGGTTCTCGCCGCAGCTGCGGGCCGTGCAGTGGAGGCGCCCGTGGGCAATCATGCGCAAATGGAGATCCATCCAAATTTCTTTACCGTAGAGCATCTTCAAGTCGCGCTCCACGGCAGCTATATTTTTTCCGCCGGAAAGTCCCCAGCGCTTTGCGAGGCGAAAGACGTGGGTGTCCACGGGGAAAGCGGCAATTCCTCCGCAGAGGCCCAGCACGACGGAAGCGCTCTTGTGGCCAACGCCGGGAAGAGATTCCAGGTCGGCAAAATTCATGGGGACAAACCCTGAAAAGTCTTCGACAATTTTCTTCGAAAGGCCAAGCAGTGAGCGGGATTTTTGGCGGAAAAAGCCAAGCGGATGGAGGATGTCTTCAAGCTGCTGTTGATCCATGGCTGCAACGGCACTGGCTGTGGGGGCGGCAAAAAAAAGTTTCGCGGTGACTGCATTTACGGAGCTGTCGCGGCAGCGGGCCGACAGCACGACGGCAACGAGCAGTTGAAACGGCGAATCGTGCCTAAGAGACCCGCCAACCGCTCCGTTTCCATAGGCAGAAAAGAGCATCTCGCCGACGAGAGCGGCCCGGTCGGAGAGGGCAAAAAATGGCTTGCCCATGGAGCTGCGTCATTGGCCGCCCTGCTGGCGGCGGCGCGCGAAGCGCTTTTCAAATTTTTCCACGCGTCCGGCTGTGTCTACGAAGCGCTTAATGCCGGTATAGGCCGGGTGCGAGTCTGCCGTAACGTCGCGGTGGACGAGCGAACACTCGACGCCGCCAATAGTTTCCTTGGTGCGGCCGCGGGCTGTGGAGACGCTAAAAAAGCGCTTGCCCGTCGAGACGTCCTCGTAGCAAACGGGGTGCAGTTCTGGATGTATTCCCTTTTTCATGGCGATGTCCCTAGCGCTGCCGGGCCTTATAGCGCGGTGCCACTTTGTTTATGACGTAGACCATTCCTTTGCGGCGAACAACCTTGCAGGCGGGATGGCGCGATTTCAGCGAGCGCAAAGAGGCAGCAATTTTCACTGGACACCCATGGAATGCGATCCTGTGGCGCTGTCAATGCATTTTATGCGGCCATCTCCGCAGAGCTCGGCGGTAGCTCTCCGCAAAATTCACGGCGCGCGCCGCTACGGCGATCTCTGGCAGCGACTTTGCCGCTGACATTTGCAAGGAAACAGTTAATATTTGCTTTCCAATGAATGGATCATTTACCATTCCGCCGCCAACGGCTGTACCTATCGGGAGTGAAGATGCAGCAAACGCTGCGAAATCTCTAATGGCAAAAGCCAGAGATAATAAAATCGGTAAGGATGCAGTTGCCGCGCAATTGCAGTACATGAAAGACCTTCTCGGTCTCGCCGGAAACCGCGGCGAGAAAGAAATTTTCGATCTCTCCACTAGAAAAGTTGAAGATCGCAATTTGGCTCAGCCCCACGTTAAAATTTGCAGGACCCAAAATAGACTATTGGAAAATATTGGGGTAGGCATAGCAAGCGACGACCAGGTGAAAGGTTTGATTTTATTGGATGCGGCGATGGGTCTCATAGCTGCGCAATCGCACATCATCCTTGGCCTCGAAAAAAGCATCGTCATCCTGAAGCCAGCCAAGGGCTCAGTTGGCCATTTTAGGCCAATGCCCCAATCGGCACATCGACCATAGGGGCCGACGGCACTCTCTGGGGTCCTCGCCATATTAATCGCATCGAATACATTGCGGTAGAAAGCAAAAATGGCAGGCCGGCGCAAATCACTTTCATTTGCCTGCCCCCAGGCGGAGGCCATTCGCTTAATGCGCACATCGCCAAAGGAGCCGGCTTGATTTGGGAAAAGGCATTGGCCATTTCAAGGCAATGCCAGAACATAGAATATGAACTTTCCAGAATTCCATACATAACCAGGGCTGGTGAAGCAAGGGTGCGGGATGGGTCTATTGTGGGGCGTGTTGCGTCCGCCAGCGGCCAAATGCAATGCGCCTACGCATTATACCACGCTATGTTCGCCATTTTAAAGCTATCTGAAATTGGACCCAATGGAGATGGCGCTCCAGGAGGAGAAGGAATTGAAGGCGCGGCAAGAATGGCCGCGGAGAGAGCGGCGGCGGATGTGCCAGGAGATGAAGGCCCAATGGCGCCATTTGAATTTGCCTATCTCCCATCGCGAGATCCGCTAAGTCACAAGGTGAATTTCGTAGCGTCCGCCGAACAATTTGGAGATTTTTGCGCAATTCCTCTGGCTGAAGCAGCTGAAACTCTGCTACACGAAATACATCTCCCTAGGGATGGTAATGGTGTCCTCTACGAGTCTACCAACCAGGAGGATAGAGAAACTGCACCTGAAACAATTAAGGGAATCACCTCCATCAAAAATCTCGAAGCCGTAGATGGCGTGACGCCCGATGAAATTTTCGACGAAGTGTGGATCCGGAAAAACTTTGCCAATCTAATCACTCCGGACTCTAAATTGGTAATGCGAGTCGTTCTCGAGAAGCACTACGCCGACGGAACCCATAGGGGACCTGCACTTTTCCAGTGGGACTTCCACAGATGCCGACTTCAAGTCCCCCACGCCGTCCAGGTCATGCAAATCAGATCCGTGCTGATGCGTCGGGCCGAGGACATTCAGGCGAGCGAATGGGCAATTCTGGCAGCCAATCGGCTCTTGACTGCCGTGCGGCCATGGGCACTACTGCTTCCATCCGGGGGAGTAGCTCAGCGGATAGAGCAGCGGCCTTCTAAGCCGAAGGTCGAGGGTTCGAGTCCCTCTTCCCCCGCCACCGCTGCGGTCTTTCCGGAAACGCTTGGGCGGAAACCGTAAAAGCTTGGCTGGCATTGCCGCCGCCGCCGCCGCTTGTGGCCATCAATCACACTTCGGGTGCCACAAATTGCACTTCCTTTGGGATCTCCAAAGAAACAGGATCTGCAAATAAGTCTCTATGGCTTTCGAGAAAGCTGCGCCATGCCGCAGCGCGACCATTATGGGCATCTACTTTTTCTCGGTCGTTCGCGTACACGTTCGGGAGAGAAATTTTGATTTTAAGCGGCTTGCTCCTGTCTCTATTCTCTAAAAAAGTTAGCAGATCGCTGCGCAGTTTACGGTCGCTTTCTCCATCCGTCGCTGTCGGCTTTAAACTTAGTTCGGTCAGAAGCTTGCATTGGCCGAGCTGCACTATGTCAACTTTGGGGTGAGATATTTGACTTTGCAGAATTGCTGCAACTTCTTTGTGCTCCTTTTTGCGAAAAGTTACGGAATCTCGTGCGAGCCAGACAACTTCCATTGTCTGCCCGACTACTGCGGCGGCCGTCCTGGCGTCGGTCGAGCCGGACCATATGGGCTTACCTATGATTCTTTTGCTTTCGTCGCGCAGGGATAATTCCAAATCTTTGTCGCAGCCGAGTTTTTTATGCAGTTCACTTAGTTCGCGAAATTGGTCGCTTCCAATCCCATAGATTCGGGCGGCCAGATCGGCAATGGAGATGCCCTTGTCGCCATCTTTGCCTCCAGTAACCTCTGAGCCAGTTTCGCTGTGAATTCGTCGTGCGACTAAGAGCTGCCTAAGCTGCTCATTTGCGCCGCTAGCGCCCAGGCAATGGATGATCACACTATTTATGTATTCCATCCCGCATTCCGCCAGTGCGGCTAGGAACTCTACTGGCTGACCGATGGCTGCGTCGACAACACTTTCTGCATTTTCTGCGCACAACATGTCAAAAAGTAAGAGTGTCGCCTTGCAGCTTGTGCGCTGACTTTCATCGAACCTAAAAGAGTGATTATCAATTTCTAAGGCAAGTGCGTCGACAACATCTTGCACATCTTTCTTCTCTTGTGCGCTTTCAAGCGAGAGATAGGAGGTCGCAAGTATGTTCATGGCAATAAGTCTGAGGTCGACGCAGCGCGAGCGGCTTATGCAGTATGAGAAAAATGGGCACCAGTCCCTTGTGTGGGCGTGTCCACCGCTAAAGGCATGATTTTCGAAAATCAGTGATTTAAACAGATCGTTGCGCGTGGTGTCGCTGCCATTCTCTATGAGGAAATCGTGCAATGTTCCTAGATTTTCCGCTAGCGCAGCGCTTTCGTCCGTATCCTCATTGTTGTCGCTAAAATTTACTATATCCGCCATAGCGGCGGCACTCGCATCAATTTCCCGCTGCGCGTCTTCGTTCGGTCCGCTTCCGGTTTGTTTGGCGCTGTCGTCGGCTGCAGCTTTTTGGGCCATGTATGCGGCGATTGTCTTAAACGTTTCGCATACGACCTTGTCGTCCGCGTTGTACCTGACGAAACTCTTGCTGGGTCTTGCGGCGGAATCCATGCGCGCATATTTCAGGAAATCTTTAAAGCTAATGCCGTCGCTCTTAAATACGGCAATGATCGCATTGAACAGCCCGGTCGGCTTAAAAATGACTTTTCCGACGGAGGCGGAGAGAGATGCGCTGGATATGGGCGGATGAGATGATATCGGTGGAACCATGGTGGTACTAAAAGTATATGGCGATGTTGGCGAAATTGCAATAAAAAAACGCACTTCGCTTGCGCGTTTGCGGCCCCAATGGCGCCCGAGCGCCATCGGCGAAAATAATCTTCAGCCAAGCATTCCGCGCCTGCGAATCTTTCTCCATACGGCGAAGGCAGCGTGGCTTAATCTGCTATTTTGAAGGTAATATTTGGCCAATCTTCTTTTTTGGCAAGCTCCCTTATTGCGTCGGCGCTTTCGCCCGTTGCGCCTCGCGGCATGGTGAGAGTTATCGTTAGGCGTCCTGCTGCGTCTCTCCTATTTGCTAGCAATATGTGCAGGTCGTCCACAAGTGCTTTGTCAATTTTTGCTGGATTTATTGCTAGGGTAGCTAGGTTTGTAAATTGATTGAGCTGCGCCAGAGAAATGCTTACCCCCGATGTTTTTTGTGAACCGGAACCCGATATGCATTTGCCCTCAGCCTTCTCGAGTGTGAAACTGCCTTGATTGCTCCAGGTGCCTGATCTTACCGTTTCAATGGCCGAATCTCTACTAAGCGCAGTACAGGTTAAACCGACAGGATCGCCGATGCGTTTCACGTTGGGGCAGTGTTGCTTGATGAAATCTGCCATGGTGATTTTGCCTGACATGCACATGGCGCACTGTCTGTATAGCGCCTTGAACTGTTTGCTTTCTGTGCCGTGTGTCTGCGCTACGTATTCGACCAGGCTAATGTCGCCATGTTTGGATGGTTGGCCGGTGATTGAGCTAAGATGTTTCCCGATAAAAAGAGCTAGTAGCGCTTTATCGCCATCCGTATCGGTGCCCTCGGAAAGGCGACCTGCAAGTTCGCTGTGGAATTGTTCCGGGAAACCATAGTCGCCGCCGCTTTCCAGCAGTGTAAGCGCGTCTCCCAGCGTTGCTGCATTTCCAAGTAGCGGATTGCTTTCGTTGATCGCAGAAAGACCATTTTGGATTACATCGCCGATCATGTCGCCACCTTTTTGTGCCGTCCAGAGCTCGAAGAGTGCAGCTGCGATGTTGCCGGACTTTTGGTTGGCGCCTATTGCGCCAGCGGCGTTCGTAATGGCGAAAGTTCTGACTTCGTCCACTGACGCTGTTAGGTTTGAAATAGCGTTTCCGAATATCTCTTTATGTTCACCATTGACATTCTGTGCCGCCATGAGATAATTTGCTCCAGCGAACACAGCTACGCTTCTCAGCTTTTCGGATGCGGCGTGGTAAAAGGTGAGTGCGAAAGGAGTTACTTTTTTTTCCTCGCCTTTGACGGTAATGGCGATTTCATCACTAAAGAATGGGGTGAGCAGCTCGCAAATAATATTGCATACCTGTGTACTGTCGCCGGGATGGCTGTATATGGTGTTGATGAGCGTCATTATGCAGTCGGCCAGTGAGTTAGCGGCATAAGGATCGGCGGTGGCATCACCTAGCATTTCCGCTATTCTGCCGCATGCTTTTCCGTGATCATTTTTTGCCGTAGCGCCAGCTTTTTGGGTTGCCGAAGTGACCAAAAAATCAAATAAAGTTTTACAATCTTCTTTTACGTCGTCGACGGTTTTCCCGGCGGAGATAAAAATTTCGTCACCGTTTACTTTGCTAAAAAAATAGGTAAAAAAATCTTTTAGCAGCATTTTGCCTCTAGGGTTAAATGCTGCGCAGAAAGCATCAAAGCGGCCTTTCGGAGCATAGACGGAGGAGGCGACATCGCCAATGGCGACAGTAGGAAGAGGAGGCCGGGCGGACGATATTGGTGGCACTGACATAGCAAACGAAGTATGGTGGTGAATGCTCGCTGTGGCAATAAAAAAGTAAAATTTGGCCGGCAGCCGCAACTATTCCGCCGGCCACCTGTGGCCGGCAAATTCATTGCGTCGGCTTTGCCGGCTCGTACCAGAGGTCCTTTTTTACGTTGTCTATTACTCCAAGCAGACCAGGTCTAGCCGCCTTGCCTTTGTCGATTTCATCGCTAGAGACATTTAGGGCGAGGCGGAGCTGGAAGTAGGAGTTGCCTGGATTGCAGCCGAGTTCCCTTAGGAGGGCACTGTTGCTCCAGTCATTTTTTTCTATGACGTGCACCTTCCCTTCTGCTATGGCTCTCCGTAGAAATACGAGCCGATCGATGGCCTCATCGATTTGGGAATCAAGTAGATGAGCTTTTCTTAGGGCCAACCTAAGATCCTTTTCGTTGGTGGCCAATATTGCATCGCGCTGTTCTTCGTCGATCACCTTCGGAAGGCAAAAGGCAATGTATCCGTAGCCAAGCTTTGCTTTGACGGCTAGATCATTGATTGTTGTTGTTGGGAACACGCCGGCGAAGCCGATTGGGAAATTTCTATCGCCATCAATGGTTTGGCCTCCACTGAACACGTTGCCGTTGTGCGCATCGACGTTCCCGACTATGAAATCTTGCAGCTGTATGTTGGTCTGCTGCCTGCGGAATGCTGCAGACTCCCATAGGTCGCTATGGAGTGGAACCTTCCGCAGCGATGTGCCGTCCGCTACGGTCATGGCAAGTCCGGCGCGGCCGTCAACGACGACTGCCCTAGCTTGAACCGACGCGCCTTTGTCGCCGCCAAGGCCGTTTTTCATGAGCAAATCGCTCACGTTGCGCGTTGCGACGTTAGCGTTTGTGGTCATGCCGTGCACATCTAAATTTCTCGCAGTCCTGGCTAGCGCATTCGCCACGCCTGTGCCGGCTGCAACAAGCGTCCCATATTTCCTAAGTGCGCCATAGGCTCCGCTCTCCTTAAATGCGACCGTCTCGCTTTTACCGCTTGTGCTGTCATAGGTTATGGAACAAACTGTGTTTGTGGAACCGCGGCCGAGTTTTTTGCATTCGGTGACCGCTTCGTGATCCGTTTCCACCACAGCGCCGTCTCTGTGCGCTATGGAGAAATTTAGCAGCAGCGTAAGCGCCGTGAAAATGCAAATGGCGCTTGCATCTTTGCGGCCGATTTTGTTCAGCGCATCGTAAATCTTCGGAATTGCGTCCTTTGACCTTTCAATTATACTCTTTTCGTCGGCCATCCTGCTCCATATGTCATCATCCGCCAATCGGGCCGCATCCGGCCGAATTTCGGCGCCAAAAATGGTTCGCACCATGTCGCACAGGCTGTCGGCCGTTACGTCTCCTTTGGTGCTTTCGCTTACGGCTTTGTCGAATTTGATTGCCGTTTGCCGTAGCGACAGAAGTGCATTCCGGATGCCGCCGCCCTCTATGGTCGGCGAGAAGCAAAAAAGTCCTCCGTGGAAACGCGCTGCGCCGTTCTCGACTGTGCACTGAATCGTTCGGAAGTTGTAGCCAAACTTTTCGCCCGGCGACAGCGATTTGTGGAATTCCTGTGCAGCAAGACGTTCTTCTGCGTACGCCATCCTTTGCCTTTCGTTCACTATGCGGCTAAACAGCGTTCCGCCCTCCCCTTTTGCGTGCAAAATGAGGCGGCCGCTGCCGTCTAGGGCGAGGCGGCCTTTTCCGCTGCGCTGCCCGTATACGAGCCCGTCGATTTTCCGCTGAAAGCCGTAGTGTATGTTGGGGGCGTTGACCATGGCTTACTCCATTTTTCCCACAGCCGAATTGCCGCAGCGCAGCGCACTGCGCAGCTCCAGCGTCTCGCCGAGTAATTCGCTTAGCAGCGCTTCGAAGTCGTCTTCCGTCGCGGAGCCGTAGGAAAAAAAGCGCGACAGCATTAAAGCCTCGCGGCCATCGCAACTCATTGAGATGAAGGAGCCGTTCGACGCGCCGTTCCATTTGAGGGCGCTAATTGCTGGGCTGTCTCCGCCAGTCGCCTCTGGGCGGTCGCCAATTTCCGCCATAACCTTCGCCGTTTGCATGGACGCGCTGTCCTGGATTATAATTGGGCCTACGCCATCGCACTGCAGAAGGTATATGTCGTCTGGATCCTTTGGCGGAAGTGGTGGCGAAGCAGAGAATTTCCGGCAAAAGAGCGATAAAATTTCGACAAAATCCACAACCGATTTTAATCTGATAACAGCCGTCTGTCAATGGCGGCCTTAGGCAACTGGAGAAATGAAAAATTTCATTGCTCGCCGCTTCGCTCGCGCCATTTGATTTTTGCATGATGGCTGAAGAGAGCGTGGCCGGCCAGCGCCAATGCTTTGACGTTGCGGCAATTGCGGCAATTGCGCACCTTGAATTGACGTCGGACGAAATGGATTCGCTGGGCGAACAATTGGGGCGCATAGTGGCCTACGTGGACCGCCTGAAGGCCATTGCTTTCGCTGAAAACTCCGAGCAATTTTTTGACGTCACCGCAAGCTTGCGCAACGTCTATGGGGCCGATGAGGTCGGCGATAGCTTCACCCAGGAGGAGGCGCTCTCAAATGCGCCGGAGTCTAGAGATGGACAAATTGTTGTGCCGCGCATAGTTGAGGGCGACTAGATGGGTTTGGGAACTGGCCAAGGGCTCCACTACGAAACGGCCGAGCGTCTCTCGGCGGCGCTCGCGTCCCGCACCATTTGCTCCGTTGAATTGGTGGAGTCTCTACTTGGGCGGGCGCGGACCATCGACGGCAAACTGCGCGCTTTCATTGCGCTGGACGGCGCTGACGCGCTTCGCCAGGCCGTTGAGTCGGATCGGCGGAGGGAACGCGGCGCGGCGCTTGGCCCCCTTGACGGCGTGGCCGTTTCCATAAAGGACAACATGTCCGTGCGCCGGTGGCCCATGAGCTGCGGCAGCCGCATGCTGGACGGCTATGTCAGCCCCTACGATTGCCACGTGGTGGAGAGATTGAGGGCCGCTGGAGCTATCATATTCGGCCGCACCAACATGGATGAGTTTGCCATGGGCTCGTCGACGGAGAATTCGGCATTTTTCGGGACCGCAAATCCATGGGATCTTGGCAGAGTACCGGGCGGAAGCAGTGGCGGTAGCGCCTGCGCCGTAGCAGCCGGCTTGGCGCCATTGGCCCTCGGCACCGACACGGGCGGATCGGTGCGCCAGCCAGCTGCCTTTTGCGCCGCCGTCGGCCTTAAGCCGACCTATGGGCGCGTGAGCCGCTATGGCGTGACGGCATTTGCCAGCTCACTGGACCAGGTGGGCCCGATGGGGCGCTCCGTTTGGGACGTGGCCGCCCTGCTGGGCGCCATTGCGGGCCTCGACCGCCGCGATTCCACCTCATCCCCTTTGGCGGTGCCGGATTACACCGTCGCCCTGGGGCGCGAACGCCGCTGGAAAATAGCCGTGCCGCGAGAAGTTTTTTCGGATGGGTTAGACGGCGATGTGCGCGATGGGCTGCGGCGGGCAGTTGACTTTTTTGCCGGGGCCGGCTGCGAAATTCTAGACGTTTCCATGCCGGCCATGGACATCTCCATAGGCGCCTACTACATAACGGCTACCGCTGAAGCGTTTTCCAATTTATCTCGCTTTGACGGAATTCGCTACGGACACCGCTCGAAGGTCGCCGGTACCGTTGGCGAGGTGTACGCAAAATCACGCGGTGAGGGCTTCGGAGCCGAGGTGAAGCGGCGCATTATGCTGGGCGCTTTCGTGCTGAGCGGTGGATACCATGAGGCATACTACGGGCGCGCGCAGCGCGCGCGCGTTCACATTTCCAATGGGTTTGGTGAAATTTTCCGCAACTGCGACTTTATCGCCACGCCTACGGCGCCGACAGTCCCTTTCCCCGTTGGCGCCAAGACGCAGGATCCGCTGGCCATGTACCTCAGCGACATTTACACCGTTTCCGTGAATTTGGTCGGACTTCCTGCCATTTCCGTTTGCTGCGGCTTTTCTCCGCAGGGCCTGCCGATGGGGCTTCAGCTAATAGCCAAGCCTTTCCACGAGGAGGAACTATTGGCGGCGGCCGCATTTTTTGAGCGGAATCACGATTTTTGTCGGCGCCATCCCAAAATTGATCAGTAGAGGTTGCGCCTTTTCGATTGCGCATCCATTTCCGTTGGCAACCCTAGGCCAATGTGCGCCTATGAAGTGACGGCCCGCCGTTGGCGGCCGCGCAGTTTTGGGGATGTGGTGGGCCAGGACCATGTCGTTCGCACCTTGCGCAACGCCATCGACGCTGGACGCGTTGCCCACGCATACCTTTTCGTTGGGCCGCGCGGCACCGGGAAAACGTCAATGGCGCGCCTTTTGGCCATGGAGCTCGTGGGCGGCGGCGATGGAAATTCAGAGCTCCGCAGCGCCATTTGGCGCGGCGAGCACATGGACGTGAGCGAATTGGATGGCGCCTCAAATAACTCCATCGACGATGTACGGGCGCTGAGGGAGCGCTGCGCCTACGGGCCCGCCGTCGGCAGGCGGAGCGTGTTCATCATAGACGAAGTGCACATGTTCTCCAGCGCCGCCTTCAACGGACTCCTGAAGATATTGGAGGAACCTCCGGCCCACGTGGTTTTCATTTTTGCCACCACGGAAATGGCAAAAATGCCGCAAACGGTTCTGTCGCGCTGTCAGCGCTTCAACTTTCGCCCCATGGCGGCGGACGCCGTCGTTTGCAAACTGCGACAAATTGCGGCAGCAGAAAACGTTGATGCAACAGAGGATGCACTGCGGGCCATCGCCCGCCTCGGCGGCGGCAGCATGCGGGACGCCCAGACAATGTTTGACCAAATGGTTACATATGGCGGCGGCAAGATGGATGAGGCGGCGGTTGGGGAAATGTACGGCGTGGCGCCGGCGAAGGAGGTTGGCGAGCTCGGCGATGCGCTGATGAATATGGATGCCGTTGGAGCCATCTCCATTGTGGAAAGGTGGCACAGCTCCGGCGTAGATTTGCCTATGGCATTTCGCGCGCTTGAGGATGCGCTGATGGAGCGATTGGCTGAGACGTTTCGCAGTGGCCGCTGTTGCCGAGCGATGGCGGAGCTCGTGCGCACACTGCGCAGCTACGGCCGCGCTTTGCCGCATGCGGCTTCGGAGATGGCAACCGTGGCGATGGCCATGGTGGAGGCGGTGGAAAACAGCCGGCGCCGTCCCGTTGAGTGGGTTATCGACCAACTGCTGCTGGCACGACTGGAAGGGCAGCCAGCCGCACTTTTTGCGGAAGATTGTGTAGTGCAAAGAAAATCTTAGGTCGCCTCCACTATTTCCTGTTTACAAAGTCTTTGCTCGGTGCCAACATCGGTCCGTGCTCGAGGAATGGCACAGGGATGGCTCGGTAGCCACTGCATCTCATGGGGGCGCAGTGAAGTGCGGTAGCTATTGCGCCATAGCCATAGGGAGGAGCGCCCTGACGGCAATAAGCGTGGACAGGAAGGCGCGGGCAGCCAAAGTGACTGGCTTTTACCACGTTGAGTTTGACTTGCGCCTGGACGAGTTGCACTGGACGGACTCCGTGGCGGCGGCTTTGGCGAAGATGCCTGGCCGTTTCCGAAGGGCGCCCTGCACAGTAATTTTGCCGCACCTGGAACCGCTTGCGAAGTGGATTTCCGTTCCGCCGGTTGAGCTGCATCTCCTGCGCAGCACCGTCGCCGATGCGATGGAGGTTGATTTACCCATTCGCGAAGACGAATTCTGCTGGGATTTTCTGCTGGCCAATTCCGGCGGCGGCGAGCTCGGCGGCTACGTTTTCGCCGAACGGCGCTCCAGCGCCGCGCCGATTTTCGACCTCATGGCGTCTGAGTTTACCTATCCTGACCGCGCCATCATCCCACTCATGGCTGATTTTTCCGAGCTCAGCCGCTGGGCCAAGAGCGGCACCATGGAGCTGCAACTGTGCATAGGGGATACGTTCACCACGATTGGCTTTTCCGGCGGAAGCAGGCCCTACATGCGCTACCTCTCCTACGGGTGGGACCGTCTCCTCGGCGAGACCGCTACGGAGGGTAATGGCCTCTGGGGCGCCGAGCTGTGCGAAGCGGTGAAAAAATGGCTGCTTGGGCAGGAAATTTCCGCCGACGGCGAAGCGGACGTGACGGGGCGAGTGGAAAAATTTCTCGACGGCCTCGTTGAGGAGGTCATGAAGACGGAATTGCAGTACGTACATAGCTTTGGCGGCAAGCACATCTCCATCGCTCGTCTCATCTCCGCCATGGCGCAGTCGCCGCGCCTGGAAAAGATGCTTAGCGGGAAACTCAAAGCGGACGTGCAGCCCTTCGACAGGTCAGTTCTGGTTTTGCCATTTTTCTCCCACAAGTTTAATGGGAAGGTTGACGATTTGACCGCCATGCGCCTCCTCTGGGCCTGCGGTTTGGAGATGCGCAGTCCGTCGCGGCGGTCGCCCTTCGTGCCGGACTCTACGCTGTGGCGCCGCGGCCGGGAGCGGTTCCTGCAGCGCGTTTCGACGGCCTTGGCGGCGGTGATAGTTGCCCTAGCCATTGGCCTGGTGGGCCTAAACGCAAAGCGCCTGCTGGTCCTCAGGGAGATCCACGAAATTGCCGTGCAGCGCAGTCAGGAGGAAGTTGTCTTCGCCAGGCTGCGCGAAATCGACTGCAAACTTGCCGCCACCAAGGCGCAATTTCACTGCATTGATTCGATCCGTCGACGCCAGGGCCTATGGCTGCAGATTTTTTCCGACCTGCAGGGCGCCATCATAGCTACGGGCGGCGCCTGGCTGACCGACTTTCGCGTGCCGGGGAAAGTTGGAGCGCCAACCGAAGTGGATCCCGCAACGGCTCACATTTCCGGGTGTCTGCTCATAGGGGAGGTCAATGACAATGCGGCCGCCAGCGTCATCGACCGCATGAACGGGCTAATTCAAAATTTGCGCAGCTGCGATGCAATTTCGGAGGTGTCCGACATTGTGTTTCCGCCGCAGCAGGGCCAGCTGCAGCCGTTCCAGTGCCAACTAACGTTGCGGACGGTAAAATTTTAGGGGTAAGCCATGGGAAGCAGGTGCATGAGACGCTACGGTTCACTGCTGCTAATTGCGGCCATGGTGACATTTGCGTGCCTTTTGGCCCATCTGATTACTGGCGGAAATCGCTCCATCGCGGGCCGACTGGAAGTGGCGCGCAGGGAGCTGCTGTTGCTCCGCAAGGAGAACGACGGCAGGAGCTTGTCAGATTTGCCATGGCTCACTGCCCAGCTCAATGCCGATAAAAATGTGCTGGAATCCATAGTGTCCATACGCACGAGGCCGGAGCTTTCCGCTAGCGGCGGGCGCATTGGCAATGTTGGCGAATTTGCCGACAAACTGACGGTCACATTTGAAAAGCTAAGGGCGCTAGCGAAAAAATTCAAAGTGGCGCTGCGCGGGGACGGCTATTTTGGCTTTACTGACATTTTGCAGCGGGGGCACGTGGGGGAGGCTATCGCCAACAGGGACTACGGCGAGCTGCTCGAAATTGCGGCGCTGCTGCAGCTGCTTTTCGAGTCTTCCTCCGGCGATTTATATTTCATTGGCGTTGAGCGAGAGAGCGTTTTGCAGCGCGACCTAACGACTTGCCGCAATGACTTTTTCGACGGAACTGCGGTGCCGTCCGTGCGGCAGCTGCTGGCCGTTGATTCGCACATTTTTCGTCTGCGCTTCCGCAGCAAAACCGACACCTTTCGCAATTTTATGAATGCCATCGAGGACAACCTGATGCCGGTTGTGCCCCATAACATTATAATTTCTTCGCCGAAGGCCGCTCAGCGCGGAGCTACAGCCCAGTCGGTCGTCGTAAATTCCTATCCGGCGGAATTCTCCATCGTCATGGAGTGGGTCCATGTCCCAAAATTGGAGGAAAACGACAGCGTTTTGGCGGGAAAAGGCGTCAGACGCGCCAATGGTTCTCGGGAGGCGCACCGTGTGCACGCAAATTAGCAAATTGGTCCGGCGAGTTGTGCTGCTGCTGATCGGCGGAATGATGATTTTTTTTGCCGCGTTCGCATTTAGGTGTGTGCGCGTTCGGAAGATGCATGCGGACCACGGAAATAGACCTCAGATCTCCAGGCCAAAGCCGTCCACTGAGTTCTCCGAACTGCCAAAGTCCATGTGGCCTGCCCCCAACAGGGACGGTGACGGATCAGCTCTTCCCTGTGACCTTTTTACGCCGCCAACGGTCGAGCTGCACAACGGATCCTTTCGCGTGAAAGATCCCGCTACGGCATCGCTTCACCTCATTGACCTGGAGGAAATTCCCTATCGCCTGCGCATGGAAGGCTTTGCCGTTAGCATGGACGGGTCCGTGTCCGCCTTCATTCGCGACGGCGAGACCGGCAGGCTGCATGCGCTGCGTTCCGGGCAGCGGTCGAAGGATGGGCTCTTCTCGCTGGAGAACTGCAACTTCCTTTGCGGAGAAATTTTTTCCCGCTGCGCCACCGTGCGCGATTGGAGCGACGGAAAAATCTATCGGCTCCCATTTGACGGAGCCGCTGCTGCCACGGAATTTCGCGCAAAGCTCGTCTCCATTTCCGCTGGCGGACCGCTGCACTGCGAAGCCAACGGCATCGGCGACTCGGTGAGCCATGGCGGCCGCGACTACGAATTTATTTCCGCCGACGGTGACTCCATTCTCATTAGGGAGCGTTTGGCCGACGGCCCATGCGTCAGGCTCTACCTTACGGCGCTGGAGAGCCATGATTCCGATTTGGATGGCGCTTGAAATTTTTGATCTGCCCCAACGGGGCGGACGTGTGCAAATTGGTTGACCGCAGTCCATGGGGCCACTCCATGGGGCCGTGTGTCGGCTGTTGGAGCGCTGGTGTGGCATTTGCGCCTACGATGGAACGGCGTTTGATGGGTGGCAAAGCCAGCGCAGCGGAAATGCGGTTCAAGATTTTCTGCAGAAAAGGTTGGGGGAAATTTTTGGCCAACCGATTTCCGTTGTAGGGTCAGGCCGCACCGATGCTGGCGTTCACGCCATCGGGCAAGTTTTTCACTTCGACGCTCCGCACTGGTGCCACGGAGAGGGGGCACTTTTGCGGGCCATTCGCTGGCGTCTTCCGCGCAGCATTATGCCCTGGAAAGTCGTGGCGGTTGGTGGCGAATTTCACGCACGGTTTTCCGCCACAGGCAAGCGATACGCCTATGCCATGGCGCGCGGCTTTGGCGACCCATTCAGTCAGCGCTATCGCTGGTCGCTTGGCGCCGAAAAGTTGCATTTGGATTCCATGGCCGCTGCCGCCGAAAAATTCATTGGCACCCATGATTTCGCAAATTTTTCCAATCGGAGCGCCAATGAAAACACGGTTAGAACATTGAGGCGCAGCGAAATAGTTGTCGACGGCGACGCCATTGCCTACGTGACCGAAGGGGACGGCTACCTCTACCGCATGGTGCGCCGCATCGTCGGCGCGCTGGTGGCCGTTGGTCGCGCTAAGGTGCCGGTTGAATTGCTGGGAGAACTTCTCTGCGGCCCAGCCGTCGCCCAATCGCGATATTTGCAAACAGCTCCGCCGGAAGGGCTTTTTCTGGACCGCGTATTCTATGGCGACTGGGAACCGGCGGAGCATTTCGCCGAAGCGGGAGGCGACTATGCTGTTGCAAGGCCGTGGTGCTGCCGCTAGCTACCGTAGCGGTGAGCAACCTAAGCCGCGATGAAATTTTGGCCATCCTCCTAAGGGAAGTGGAACTGCTTGCGGCCGAGGGAGAGGCCTCAGTGGAGGTTGGGCAAAACTTGGAGGAACGGCTCCGCTCCATTGGAGATGTGGAAGGTGCTCCAAAGCACTGCGAAGTGGTTGAATCTGCTGAGACGTCAGTCTGCGGAGTTGCCGGCGAGCCGGAACCATTTGATCTTCCGGAAGGCGCAAAAATTGTTCGATGGAAGGCGCTTCGAGAGATTGTGCTGCGTTGTCCGGAGTGCCTAGTGCACGCCAAAGACGGCAAAAAAGTCGTTTTTGGGGCGGGCGATTTGGACGCCGAAATCTTCTTTTGCGGAGAAGCGCCAGGTGCCGAAGAGGAGATTCGCGGCGAGCCGTTTGTTGGCAGCGCCGGTAGGCTGTTGGACAAGGTGATTGGCGCCATGGGGCTAAGCCGCAAAGATGTCTACATTGGCAACGTGATGAATTGGCGACCGGAGGTTGCGACGGCCCACGGCAATCGGCCGCCGACCCAGGAGGAGATAAATTTTTGCATGCCTTTTCTGCGGGCACAGGTGGAAATCGTTGCGCCGAAGGTTATTGTCGCACTTGGGGCAACGGCTGCGAATGGACTTCTCGGCTATGATGGGGATCGCCGCATGGGGGAGACGCGCGGCCGCTGGTTCGATTTTTGTTCCGTGCCAACCATGGTCACCTACCACCCATCCCATTTGTTGCGCAACGCCTACGGCGCCAAACGCCTATTTTGGGAAGATATGCTGCAGGTTATGGAGCGCCTATCCATGGCAATTTCGGAAAAGCAAAGAAAATTTTTCCTGTGAAAAAAGCTGCAAAGCTTTCTTCCGCAATGTCTTGACATCCATTGATTCGCGCCTGGATTCCAAAGTGAATTTTCCCGCGGCCAATGTGTCCTTGCCATTTTTGCCGTAGTCATTTCAATGGATAGCCGTGGTTTCCGGCGGAAAGTTGGTGGTTGGGAATTGGAAAATGAATTCGTCCCCGGCCGCGGATGGCGCCCTGGTTGGGCAGCTGCTGCGGTCAGCTGGATCATTTGGCGCCGCGTCCGCCGTGGTCTGTCCGCCGTTCATTGCCATTCCGGCAGTTGCGGAAATGGTTGCCGGATCGCCAATTGCCGTCGGTGCGCAGAATGTCCATTGGGAGGAGAAGGGAGCTTTCACCGGTGAAATTTCTCCATCCATGCTGCGCAACTACTCCGTTACGTACGCCATCGTTGGCCACAGCGAGCGGCGCGCACTTTTTGGCGAGACGGATGCCGCTGTGGCCAGGAGATTTTGGGCCGCCGTTGGCGCTTCAATTGTTCCCATTCTCTGCGTCGGCGAGTCGGGGGAAGAGCGCAATCTTGGAGTGCAAAATGCGATCGTGGAGAGCCAGTTGCGTGCCGTACTGCGCGCTGGGGAAGCGGGTTCGCCTGGAAAATTTGCCGTTGCCTACGAACCCATATGGGCCATCGGAACCGGCAAATCCGCTTCGGCCGCAGATGCCCAGGCCATGCACAGGCATTTGCGCTCAGTGGTGGAAGACGTTTTCGGAGAAGGGATTGCAAAACGAACGCCGCTGCTATACGGCGGCTCCGTAAGTCGCCATGGGGCGGCGGATTTGTTTGCGGAAAAGGATATCGACGGCGCCCTTGTTGGTGGGGCGTCTCTGGTGGCGGGAGAATTTCTGGCGATAATTTCCGCTGCCGCCAACTGATTTGACGACTCCCCGAAAGAGCTGCAACGGGGCGCGGAGGCGCCGAAGAAAATGCTCGACAAGGGGATGAAAATTTTGCAGCGTCGCCGCCAATTTTGCAAACCGCACATCTAGACGAGGGAGAGCGCCTTTTGCTGGAGGCCGGCGTCGAATTTCCGAGGGCCGATGCGGAGTGGATTATGGCCGCCGTTCTCGCCGTTCGCCGCGCGGATCTATTCCTAACTGGAAAGCGCCCACTGTCGGCCGGGCAACTGGAGCTGTGGGAAAAGTATGTTGCCATGCGCTGCCGCCGTGTGCCGCTGCAGCACATACTTGGCAGCTGTCCGTTCGGTGCCGTCGATTTACTTCTGTCGCCTTCCGCACTTATTCCGCGTCCGGAGACTGAGTTGCTGGTGCAGATTGTCGTTGAGCGACTCAGCAAAAATCCGCCAAAATCTGTGCTGGATCTCGGCACCGGCTGCGGAGCATGTGCGCTGGCCATTGGGAAAGCCTTTCCGGCCGCGACGTTAACTGCCAGCGACATTTCACTCGAAGCTCTTGCGCTGGCGAAGCGGAATGGGGACCGCTGCCAAATGGCTGACCGCATCAATTTCGTGTGCAGCGATTGGTTTTCGCAGCTGCATGGCAAATGGGACCTTATCCTGTCGAATCCGCCCTACCTCAGCGAAGAAGAGTGGCAGAATTCTTCGCCGGAAGTGCGCCTCGGAGATCCGCCGTTGGCGCTGCTGGGAGGAGGCGCCGACGGCGCCGATGCGCTGAAAACCATTATTGGCCATGCCGGTGGGCACCTCAATGGCGGCGGAATGCTGGCTTTGGAGATGGGCATTGGCCACGGCGCTGTTCTGTCTTCGCTGGCGAAGCAGAATGGGCTGCGCCCGCAAGTTTTCTGTGACTTTAATGGCCATGAGCGGTTTCTCATTTGCCGGGGATAATGATATGTACGCTGGGCCGATGGCGGTATATTTCCGCAGCTGCGGAATTGATTTGGCGTCCGCCGACGACGGTGCGACGGGCGAATTGCCGTCCCTATTGCGACGCGCGGTTAGCCATGGTGTGCTGCTGAATGCTGCGGCTTTCGGGCGATTGTCGCCATGGTGCTATTGGCTTTTCCCTGGCGCCGTTGCCCAAGCAACTCTGCTTCGCAAGTTTAAGCTTTTAGCGTGGATGTTTAATCTGCTGTTGCGGAGGGTTGCCGCTCCAATTGCGCCGGAGCAGCCGGCCGTTTACCTTAGGCAGAAATCGCTCCACCTTGGGCGATCGCCAATGGGCGCAAATGGGATGGAGCTATTGAAGTGCTGCTTTTCGGAAAGAGGCAATAGTATTGCGTTGCCCGCCAACAAATTGATTGAGGCCGCTCTTGTGCGGATAATCGCCGGTAAACTTGGAGCCGATATATATTTTATCGAACCGGACGTCATAGTCAGAACTCAAAGCGGAGATTACAGCATAGACGCCGACGGTGTCATTTATCGTGGAGACGTGCGCGCCGTAGTGCTGATTCACGGCCTGATCCACTACGACAGGGGAGACATCGTTTGGCCCATCGATTATCCGCACAGTCCCCAGCGCATAGCCGCAGTGGCGCTGCGCGCCCGTGACGGGAGGCTGTTCACTCTCAAGAAGGGGGAAGTGGAAAAGCACGAAAGGGCCGTCGCTGCGTTGGCGGAGGCCGGCGAAAGTCGCAGATGGCACGTTGTCGTAGTGCCAAATGCCGGACTTGCAACGGAAGCGGCGAAAGAGCTGTTGCGCGAAAGACTTGGCAATTTCATGGCGGCATTGCGCGGTGATCCGGAGTGCGTGCGTCTGTGGACTGCATTCAAAGAGATTTGCATTGCGTCTGATCAGATCCGCGAAGCCGTTAGTAGGTGTGACACTGCGCCGCATTTGCGGGAGGTGACTTTTATGGCCTCCAGTGCGGCAACTGCTGTTCTTGGCTATCTGTTGAGCGGCTACAGGCACATCGCCGCCGCCGCTTTGATTGGTTTTGATTTTGAGGGCGAGGCGCTGCTCGCCACCACCTTTGCGGCGATTTACGGCGGCGCAGATCTTTTGGACGCCATTGTCGGCTGGATATTTGCGGACATTGGCGCAAATGGAGACGGCTACGTTGCCGTAAACATTGGTGCGTGCGAAGCCGCCATTGTGATTCTCCGCAACTATGCGCTGTGGCTAATTGAGCAGCTTCCCGCAAAGCATCTTGGCTCTACGATGTGTGAGCTGGAGGAGCAAGTTGTGGAGATCTTCGAGAAACGGCACGATGGTGGAGAGCTATTTGAAACGCCCATCGCCTGCGACGTGGCAGCCGAGCACATAGGGTGGCTGAGGAAAAATCCCGATTTCCCCGATTGGCGCCAATGGCGATCGGAGCCACCGTCCTAATTGCCGGAGCGATCGCCGATGGAAACGGATAGCGTTGCCATTAGCTATTTTGCAGCGTCGGCTTGGAGGCTGAGTGAGTTGGCCGGCAAGAGAAACGTTGGTTTTGACGTCCCGCTGCCGCCGCTTTGATTGGTTTTGATTTTGACGGCGAGGCGCTGCTCGCCACCACCTTTGCGGCCATCTACGGCGCCGCCGACCTTTTGGATGCCGTTGTCGGCTGGATATTTGTGGGCATTGGCCCAAATGGAGACGGCTGCGTTGCCCTAAACATTGGTGCGTGCATAGCCACAGTGGAGACTGAATTGTGCTTTTTTAGAGTGACTCTTTGCGCGCTTTCGCTACAATTTACATGCTATGGATACAGCACTACCGCAATCAAAAACTGAATCACATGCCTCCGTTCAACCGGCATTGGCGCGAATGAGTCTCCTGCAAGCCGTAACGGCGCACTTCCTTATAAATTTCGTTTGCGACGGACAGGCTATTCAGAATTTTTGCGAAAAAAACAGAAGAAGCGCAGCTGCTGAAATCATCTACGATGGGCCAGATCTGCCGCTCGCCTGCTTAATTGCAGCTGTCTCCATTGCAACGCTCGGCCTCGCATGTGTAGCGGCTGTCATATATTTTGCGCTAGCCATGAATACATGGACCAACCCAATTGCGCAGCTCGCCAGAGAAATTTATGCCCAGACACCGACTACATATCGGCCGCAGGAAGCTCCATCTCAGCCGCAGGAGCATGATGTGGTAGCTGAGAGTGTTAAACTGCAGGAGCAGGAGGTGGTAGCTGACAGTGCTAAATTTACCGCTCCCACCTCCAGCTTCCAGCGCATTGAGGAGCTAGCCGATAAATTTTTTGTTAAGCGAAGAGGCGATTGGTCTCAGCGGCAAGAAAGCATCGGCGAAACGTTTGTCGCAATTGCCATGGGGATACATGGCCCGTTTGGTGCGGAAATGAAAGAGGGAAAAATTCTGGGGGAGGCCTATTGGTGTTGTAACAGTCGTAAGCCTGGCGAACAGGATTACGATATTAACGGAATGGGGTTGCAGTATCATTTAGCGCCACTCTACAAAGGGGTCGGCAAATCTCGCCATAATGTTCTCCATGATTTATTTGGGGAGTTTTTGGGCTTGCGATGCGGAGTTAACTTTCGCGATTCAAGTAAAACATTCACCAAAGATGACGAAGAGCTTCTCAATCTGTTTTTTAACTTGGTTTGCGAAGAAGCCAAGGTTAGAATGGGAATTCGCGCTGCGGCATCGGCTCTCAAATGGATGGATGGCGAAGCGGGTTCCGCCTGGCATGCGAAGAATGGAGGCTCTCCTGATGAGAAATCATTCTTGAGTAAAGCAGTCGTAGGAGTTTGCGGCGCCATGATTCCAGTTGTTTTGAGCGCTCCTCAGTTTCAAGGTCGTGTTGCGGCTGTATTTGGCGCCGGATGCAATCCGGTAGCAGCCGTTGTTGCGGCGCTTGAAGCGGCATTTTCAGAAAATCCGCGTACGGACTATTTCGGCGACTCCGATCCATTTGTTGCGGCTTTCATGGCGGCCGCAGTCGGATCCGGCGGAGGCGGAGATGCATGCAAGGAACTTATTGTGCGACTTGTTAGGGATGGGCTCTCAGAGGCTGACGCTAGGGGTTTAGCAATCGCATCAATGAGGTTGGCGGCAAATTTGAGGTGCAGGATTGTGTTAGTGGGCGACGCCTTTCGCGCACACCGGAAGGAGCTTCATGCATTGACTTAGTCGCGGATGTCGTTGCTGCACTCGTTGATATGCTTGGAGCTTTAGCGGCAAGTGGCAAAACCACTGGCGGGCTAGGGGAGAAGGCAGAATTTGTTCGCAACCTGTGCATAGGTAAAGGCTGGGATAAGCTTAGCGGTAGTAGGTGGGCGAGTGGATCAACCGTAGGCCCCCTTGCGAGATTTAGCGGCGGTTTCGCGACGGCTAGCTACGCTTTAAATAAGCTCGAAGAGCTGAAAGAAGAACGCCTAGACTGAAGTGTCCAGGCTCAAACGGCGGCGGGTGGTTTTTGTTAATTCCGAGTGGACATTGGCGCCCTCGCCAATGCATTTAAATCTTCCCGACTACTGCACGCTTTTGAGATTTGAGCGGGAAGGACAAATTCGTGGCCGCGATGCATCTAAGAGACTCTTTCCACATGGACCAGAAAGAGTCGCTGCATTTGGCAGCCGCAGGGGTCGTTGATGCATGCGTATCTGTTACATTGGCCGAGCGATGATGCGGGAGTTGCTGCTGCGTTTGAGGTTGGCGGCCATGTTGGCCGGAGGTCGTTGCTGCCGCCATTGGTGCGCACGAGGTAGACGGTTAGCTGATTGCACCTGCTGGAATCGTTGACACCGTCTTTGTCGCGTTTGAGACTGTCGCGGGAAGCAGTAGTGATGCGCACTGTGCTTTGAGTGAGGATCTTCAGTTTGTTCGAGAATTGTGCAGGGAACGTGTCTGGAGCACGGTTGAGCTCCTTGCGGCTACTGCTAAATATTCCAGTGATGTCGTTCGCGAGCGACGGCTTGGCAATTTTCACTGCAGATTATCGCGGCGGGTCTCTTTCGCATAGATTTCGAATGAGCTATATGCATTGTGGGCAGCCGCAGTGGTTCGTCGTTGCGTATCTGTCCCGCATTAGCCAATCGTACCTGCACTGGCCATCGTTGCGTTTAAGGTTGCCAATTGGCCAATTGACGACGGAGAGGCCGTTGGTGTGCATCTATCACATTGGCCGGCCGGACGACGGAGAGGCCGTTGGTGCTTTTGAGTTTGCCGTAGAAACTTGTGCACAATTCGGAAGGTTAAGTGGTGAGGCTGCGCTTGTTCGGGAACTGAGCAAAGATTGTGACTATGGCATGGTTGAGCGGTATGCAGAAGATCCGCAAAGTGGTCCATAGGAGAGACTTCTCGAGGTTTTGGGATGGCAAGTTTCGCTTTGGTGGAATCTGCATGGATAGGGAAGGAAGTTCGGCGTCGGCTATGGGCCATGCGGGCTTTGCGATGCCGCCATAGGCGGTCGCGCTGTGCCGGTTGGGTCGCCCATGGATGGCGCCCGCGTTGGAAGTGGCAATGGGGCTGTCCTCTTTCGGCTGCGGACAGTTGCCTTTCAGAGCGCCAGTTTAGCCAGTGCCAGCAGGACCGCGGCGGCCGGGCAATTCCCGCTGCCGATTGTTGCGGCGGAACCCTTTAGCATAGATTCCGAATGAGCTGCATGCATTGGGGTGGCCGCAGGGGTCGTCGTTGCGCATTTGTTACATTAGCCGATCGAAGACGCTTGTGCATTTGATGTTGGCGACCCTATTAGCCTGAGGTCGCTAATGCTGCCTCCGTTGGTTATCCATTAGCCGATCGCACCTGCGGAGGCCGTTGGTGCTTTTGAGTTTGCCATCGTGCAATCTGGCGAGCGATCCGAAAATCTGGTTGCGGAGGTTGCGCTTGTTAAGAAGCTGAGCAAAGAATGTGGCTGGAGAAGGGGCAGGTTTCCCGCGGCTATTTCACGCCTTTAAGATTCGAACGTGGAGGCCAAATCCGTGGTCTCGTTATACCGGATGATGCTCCTTTAGGATGGTACCTAATTGTACGCATTTGGCAGAGCCGCAGAGGTCGCTGCTGCGATTGATGTTGGCGGCCCTTAGCTGCCCGCACCTGCTGGGGCCGTTGGTGCATTTGGGGTTATCATCGAGCAAGCTGGCGAATGTTTCCCGCGGCACGGACTTCGGCCCAAGGGACGCTCCGATGGGCAGCGAATTGGCCCCAATGGGAATATTTTTCGGGCGTGCCGGTCCGTGAATTGTGGGCAGGAACGGATTGCGCGATTGGCTACGGGCGCCGATGGCTATGGAGCCACCGTCCCTAATTGCCGGAGCGGTCGCCGATGGAAACGGATAGCGTTGGCATGAGCGATTTCGCATCGCCCGCTTGGAGGCTGAAAGAGTTGGCCAGCAAGAGAAATGTTGATTTTGACGCCACATCGCCGTCGGCGATGTAGAACCAGTAGCCCCTGAAGCTGACAGCCACAAAGGCGCTATCCGGGCGCTCCCTTGAGCAGTGGACGGTGAGCAGTGGCGATAGGATTTCGCTCCAATCAAATAGCTCTCCATTCGGGTAGCGCGTTATGGGCACTATGCCCCTTTCGACGTGCTCATTCGGAATTTCTACGCCATTTCCAAGGTAAAACATGGCGCTCTGTATGGATCGCGTGCGGAGCCGCAGATCGGAGTCGACCGACCCTAAAAAATTTTCCTGGAACGAGAAACGGTCGCTGCGCTGCGGTAAATCTAGTAATTCTTTGATCTCCCTTATGGACTGCGAATTTTCGTCGTTGCCGTAAAATTGGACAACCAGGCATTTGCGGTTGTCTGGATCGATGTCAATGGTCGCTCCACCGCTGCGGAGAAGCACGTCCAGCAGCTGCGCCATTCGGTAAAATTCATCGCATTGGGGCGCGCGCGTCGGCGTTGGCCCGGAGGCCGACGGCGCATTTTGCAAATTGTTGAGGCGCTCCACGAAGACGCCAAAAACCCTGCTGGCCGACCAGCCCGACTGAATGGCGCTTATGATGAGCGGCAGCGGCAGCGGCGAAAAGATTCTCCGCACGAAATCTCGGCCCTGCATGGGCGTGTAGACGACCGTCGGCGTCTGCGAAGCGGCAATTCCCACTGCCGGGATGAGCTCCATGATTTTGTCGCTTGGGTCAACGAATACTTTGGTGCCGTCCGTGCCGGCGCGGTAGCTGTGGCTGCGGGAGTCCGTTACGGTGCCAACGTCGAGGAAAAGTATGGGTTCCAGATAGCGCGCCCGCACGACATTAAGGAGTAATTGCTCGTCTAGGGTGTGGGCGATGGCTCTGTTGAAATTTGCGTGGTCGCAGCTGATGGCTGCCGGCCCCATGGACCTGCATCCGGCCGCAAGCGTCGCGGCCGACAGGATGAAGACCCTCGCCAGTCTGCCCATGGAACTCACCGTAGAGGGGAAAGTGCCGCAGGAGAAGGTGCAGTCAATGGTTTTTTGTTTTTTTGCGCCATTGGCGACCCCATTGATCGCAATGCGGTGGAGCACATTGCGCCAGCGTTAGTGCACTAGTTGCAATGCTGTCGTGATGGTCGGTTGCGCCTCGTCAGCGGCCGCAGTGAAAATTTAAAAGTGAATTCTTTTTTGGTTGACTTTTTGTGCGCTCCATAATCTATGGCATCCATGATGAATTATGAAACTCGCGATAGCCAGGGTTTAGTTGCGACTCGTTCCGAGCCCCGTGCTGCACAAATTAGCATGAACGTACCTCAAGCCGTAACCGCGTTTTTTTTTGTCGGCTACGTTGCTAGTCGTGAAAACATTCTTCAATGGTGCGCCAACCATCCCGCCAGCGAATTTGCTAAGGCCGTCAACAAAGGGCTGAGTCAGCAAGTAACCTTCCTGTTAATCATTGGCACCATTGTAACGTTTGGCCTCATGTGGGCCGCTTTCGCCATATATTTTATCGCAGCCGGCCAGCAGAGCCTTTCGCCGATAGCGCGGCTTATCGGCGAGATTAACAATCCGTCTCGTCAATCTGCGCTCGAGGGGGAGGCGGCTGACAGCGCTATTGCCGCCAGCACCTCCAGCTCCCAGCTCATTGATGAGCTAGCCGATAAATTTTTTGTTAAGCGGAGAGGCGATCATCCTCAGCGGAAAGGAGAAATCTACGAAGCGCTTGTGGAAATCGCCATGGGGAGGCATGGCCCACTTGCAGAGGAAGTGGAACGAGACGCTATACCTGGGAGTGCCTATGAGTGCCATGCCGGTCGTGCGTATGGCGCTTTGGGTTACGATGCTAACGGAATGGGGCTGCAGTATTTCTCGGTGCCGCTTAATAATGGGGTCGGCCAACCTCGTTGTCATGCTCTCAGTGATTTGTTTGGGTTGTTTTTGAATTCGCACTACGGAATTGGCTTTCGCGATCCAAATGAAACACTCACCAAAGATGATGAGGCGCTTCTCTGTTATCTTTTTGAGTTGGTTTCCGAGGAAGCCAGGGTTAGAGTTGGGATTCGCACTGCGGCATTGGCCCTCGGAGAGATGGATTCCGCATTGGATTCGGCTCAGGCTAGTGGAAAGGGAAGCGATCCTTTGGCAAGATCATTTTTGGAAGAAGTAGTCGGAGAGATTGGGAAAACCCTGTTTCCAGTTGTTTTGAGCACTTCTTCGCTGCAAGGGCGTGCTGCGACTGTTTTTGGCTCCGAACGCGACAAGCAGTTTGCGGCCGTTATTGCGGCGCTTGAAATGGCGTTTTCAAGTAAAAACAAGCTTTCTCTCGGAAAGCTTGATCCATTTGCTGCGATTTTCATGGCGGCTGCAGTCGGATCCGGCGGTGGCGATACCGAATGCAAAGATCTTATTGTGCGACTTGCTAGGGATGGACTCTCAAAGATTGGCGCTGAGGCGTTCAGCAAACATGTCTATGGTGATGGTGGCGGTGGATTTGAGCTGCAGGATTATGTTGATGGGCAAAGCCTTTCGAGTACGGCGAAAGGAGTTTTATGCATTGATTTAATCGCGGATGTCGTTGCTGCCCTCGCCGATGCGCTTGGAACTTTAGCGCTAAGCGACAGAACACCTGGCGGGCTATGTGAGAAGGCCGAATTTGTTCGCGGCCTGTGCAAAGATGGACACTGGGGTGAGTTTAACGGCAGCAGGTGGGGGAGTGATGTAGGCGTTGGACCCCAGGTGAGATTTACCGGCGGTCTTGCGATGGCTTCCACCGCTTTTGCTAAGCTCGACAAGCTGGTGAAAAGGCGTTCAGGCTCAAGTGGTCAGTCGCAAATGGCGTAGGCGGCAAGTAGTTCCCACTAATTTCCTGGCGCGGCCATTGGCACAAATGGAGATGGCGGCTCCGGCTTGTCCGGCGAATTCGTTGGCTTTTTGACTGCGAATGGACTCCAGGCCGTTGCCGCTAGATATTTTGTTGCTGCCGCCCGCAAGCGACGGCTGGTCAATTCCTGCTGCCGAGCGTAGTCTCGCCGATGCGGTTGAATCTCACGGCTACTGCACGCTCTAGAGGTTCGAAATGGAATGGCAAATTTGTGGTCTCGATGCACCTGAGATACCCCTTTTCGCATAGCCCCGAAGGCACTAAGTTGCATGCATCGAGGCGGCTGCAGTGGTTGCCGTTGTTGTGTTCGTGGTTAGTGGCCCATTGGCCGCAGAGGCCGCTAATACGTATGTATCTGCCGCATTAGCCGATCGATGGCGCAGAGGACGTTGACGTGATATCTATCCCATTGGCCGGCCGGACGATGCGAAGAGGTCGTTGCTGCCCATCTGCCACATTAGCCGGTCGATGATGTGGAATCCGCCGCTGCCGCCTCCGTTGATTCATTTGAGGCTATCCATTAGCCAATCGCGCCGACTGGGATCATTGGCGCCGTCTTTGGTGCGTTTGAAATCGCCATGGGAGGCAGTAGTGAAGTGATGCGCACGGTGCTTTGAGTGAGAATCTTCAGTTTGTTCAGAAGCCGAGCAAAGATTGTGACTGGAGCGGGGCTGAGTAGCATGTGGAAGATCAGCAAAGTGGTCCACGGGTGAGATTTTCCGAAGGTTTTTTTTGGGCGTTCCACTTTGGTAGATTTGCATGAATTTAGAAGGAAGTTCGGCGTCTTCTATGGGCCATGCGGGCTTTGCGATGCAGCCCTAGGCGGTCGTGCTGTGCCGGTTGGGTCGCCCATGGATGGCGCCCACGTTGGGAGCGGCAATGGGGCTGTCCTCTTTCGGCTGCGGGCAGTTGCCTTTCAGAGCGCCAATTTAGCCAGTGCCAGCAGAACCACGGCGGCCGTTTCCGATCTCAGCACGCCGGAGTCGAGCGAAAGCTCCGCAAAGCCTTTCGTGCGAAGGAGATGCCATTCCGACGCCGTGAAATCACCTTCCGGCCCAACCGCGACGTAGGCATCGCCCGATTGCCATTCCTGTCGCCGATCGTCCGCGAACGTTTTCCACGGCATGGACTCCGACCCAAGGGACGCCCCGATGCGCAGCGAATTGGCCCCAATGGGAATATTTTCCAGGCGTGTCGGCTCGTGAATTGTGGGCAGGAACGGATTGCGCGATTGGCTGCAGGCGCCGATGGCGATGGAGCGCCATCGGCAAAGGCGCCGCGAAAAATCATTTCGCCCTAGGCCGCCGTTTCCCCTTTCGCATTGCAGTGGATGTATTTCCCAAACTCCAAGTTCCGTTGCCCGCCGCACGATGTCCTCCATGGCGGCAGACTTCGCCATTCCCTGTAGCAGATGAAGTTTTCGCCGGGGAGCGACCTCCATTTGCGGAACGCCTGGAATTGCAAAGGCCGAATGGCGGTTGCTTACTTCCAGGCGGCATTTAGCGGTGACCCCTTTGCCGTCGAAAAGTGTGAGTTCGTCCAGTCTGTCGACGCGGAGGACGCGGAGCAAATGGTGTGCGGCGGCTTTGTCCAGCGGCACCGGCACATTTTCAACAATTTCCCCATCGCCGCCGTAGATGTAAAAGTGGGCCATGGCGGAGACGGTGGTGAGCGGCAGGCCAATTGCCAGCGTTTGCTGAGCCAATTAACCTTTTTCGCAGCGTCGGCGAAAAATCTTGCGGAGGGAAATGGCGTTTCGGATACTGGCCATCCGTGAAGCGTCTCCTCTGCATACTTTTCGGCGCCCTGGTGATCTGCGTTGCGCCGTCCGCCTACAGGCATGCCGTCCGTGGCGATTGGCGAGCATTTTCCTCCGGCCGTTCCGGCGAAAAGTTGGCGACTTCCGAGTCGGAGGTTGGAGAGGGTGTCCATCAAAAGTTTGGCGAAATTGACTCTGCGGATGGCGCCTCCTCCGGCGGACCGATGCGGTCCCTGGAGGCCACTGCGACAAAAATTTGCGTGGTCGCCGCCGTGCTGCTGCTGCTCATTGGCCTAATCAACGGCATGCGCCGCCGCTCCGCTGTGCTTGGTGGCTTCGGCGGGAAAAATGCAATTCAGATCATTTCCAAGCTTAGCCTTGGCCAGCGTCACCACTTGGTCGTCGTTGCCTACGAGCAAAATAAGTTTCTCATCTCCATTGGCCCCAACGGCGTTGGCCCCGTTGGGCCGCTGGATGGGGCCGCAAAAAAAGTCTTCCAAGAAAATGCTTCACCGGAAGGAAAAATGCCCTAGAAGGTGCGACGAAGTTAGGCCAATGGCAAAAATTCGAGTTGAGCGGCGCCTTAGGGGTTTCATCTGTACGACGGCTCACCCTGTCGGCTGCGCGAGAAATGTGGAAGCGCAGATTGGCCGTGCGCGAGCGAGCAAATTTTCCGGACCCCGCAATGCGCTGATTATTGGTGCATCTACCGGCTATGGACTCGCCAGCCGCATAGGGGTCGCCTACGGCGCCGGCGCCGGGACGCTTGGCGTTTTCTATGAGCGGCCAGCCGACGGTGAGCGCACGGCCTCTGCCGGTTGGTATAATTCTGCGGCCTTCGATTTGTGCGCCAGGCGCGACGGGCTTCTTGCGGAAAACATCAATGGCGACGCCTTTTCGGATGGCACCAAGGGCAAGGCGATTGCCCTCATAGCTGAAAAGTTTAAAAAAATCGATCTCATCATCTACAGTTTGGCTTCCCCAAGGCGGACCGATCGCTTTGGCGTCACGCACAAATCGGCCCTAAAGCCCATAGGGAAACCGTTTACTGGAAAAACGATAAGCGTTGATCGCGGCGAAGTGGGATCCGTGTCTCTGGAGCCGGCGACTGAGGAGGAAATTGACGGTACCGTAGCCGTCATGGGGGGCGAGGACTGGCTGCTGTGGATGGAGGCGCTGCTTTCGGCTGGCGTTCTCGCAAACGGCGCCAGGACCATCGCCTACGGCTACCTGGGACCTAAGCTCACGTGGCCAATATATAGGGATGGAACGATTGGCAGGGCGAAGGCGCACCTGGAGGAGACGGCGAAAAAAATTGATGGGCTGCTGAAACCTCTCGACGGGTCGGCGCGCATCTCCATAAACAAGGCGGTGGTAACGCAGGCGAGCGCCGCAATTCCCGTTGTGCCCCTCTACATTTCCATACTGTTCAAGCTGATGAAGGCGCGCGGAACGCACGAGGATTGTCTGGATCAGATGCTGAGACTTTTCGCTGGACGCGTCTACGGAAGCAATTTACCGGTTGGGGCAGTCGACGTCGAGGGGCGGCTGCGCATCGATGAGCTGGAAATGGACGGCGATCTTCAGAATGAGATTGAAAGAATTTGGCCCATCGTCACTTCGGAAAACCTTCATCGGCTAGCGGATTTCGACGGCTACCGATTGGATTTTTTGAATCTTTTCGGGTTTGACGTTGGCGCCGTTGACTATGGCGAAGCGGTCGAGGTGGCCGTTCCGCTAAAACTGGATGGATTGCCATGATTAGGTGCGGGACTGACGATGATGACGGTGACGATTTGGAGGAATCGCCTTCCGCTGCTGACTGCAAAGGGGCGCAGTCGCCCCTGCGGCGCATGCAGGAAAAGCTGCTCAAAGCTAGGAAGATATTCCTTTGGGGAGCCGTAGACGACAGTAGCGCCAAGGATATAGTTGAGAGGCTCATGTACCTTGACATGGACGAGCCAGGCAGCGGCATAGCGCTCTACATGAATACTCCCGGCGGAGGCGTCACGTCCGGCATGGCCATCTATGACACCATCAAGCTCATAGCTTCGCCAGTTACGGTGATTGTCATGGGCATGGCGGCAAGCATGGGATCCATATTGCTCTGCGCGGCGGAGAAGGGGCGCCGTCTGCTCTATCCTGGCGCGCGCGTAATGATTCACCAGCCACTCATAAGCGGACAAATCTACGCGCCAGCCGTAGACTTGGATATCCAGGCGCAGGAAATGGAGCGGACGCGCGAGGAGATGAACATCATATTGGCGCAGGCGTCAGGCCAACCGATTGAGAAGGTCCGCCTCGATACGGACCGCGATTTTTTCCTCAACGCCGAGGAGGCCATCGGCTACGGTCTTGCCGATGAAATCGTTAGGCGCCCGCTAAATCTCCTGGCGCACCGGTGAGTTTGCCCCTTTGGCGCCATTTGGCCGCCGCGTATTTTTGCGCAAACTGGCCGTTGACTGCCGCCTCTGCCGTCTCAAAATCGGTGGCAGATGGGCAAATTGACTCCGCCGCTCGTGCGGCCCGAGAAGGGCGCAGTCGATCTGTTGGTTCTTGCAGCCGAATGTTCCGGCGATGAGCTTGGCTCCGAACTCATTGAAAGCTATCTGCTTGCGAATCCGTCCGCTGAGCTGTGGGCGGCAGGAGGGGAGCGCATGGCGGCCGCCGCAAAGCATTTTCTCGTCAATGTGGTGGACCATTCTGCCATGGGCATTTTTGACGTCATCGCCAAGCTGCCGTTCTTTCTGCGCTACATCGCCGCCATCGTCGACTGGATCGCGGCGACGTTGCCTAGGCGCGTTTGCTTCGTCGATTCGCCGTCCCTCCATCTGCGCATAGCGAAGAGGCTGTTTGACATGGGCATATCCCAAAAGGGCGGCGGGACCGTGTCGCTCTATTGCTACGTGGCGCCGCAGGTTTGGGCCTGGAAGCCGGAGCGCAAATTTGCCATGGGCAAGCTGATAGACTCCCTGGCAGTTCTTTTCCCCTTTGAGAAGGCCCATTTTGCCGACTGCGGCATGGACGTGAGCTGCGTCGGGCATCCGTTTGTGCGCAATTCTTCCGGAAGTCCGCTGCGCTACGGCGAAAACGGAGGATTGCTGCTGCTGCCGGGAAGTCGAACCGCGGCCGTTAGGAGGAATCTTCCCATCATGGTGGAGGCGGCGTTTGCGCAGGAGCTGGAGGCCATTAGGCCGATTAGCTGCCTCTATCCTACGGAAAATGTGCGGCAAGTTATTTCCGCTTGCCTCGGCGATTGCGATGCAGCGGTCGCCGAAAACGTTCGTCTCGTTGGCGCCGCCAAGGCTCCATCCGACCCGATTGTGGCGCGCCTTGCCATTGTTGGCGCCGGCACAATGTCGCTGCGCTGCGCTCTCGAGGCCATCCCCGGCGTCATTGCTTATCGCACAAATTGGCTAACCTATTGGCTTGGGCGCAGATATGTTAGGGTGGCGCACATCGGCATCGCCAGCATCATACTTGGGTACGAATTCTACGCAGAATTCATCCAGGGGGACGCAGACCCGCGCGCAATCGCTGAAAAGTTAGTCACCTACGCGGATGCCGCTAGTGATTTTGCCGTCGTTGCCGACGAATTGCGCAGTAAGATGATGGAGGCCGATAAGTTGCCGGCGGAATGGCTCATGCAGTGAGCGGCCATTGGCTATCGCTGGAAGGCCGTGAAAAATAGCTGATAGGCTTGACTAAAGATTGGCGATATGCAGTATGTGAAAAGATGTTTCATCTCCCATCAGAAGCGGCCATAGTTAACTATGTTGCCGGCGGCGCCATAGGCAAAATGCTGCATAAAACCTACGTTAGCGATAGCGGGCAATTGCTTCGCCATGTTACGGAGCCGCAGTTTTGCGAACTGGCAAAAAAAGGTGCGTTTGGACCGATGGTGGCGCAGTTTTGCGGTACGACCATTACGGATGCGCAGAAGGTCGCCTTTTGGGTCTCAATGGCCATAGGCGGAATTTTGCTGATTTGGCTGCTCGGCCTATGTATTATTAAGTTTATGATTGAGGCCGAAGGTTTTGTGGAGGACGCAGCAAGACTGGGAAGCAAAAGCGCCCGCATGGCGCCTGAAAATGTCGAGGCGGTCCTGGAGGGCTATGCCAACAGAATTTTCACTGCAGGGCAACGCGACGGAAGTTCCGCTGGGCGCATTATTTTGGATTGCGTCAAGGATCCAGAAAAGCTCAAAGCGCTGAAGCGAGCCATCGGCGCCGACGCAGAAATTGCTCCAGCGGCGTGGTGGAGTCGTTCCATTAGTGGCGGTGAATTCCGCTGCCCGAAGGCGAACGGACAGTTCATCACAAGATTTGCCGAGGCCGTCCGTGCTGTTTCCAAAGTGGCCGACGACACCGTTGTGGCGGCGGAAAGTTTTTCGGAAGCCGACGCCCAGAGGTTTTTTGCGATTTTGGATTACGTTGACGCCGTGACGAATGCTCAAAATGACGGCCGAAAGTTCCATGGGAAAGCCTATGCATTCCGCGCTTTGTGCGACGAACGGAGAGAAGAAACTAGCTTTTCTGTGGATGAGCTGTTTTCAAGTTTGGTTTCCACCGACGATGTGAACAGGGCCTATAATTTTTGGCTGCAAAAAAAAGACACGGAGGGAGGTCGTGCCGTTGGCGATCTCATACAAAAGCATTATTGTGGCAGTGACGAGTGCCGCGAGTTGTCCAAGGACGACATTGTGGCCATTTTAAAGTGCGAAGTTCTATGTCTCCACAGTTCCTTTTATATCTCTCTCGGCGATCAATTGGGTTGCTTCAGACTTTCGGCGCGTGAACCGCGAGGGCCCATTGAGCCGTTCGGTGATGGGACGTGCTGCGTGGATGAGTATTTCTTTCGGCGGCTTTGTTCGCTTGACTGTCCCAACTTCGAAGGCGGCTCCACGCTGTGCCTATGCTTGGCGAAGGCGCCCAATGAAATGGCGCGCAATTACGAGCGCGACGTCATATCTGCCGACGGAGAACGCATCGACATCGACGCATTGAACGGGATCATTGAAATTATAAATTCATTGCGCGCCTCCGCTGGCCAAATGTGTAAACGGCTATTGTCGGGAGACCTTGATGGGCTCCCAAGTCGAGCCGCTTCCTTTTACCGGCGCGCAGTTGGTGAAGCGACCGTTAAAGGTGGAGAGTGCGACAAATGGCAGCTAAAACAAACAAGGAAGGCCGCAAAGACGCTCGATGCGGTGATGAGAAGCATACGGTGACTTTGACTACCCCGTCCGGGCAAGTAGTCGCGCCTAGGGCCACGGGAAAATCTACCAAGCGCCTGCTGCGAAATTTTTCGCGCCATTACGGCTGTTGGCTTCTTTCGGCAAAAGGACCCATTTGATTTTTTTTTGTTGCATCCACAAATAATGGTGCAAACGGTCTCTTCCGCTAACGGAGGGATTGCCGATGAAACGATTTTTTGCTGCCATTTTTTTTCTTCTTTTACCGTCGCCGTTCGCGATGGCATTGAGTTTCGATGTGTCAACGGGCCATAGCAGCGAGCACGCAATTAACGGCTCCAAGTGCGGCAAGGGCAAGGAGGAGCTATCATTTTCTGTCCTAAACGATTTCGCACGCGGAGCCATTCGGCTGGGCGCGGACGTTCGCCTAATGGATGGCGCCAGAGGCTCAAACAAGGTTGCGCCTCGCATTAGCTATATCGTTGGCGCCGACGGCCTTTACACTTTGGATTTTGGCTATAGGTCCTATTTCTATTTCCGCACCGATTGCCGCTCCCGCGCCAATGAACTCTACGCTACGGCTCGCGTGGGCGGCGACCTTTTTTTGGAGTGCGCAATGTCGTACTGCTTCGAAGAGAGGGATTTCAATGGGAGCCTCTCAACGTCGCTGGCGGCGGACCTGCTCATATTTGACGCCTCTTCCGCCATTTCCGTCAGGAGCTCCATCTCCGTAGGCTACGACCATTGCGCCAGGCCCGGCGGCGCCGCGAACTTTTTCAGCGCCATTGCGCCAGGCTGCAAGCCGGGCTTCCTTTTTTACGGATGGGGCGGCGATATGGCGCTGAGGCGGAGTCATGGAACTTACTCCTACGTCGGCGTCCGCTGGGCCGGCAATGCCGCCTCAAAGGGGAACTGGAACAATTCCATGGGCGGGCGCCGCAGCCTCCTCTGGCTTGTGGCCGGCACGGAAATTACGTTCTAGGGGGCCAAATGCGGCCACTTCGCAATTGCTTGCTGCCTTCTGCATTTTTTGTCTTGCATTCACCCATGAAACCTTGGACTTTGCTGAAAGGAAAGAATCTTTGGTGCCGCCGGATTTCCTGCGGAACCGGGAGTCGTCCTGGCGTCTGACGCACGTGGGCGGGGTTATCTGCGACGTAAAAGTATTTGTTGGAATTGTAACTATGAATCGGAAAGCAAAGAGCGAGGTTATTGCTGAATTTCGACTGAGCGAAAATGATACCGGATCGTGCGATGTTCAGATTGCGCTGCTGTCTGCGCGCATTCGCCAACTAACTGAGCATCTTCGGGAGCACAGGAAGGACTTCCATTCGCGCCGCGGGCTCATCGCCATGGCCAACAGGCGCAGAAGACTATTGGCCTATGTCCGCCACAGGGATGAGGGCAAGTATGGCGCCATAATCCATGCCCTTGGCCTGCGGAAGTAGTAAATTTTTCTTGGCGCGCATTTATTGATAATTTTTGTGCCAGTTTGGCCCCGCCGTTGGCGGTGGCATTTCTGGCGTTTAGTGGGATAAATTAATGGAAGAGAGTCAGACCATTGGGTCACTGCATGAGCACGAAGAGGTTGCCGACGGCGTTGCGATTAGGTTTTCGGCTGGCGGCCTTGCGGGAAGGGCCGGTGGCGCTGTCACAGTTCAGCTCGGCGAGACGGTTGTGTTCGTGGCGGCGACGGCGGCGCCAAAGGCTTCGCCTGAGCACGACTATTTCCCGCTAAGCGTGGAGTATAGGGAAAAATTTTGCGCCGCCGGACGGTTTCCTGGCGGCTACGTCCGCCGCGAAGGGCGCCCTTCGGAAAAGGAAATTCTCACGGCGCGTCTCTGCGACCGTCCGCTGCGACCGCTCTTCCCGAAGGGTTTCCGCAACGAAGTGCAGGTGGTGGGGCTCCTGCTGGCCGCCGATTTGGCCAATGAGCCGGATGTGCTCATGGTGAATGGCGCGTCTGCTGCCCTGCTCTGTTCCGATATCCCATGGGGCGGGCCCATCGGCTGCGTGCGGGTCGGCGAGATTGGCGGGAAATTTGTGCTAAACCCCACCAACGCAGAGCTGTATGAGTCGAATTTGGATCTCGTGTACGTCTCCAATGGGCGCCACATGCTGATGGCCGAGGGCAGTGGCGATCAGATTCCGGAAAGCAGGTTCATTGAGGCACTTGAATTCGCACAGGAAAATGTTGCCCCAGTCATTGGGGCGCAGCTTCGTCTGGCGGAAAAGGTTGCGAAGACCAGGCGGAAATTTCAGCTAAATGCGGCGCCCGATGGCGTTTGTGCACACTGCCGCGATCTCTTTGGAGCGGAATTGCGGTCGCTGGCGTGCACCGCCGACCTGCGCGAATTTGCCGCAAGGTCGGAGCACGTCCGCGGACGCATGGCGGTGGCAGTTTTGGAGAAATTTGGGGAAGGCGTTTCACCTCAAGCCATTGCCGCCATCGCCGATGAGATTTGTTCCGAATTTTATAGGGAGAGAATTTTGGGAGGAGAACGCAGCGACGGGCGAGCTCCGGATGAATTGCGCACCATACGCTGCGACGTGGGCTTTCTTCCGCGCGTTCACGGCGTTTCCCTATTCCGCCGCGGCGAAACGCAGGCCATGGTGTCGCTTACCCTTGGCACTAGCCGTGACGCCCAAGCGCTTGACGGAATCAGCGGCGGGACGAACGAGAAATCGTTCATTGTGCACTACAACTTCCCTCCATTTTCCGTCGGAGAAACCGGCCGTTTCGGAAGTCCGGGTCGGCGTGAAATCGGCCATGGCGCTCTGGCAGAACGTTCTTTGCTATCCATCATTCCCGATGCGGAGACGTTTCCCTATTCCATTCGACTCGTTTCCGAGATCCTCGAATCGAATGGCTCTTCGTCCATGGCGACGGTCTGCGCAGGAACGGCAGCCCTTTTGGACGCCGGTGTGCCGATTTTGGATTGCGTTGCCGGCATTTCGATTGGCCTAGTGACCAGCAGGGACGGCGAAGGCAATGTGGCCAACCATGTGCTATTGACCGACATTAGCGGATTGGAAGATCATTTTGGGGACATGGATTTTAAGATAGCTGGAACGGAGACCGGCATAACGGGCTTCCAGCTTGATTTGAAAATTGACGGACTGCCGATGGCCATTGCGCGGGAGGCGGTTGAACGCAGCCGCTTGGCGCGTATGGAGATACTCAAAGCCATAAAAAAAGCCATAGGCGGCCCGCGGCCGGAGATGCGCCCATGGACTCCGCGTGTGAAGCAGTTGCGGATTTCGCCCGACAAAATCGGTGCGCTCATCGGTCCCGGCGGGAAAAATATCAAGCGCATAGTGGATGACACTGGCGCGCAGGTTAATGTGTGCCAAGACAACAGCGGCCGCGTGTCAATTTTTGCGACGTCACAGGAATCGATGGATGCCGCCACGCGCGAAATTGAGTTGCTGAATAGCGAAATAGAGGTCGGCAAGACCTACCGCGGCGTCGTGCGCACCGTCAAGGAATTTGGCGCATTCGTCGAATGCCTTCCGGGGAAGGAGGGTCTCGTGCACGTGTCCGAATTGGCCGATGGACGCGTAGAAGAAGTTGGGGACGTGTGCAAGGTCGGCGACGAAATGGTTGTGAGCTGCATTGGCGTGGACGAAAAGGGGCGTGTCCGGCTCAGTCGCCGCGCCGCAATTTGTGCCGCCAGGGGGATTCCGTACGAATGCAGGCAGAACGATAGGCGAGAGGGTGGCTCCAGGAGAGAGAGTTACGACGATCGCGGCCGCCAGTGCGGACACAAATCGGGCATGCGGCAAGGCGGAGACCGCCGCCGCAGCTACCTGTGAGTGGCAGTTTTGCTGGCAAGTTTTTTGCAATGGAGAACGGGCACAGTGGTCTTGCCCTGCTGTTTAGCGGCCAGGGGTCGCAGTTCGTTGGCATGGGGAAAGACTTCCTTGGGGCGGTTGCCGATGATGGCCGTGGCGTTTTTGCGGCCGCAGAGGAGTTGCTCGGCTACGATTTGCGCTCCATTTGTCTCGGCGGACCAATCGAAAAGTTGACTGAGCCGGAAATTTGTCAGCCGGCGCTCTATGTTGTTGGCTATGCGGCATTTTGTGCGCTTCGGGACGGCGGTCTGCTTGGGGATCTGCGTGCCTTTGCCGGGTTTAGTCTTGGCGAATGGACTGCCCTGGCTGCTTCTGGAGCGCTAACATTTTGCGACGGATTGCGTGCCGTGATGCTCAGGGCGAAGTGCATGGAGGAGGCCGGAGCACTAAATCCAGGATCCATGGCGGCGGCCGTCGGCGCGGACCTTGGACGTGTCGAAGAATTTTGCTCCGCCTGCTCCCTGTTTGTGGCCAATGTAAATGCTTCAGACCAAGTTGTCGTTTCCGGCGAACGCCATAGGGTTCGTGAAGCGATTGGGAGGGCCGCCGAGTTTGGCATTCGAAGGATTATTCCATTGCGAGTTGCCGGCGCCTACCACAGCCCGCTAATGGAGCCGGCTCGCAGACGATTTTCGACGCATCTCGCCAGTTTGACGATTGGCAATCCGAGCCTACCGATTTTGTCGAACGTTAGTGGCGCTGCGCTGTGCGATGGCGAAGAGATTCGCCGCCTTTTGCTGGAACAGATTACATCTCCTGTGCGCTGGGACTGCTGCATGCGTACGGCCCATGATCTTGGTGCGAATCGGTTTGTGGAATGCGGAGCCGGGCGCGTGCTGCTGTCGCTGGCAAAAAAAAATCTGCCGCACTGCTGCGCATGTTCCGCCGAAGAAGCCGTCGACGCAAGCGGCGAGCCGTAATCGCCTTTGGGCTCCGGACAGCCTAGGCGTGCAGGTTTGGGGAAAAACTTATTCCGCTGGCGACGAAAATAAACTTGCCAGTCAAAGTGGCGCCCCTAGCTCTGTGGCTGATTTGCGTCCCGTTCGTCTAGTCCGGCCCAGGACACCGGATTTTCATTCCGGCAACAGGGGTTCGAATCCCCTACGGGACGCCACATAAGTCTTTGGAGACGTGGCCGATTTTCCAAAACGGTGCGTTTCATTTTGAATTTTTGGCGCCGGCGGCGCCGGTGGAATTCTTTGTGAGATTTTCCTGTTGCGTCGTGGCCGCTGCGCCGTAAACTGCTCACATCTTGCCTATTGCGCGGGCGCGAAGGAACTTATCATGGCCACGGGTTCGAAGTTAAAAAAGGAAAATGCACACGGTGATGTCTCGTCCGAAGATGGCGATGAGTTGGATGATGAATTGCTGGATGGGGACGGCGAGGATTCCGATGACGATGAGCTCGACGTTGATAAACTTGGCGAAGACGATGACGGAGAGGAGGATGACGACGAAAAGGACTGGGACGAGGATGACGATTTGGACGAAGACGATGACGATGCCGAAGACGATGACGATGGCGGCGAAGACGACTCGGATGAGGAAAAAGATGACGAGGACGTTGACGATTCCGCCGAGTCTGCGGTGGCCGACGGAACGGCCCCAGACGGCGTGGATGGCGACGATGATGCTCCGAAAAATTTAGACAAATTGCCGGCGGAAGAGAAAAATGTCGTTGAGGATGAGGAGGATGAGGAAGAAGAGAAGGATTCTTCCGACGAAGATGTGGACAACGGAGACGGTGACGACATAGGTGATGGCATGGGTGATGGGGCCATTGGTGGCGATAGCTGGCCAATTCACGAGAGAGCTGAGGCCATGCTGAAGGATGTGGCCTATGCGGCATTGGCGCCGAGGCCGAGGGAGGGGTTTGACGTTGGCGCCATAGAAGTCAGTTTGACTTTCGATCTTGGGACGTTGCGCATTTCGCTAAGAGATCTTGAGAGCATCAAAGAGGGCTATTCATTTACGCTGGAGCGACCCAACGATGAACATGTCGCCATACGGGCCAATGGCCAGCCAATCGGTCGCGGTCGACTCGTCAACATAGACGGCCGCGTTGGCGTGCAGATCGTTGAATTGAATGGCTAGGCGAAGGTGCTTGAATGTCTAGCGCTTCCATCGAGAATCGGCCAAAACCATGAACACCGCGGCCAATTTTTTCACCTACGACCCAATTACGGTCATTGTCCTCATCACGGTTCTCGGCGTTGCGCCGTTCTTCATGTTGATGGTGACGTCTTTCGTAAAGATCGTCATCGTCCTCGGTTTGGTGCGCAACGCCCTTGGCACGCAGCAGGTTCCGCCAAATCTCGTACTGAACGGATTAGCGCTAATTATAACGATCTACGTCATGGCTCCGGTGGCGAAGGAGACAATGAAGATCGCCATCGAAAGCGAGTTTTCGCTGCAGGAAATAGAGAAGCTGCCGGGTCATTTGCAGCGCATTGGCGAGCCGCTGCGGCGCTTTTTGCTGCGCCATTCCTCCATAAACAGTCGCACATTTTTCATGAATGCGGCAGCCCGGCTGTGGCCAAAGGATGACTTCAACAACATATCCAGCAGCGATTTCCTCATTTTGGTGCCGGCGTTTACGGTTAGCGAGCTGACCACTTCATTCCAAATTGGCGTACTTCTCTTCCTGCCATTCATAGCGGTTGATATTGTTGTGTCTAATGTGCTTATGGCGCTTGGCATGATGATGATGTCGCCCATGACAATTTCCTTGCCGTTCAAATTGATGCTGTTCGTGTTGGCTGACGGATGGTCCAAGCTAATCGAGGGCCTCGTGCTTACCTATCGCTAGCTGTTCGGTCCGGCTAGGGGGAGAAAATTTTCATGGCCGGAAGGCTCACGTAGGCCGTCCACGCCGCAAGTGCAAGAGCCGTAGCGTGCAGCGCAACGGCTAAAAAGTTGCAAAACAGCTGCCTTCTGGCGTTCTTTCTCGGACGCAGAGCCATAATTGCGTTTGCCCCATTGGGGCGGCTGCGCCGAAAAATCGTCAAAAAATGAAGCGAATTGACGCTTGCGTGCGCGCCGCCTTCGGCGGCGCGCACAATGCGCTTGCCCAGTTGACGTCCCATGGCTATGGGCAACACAATGTCTGCTGCTCTAGGCGAATGCAACGGTCCGGTGGCGAAATTCGCCATTTTCGGTGCTGGAGCGTGGGGAACCGCCATGGCGCTACATTTGGCGTCGCTTGGCCATGAGGTTCGTCTCGTCGCCCGCAATGGTCCATGGGCCGACGCAGCTAGGGTGGCCGGTGAAAATTTTGACTATTTGCCTGGATTCGCGTTTCCAGGCAATTTGTCAATCGGTGCAGATTTTTCCGCCATAAATTGGGCGGATTGTTCCTTTTTGGCCTGTTCGACTGCCGGTGTGGTTGAGTACTGCGGCCGCATTGGGGCGGCGCACAGCTCGAAGTTCCATTCGCCAATAATAACTCTGTGCAAAGGGTTTGTGCCGGAAACGCGCCAATTGCCTCTTGCGACTGTGCAAAAAATTTTGCCGGCATTTCCCCTGGGCGTCCTTTCTGGGCCCACAAATGCCGCTGACGTGGCAAGGGGGCATCCCGCTGCGGCGGTGTTGGCCGTTGGCGGTGGAGATGGCGAGCTTGTGCGTCTACAGCGCTACATCAGCGGACCAAGATTTCGCGCCTATAGGACGAAAGACATTTGCGGTGTTGAACTTGGCGGATCACTGAAAAATCCATACGCCATCGGCATTGGCATAGCTGAGCGATTTGCCGGCGGAGGCAACGGCATCGCGGCGCTACTCACTCGCACTTTGGCGGAGATGGTGCGCATCGGCGTTGCGTTGGGCGGGAAGGCGGAAACATTTTATGGGTTGAGTGGATTTGGCGATCTTGTTGCCACGGCGAATGGCAGTTGGAGCCGCAACAGGACATTTGGGCTGCGCATAGGCGCCGGAGAGAGTCCTAGGCGCATAATTGATTCCGAAAAAACTACGGTCGAAGGCTATGGAGCTACGGATGGGTTTCGGTCGCTTTGCTTGGGTAGGGGCATTGAATGTCCAATTCTCGATGGAATCTGGCGCATACTGTACGATTCTCTGTCGCCGGTCGAAATTCTTAATGCCCTAATGGCAAGGGAATTGTGCGAGGAATGTCACCGCTAGGATGACCGCCAAGACGCCGGTGCGGTTTGATCGGAAAGTTTTTTCTTCGATGCGCCACTTTCCAGTGCGTAATTTTCGTAGGCCGCGTCGCACTTGGCAATGGCGACTTCAATGTCGGCGAAATGGTTAGCCCATAGGTCATTCACCTCGCCCTTTTTCTCCTTAAAGGCAGCCTTGATTGCGCCGCTAAATGCGATAGCAGCTTTGCGAACATCGATTTCGGGATAGTCGGAAGCTACCTTTTTCGCTTCCGTTTGTAGCAGTACGGCTATCCTTTTCAACGGCGAAATGAGGCGTGAGTTATGTTGTTTGCACAGTAAAGAAACAACAAGACGGGCAATGATTGCTTGTCTTACGGCTTCGCCGAGATGATCAAAAAGTGTGATTTTTGTTTCACTGGGGTCGCCACTGCCGATGCCTGCCGTTGAAGCATATGCATTGTCAAAAATAGCGCGGGCACTTTTTTCGATTGAAAGTGCTGTGCGCACAATTTCCGCAGCGCTGCTTCTCGCTCCATCTTCTGTGCGTGCCGGATCCAGTTCTCCTTGGCGAATTAGATCCAGCGCTTCTTGGTAAAATTGCGAGAAGCTATTATTTGCTTTGGCTCTGTGGCCGAAGAGGAATATGACGCTATTCCATTTGGCCAGGTCCGCTTCGGTGGCGTTCTCCGCGTTCCACATGCCTTCCCGACGGGAAAACTGCCTAACTTCTGACAGCAGAGCGTTTACTGCTGCGGCAGCCGATGCGCCGTTGTCGCCCCTATGGGCCACAAAATCACTGAGGCATATGCCTCCTTCCGGCGTTTTACCTTCTGCGGATAGCTTGGCTATGCATTTGAAAAGCGCAGCCACTGAATTGCAAGTGCTTCCGTACAGCATGGCACCAGGCTCCAAATCAAATGCGGCTTCGAGAAACTTCGCGGCTGCAGCGTCGTTTGTCTGCGCGCTTTCCCTTTTGCGGCCGCCCTCCTCTTCCTGGAGCGTTTCCGCAGCTTCCGGCTCATCGCAATGGGCTGGCGCTAAGTCCACCGTAAAAGCACCTTGCAGTTCAACTGGCCGTGCGATTTCCGTCGACGGCCGTTGCGCAGGTTTGTCCATTGCCGTAGCTGCTGGCGGGTCATCGGCCGCTTCTTCGGATGCGGCTGGGGCGCCGCTAGCGGTTGCCGTTGGCGACAGTGGCGGTTGAACTGGCGGTGGCGG
>JAIRXB010000010.1 GCA_031268535.1 Puniceicoccales bacterium | reverse complement strand
GCCGAAAAGGCAAAGCAGAAGCTGTCTGGTGTACCGCCACCCATTCAAGACGAAAGCCAGGATGACGACTGGGCCGCTATGCGCAATGTTGCTGACATATTTGCTGACGTTAAGAATTGCGGTGACGCAAAAGGGCTGCACGCCTACGCAAACTCCCTAGACGCAATAGCGACGGGGACACATGGGAGCGCCGAAGATGCTGCGGGAAAACTCACGGAAAGTGTCGCTAAACTTTTTGAAACGACCACTGATAAAATTGGATTTCGCATTAGGCAAGGCGTTCAGCTGCAAGATATCATTTTGCTTGCAAATCTTCAGCGCTTGCTGGCGCTTTCTACCCTTGGCGAGGTGAAGAGAAAAGAATTTAAGGCCACAAAAGAACTCGCGCGCCGCGATGCTATCTATGACGCCATTATGCCTAGACTAGATTATTCCGATAATTGTAGTTGCATGAGCGGCCTGCTTGAGGTTGGGGTTGAACATGGAGCTGAAGGCGATGAAGCAATCAGTCTTAGCGATGCAGAGAAAGTGTTAAGTGAAGCCTTGGACGAGAATGACGGTGAGGTTCGTAATTTTCTTGGGATCACCGGTGTCGCTAAAAATTTTATTCAGTGGTATTTCCAAAGTGTTTCCACCTATCTTAAATCGGGAGGAGTAGCTTCCGAGCTGCAATGCGACGGAAATATTTGTTGTGAAATTGGGGACGATATGAATTTGTTGGGCATTTTCGAAATGATGCGGTTCAACGCAGATCAAACTGGAAAGTCCGATGCCGATCTCGAGTCGCAGTTAGTTGGTGGTACTGCTTTCGCCGATAAAGCCACATTTTTAGATAATCTGTATAAGTTTTTGTGCATTTTCGCCGCAATTGGCGATGCTGTCATTCCGCTACTCAGCGGATACTTCGGCGAGGTGTCTAAAATTGAGCACGAAAACGACAGAAAGGCTATCGTTGGCGCCGTAAAGGCCTATGACCCCCTCGCCAGGGCGGTTGCTGATGAAGCGACGGCAATTTCAAATCTTGCCGTTGCGAAGAACGATGTGATGTTGCGATTGACGGCGTGCAAGGCCAATTCAGGCTAGTGACATTTTTTGTGCAAATTCCGCCATGCGAAATTTTGGCGCAGCAGTGTGAAATGCTTCGCCTTCGACCATTACTTTTTCGCGGTCCACAGCTATGGCTTCGGCGCCATCGATAATTTTGAACCGACCAAATTGGTTTTGCTAATTCGCGTTGACGCCGCTGCGGCTGAATGATAAAATAATACTGTGGTGGTTTCCTATGGCTGACTCGGTAAGAGGTCTCGCGGCTAGTGAACGCGTTCTATTGGGCCGCCTGGAGGAGATTGTCACTTCAAAGGATTTAGAGGCGGCTAAGTCGGGCGGCTCGATCGCAGACGATGGCCGTCTTGGCCTAAGTGGCAGATGCAATTGCGGCACAACTGACTGCGCCGCCCGCTATAAGCCGAAGTTTGTTGACGCCTACCGCTGTTTGCGCTTTGGGGATGTGGGTGGATTTAGCGCCGCATTCCAAGCGCTCGCCCTTGTGTTTTTCAAAAAGGAGGACCTTTACAAATTGCTGTTTTCAACCTTCGAGAAAATGAAGGCTATCGAAATTAGGTCCGATGCGCATGCGGCAATTGAGTTGTCAGGACGGCTGCGCGGGGAAGAGTTGAAACCTTCTCAGACGGTAGCGGTTGGAGACGAGGTTGTTAGATTTATAGGCAGTCTTGGTTTGCCGCTAACGGAAAATGATACGGAACAACTCAAAGTGTGGACTAGCAGACTAAATTGCGCCGCCGGAGGAGATATTGCCATTAGAATTGGCCAAGCTCATATTCGCATAGGCAATATGGCCAAGCCAATCTATTGCTTTCGTGGAATATCGAGGAACTGCAAAATAGCTCTCTTGGCCATTGCGCGACTTATGCCATTTGGTCTAACGACTCTTCGTCAGAGTGCCGATGGCGGTACGCAAATTTTATTTGAGCCAAATCCGAGTGGCGGCGACCTTGGACGTCTGGGGCGATCCGAGACATGGGAGGAGTTGGTCGACTGGGCCGTAATTGGCGGAAACACACCATGCGATGTGGATGGAGCGCGATGCAAGCTTGACGGCGGCAGAGTTGTGATTAGGGCGCAAAGCGGAGATTGCATTTTGATTGGCGAGCCATTCCCCTAAGTGGCGCGCTGAGCAAATTTTTTGGTAGCTCGTAAAGGATAGTTTGTGCGGCCGCTAGACGCCAAAGTGGAGAAATAGTTCGCTGCGGAGGCGATGGCGAAAGCACAGGTCTGACGGCCTGAATATTCCGTTTTCGCGCAACTTGAGAAGTCTACTTCTGCGCACTGCTCCGCTTTCTCCGTAGCCAATGCCGCGTCTGCCGCGCATGCAGCCGTCGTAAATAATTTTCCCTACGATGCGGCGCAGTACGGGCTTCCGCATTTCGCTTTCCCCTAGAAGTTTTTCGCCGAACCATTCCCTTGCCGCCATGGCTACCGCTATGCAATTTTCCATGTAGTCTACGGAGTTGTATGTGTTCATTGTGGACTTTCCATGGCGCCGGTGCCAGCATAGGACGTTTTCCGTGACGGCGAAAGCGGAGGTCAAGTGAAACGCTTTGAGCATGAAGAGCGTGTCTTCGCCGATGGCAATTTCGGAAAAGGAGAGATTATTTTTCTCTAGAAAATCTCTGCGAAACAGGCGACCCCAGACGAAATAGTTGCGTAAGCCGTTGCCACTGAAGGTCTTGTGCCATTTTTGCGCAAAAGTAGAAAGTGGATCTCGAAAGAGCATTGCCGACTTGCTTTGTCCCCATCTGCGGAGCGGTTCGCCATTTTCGGAAAAATTTCCATGGCAGCAGCCGCAAATGTCGGCGGAAAAATCTTCCGCAATGACTCCAAGTTCTTCTAGGAATTGCGGTTCAAGCAGATCGTCGCAGTCCAGGAAGGCTATGAATTTTCCGCGAGCAAGTGCAAGCCCGCTATTTCTAGCCGTTCCAACGCCGCCGCCGCCGCTTTCGATTGCTACAAAACGGCCATCGCCGGAGGAAAATTCCTCCATAATCCTCACGCTTCCGTCGCTGGATCCATCGTCCACGCAAATGCATTGCCAGCAATTTGCCGCCACGGTTTGCCTTCTGACGCTTTCGAGGCATTGGCGCAGGTATTGCTCTCCATTGCGCACCGGCACGACGATTGAGAAATTCAACTTGCGATTCTGCACTGGGAGCAGAATGGCGACAACTGTCTCGAAGTCAATATTTTAGCACTATGCCGCCTCCGCGGTTTTAGTGGCAAATGGCCAACCGGGAAAGGGGGCGGCATATTTTTTTTATTTACGTCTGTTAAAGGCCACATAAAATTACCTATCCCATCATGATGGATGGATGTTCTGTTTTCCCATATACTACGCGGTTGCCGATTGCCGGGTCTAAAGTGCATTCCGGCGCGGCGCCGCTGCCAGTTTGCGCCGCAAAGGCCGCTGCGAATTCTGCCGTTTTGGCGATTAGCCGAGATGACGAAATAGATGCCATGGAGGTGGCCAGTGGATTCTGCGACAATCAAAGAGATAGAGTTGAAATAATGCGCCAAAACATGGTCCTGAAACCATCCGAAGTGCTCGAGCGCTTCGTGACTGGCACATTTAGGCGCTTCGTCCCCGGCTGGGTGATCGTTGCCGACAAGCCGTCCGGCGTTGAAGGTGGATTTATTGTGCGCCGGCTATACGAGGGCGATTTGGGGCGTTTCCCAGTGGAATGTCCGGAAGGATTCGCGCAGCTGCAGGCAATGTCGGTTCATGGACATGAGGGGCTTCCGCAGCAATTGTGGGCGGACAGCCTCGGTGGTCTGTCGCTCGTAGAGGCCTATTGCAGTCTCGACGAAGCCGACAAACGTTCGGTGGCGGCGCTCGTGCTAAATTCAACTGATGCTTTCCGCAAAAGCATCATGGTGAAAGTGCTTTTCGGAATGGGAGATGTAAATGGCACTTCCGCCAACGCCAAATACTTCAAACCGAGGCCTAAAAATGCCTTCCATAGGATGATTACCGGGCGAACGGTTGAGCAAGTTAACGGAGAGGTTCTACGGGAGAAAATTGCGAATGAGGTTGCGCGCGCCGTGGACGAGCGGCTTGCCCCCCGTTCAGCTTTGGGAAAAGTTGACGGAAATAGATTTTTTATCGGCACTGAAATGGTTGGAGGTGGTGAGGATGGATCGGAATTTATTCCGATTGGCGCTTGCGGAGCAGCTGAGTTTGCCTATGTCGATTGCTTTGGTGCGGCGCTGTCCTATGCCGTTACGGTCGGCCTTCTTGGCGATCGCGATGCCAACAAAGACGGAAATGTTGGCCTCTATGGGGGCTCGGACGATGTGCGATTTCCAGTCCTAATAGATCTTGGCCATCCGGAACCAAATCGATTTGCCCTAAATCCAGTTACGCTTTTGCCCTACAATGTGTCCAATGGAAGTATGGGATTCTATTTGGGGCGCATGAATGGACCGGAAGTCGGTCTAACCGTCGACGTGCGTGCGCTTGCGCTCAGGGAGGTTTGCGCAAAAAAATACGAAATTCATTTGGCGATACAGAGCATTAAAAATTCCGTAGGCGCCAATCAATTTGCTGGCAAAGTCATAGACGAGATGGACCGAGAGATTGAAGTGCGCATAAAAACTCTTGAGCGCGTCTTGCATGAACACGACCATCCGCCAAGCATCATGGCGCGCCCAATGGCTCCCTAGTCCTTTGGCGCTGCTATTTATCTTTCGCCGCCGCCATCGAGCTGCATTTTTTGCCACAGATGATAGTCCAACAGATTTGCCTTCCATTGACTTACGCGATTTGAGATGCGATGGCGGTTGGTCTCAAAGTAAAGCGGAATGATGGGGGCTTCTCCGAGAAGAATTTCTTCTGCGCGGTGCAGATGTGAATTTCGTTTTGCGCCGTCCAGTTCCCGTTCGGCCGCATCCAATTCGCGGTCGTACTCGCCATTTGTCCATCGGCAAAAGTTGTTTGTGCCGGCCGAATGAAATAAATTCAGGAAAGTGGTCGGATCGTTGTAGTCGCCAATCCAGCCTCCGCGGGCGACTGTGAAGTTCCCGGAGCGTCTTGTGATGAGAAATGATTTCCATTCTTCGCAGCGCAAATCAATGGAAATGCCGAGCTCCTTTAGCCACATTTCCTGTATGGCCTGGGCAATGAGTTTGTGGTTCGCAGTGCCGTTTACGGCGATGGAGATGGGGTGCGAATTTTTTCCAACGGCGGCCAGTGAAAGTTCTCTTCTGGCGCGCTCCGGGTCGTAGCCGTGCGCAAACTCGTAGTTGTGGCTGTCCCCGCATCCGGGCGGCACGAGATTGCCGGCGGCAAAGCGCGGGTCGCGGCCAATGAGCTGACACAGTTTGCCCCTGTCAATGGCCAGCGACAGAGCCAGTCGCAAATGCCGATTGTTTAGCGGCGGGACGTCGCAGCGAAGAATGTAATAGAAAACTCCGAGACTTTCCACTTCGCTGACGGTGGAGCTGTCAATTGAGGTGCGATCCGGTGGAATGGTTGCCGTAATGTCTATTTCGCCATTTTCGAACGCGTTTTGTTCCGTTGCGCAGTCGCCGATGGGGTAAAATGCTACGGCGTCTGGCGACCATTCACTTACTTCGCGATGGCTGTTATTTTTCCTTAGGAGTACGCAGTCTCCGACGCGCCACTCGGCCAGCTCGTAGGGGCCGTTGCTCACCATTGAGCCCGGGCGCGTCCAGTTGGAGTTGCGACCCGTTGCGGCCCCATCTCTCTCTAGGCAGCGCCGCTGAACTGGAGACCACACTGGATTGGTCAGCAGCGACAGAAAATATGGCGTTGGCCTGCACAGTGTAATGCTGAGTGTGGCATCGTCAGTGGCTGCGACTGCGACCGACTCCCATGGGGCCGTTCCGCCATAGAATTCTTTGCTTCCCAATATGGGAAAAAGCAGCTCCGCCATCGGAGCCGCAAAGTCCGGGCTAAGCGCCCTCCGGATTGAGTAAACAAAATCTTCGGCGACAATTGGGCTGCCGTCGCTCCAGCGGCAGTTTGGCCGCAGATGGAACGTGTATGTTAGCCCATCGGGCGAAATTTCCCAGCTTTCCGCGACGGCAGGAATTGGTTCCAGCGTGCCGCAATCTAGCGTTACGAGCCCCTCGAATAGGGCTCGCCCTATGTTGAACTGCTGCAAATCGACCATCAAATGCGGGTCGAGCGTTTGCGGTTCGGTGACGTTGCCGATTCGCAGCGTGCCGTTTGGGTTCGTTGGACTTTTCCCGCAGCCGACCAGTGGCGAAAGGAAAAGCAAAAGCAATGGGGCGAGCTTTGCCATGGGCGCTACGATTCAGTGTCCTAGTTGCCGTTTGGTTGCAACCATTAAGGAGTGGCGGCGCGCTAGGACGATTCTTCGCCTAGGCGCTTCTCAAGGCGGTCGACGCGGCGGAAGAGTTCCGGCATGCGTTTGCGCAGCACATAGAAACGATTGGCTTCCCCGATGTTCATGGCGGGTGTGCCGCGCACTGTGCTTTTGGCCGGCAGGTCCGATGGAACACCGCACTGGGCGGCGACCATTGTCCCCGAGCCGATATCTATGTGGCCAGCTAGGCCAGCTTGTCCGGCAATGACGACCCCGTCGCCCACTTTGGTGCTTCCGGCAATGCCGCATTGGGCGACGAGCAGACAATTTCTCCCGACGCTTACGTTATGGCCTATCTGTATGAGATTGTCCAACTTACTGCCGTCTCCTATGGTCGTTTCGGCAAATCGGGCCCGATCTATGGCGCAATTCGCTCCGATTTCTACGCAGTCGCCGAGCCTTACGCGGCCCACATGGGCCAATTTTTTGTGTCCTTCCGGTCCGCTTGCGTAGCCGTATCCGTCGCAGCCTATGACGGCGCCGCTGTGAATGATGCACCCATTTCCTATGGTGCAGTGGCCGTAGAGTGTGACGTGTGGATGCAGGATTACGTCGTTGCCAATGGCGCAATTGCGCCCGATGGAGCAGTGCGACCCAATGGAGCAGCGTTCGCCGACCGTCACCCCATGGCCGATGGCGCAAAATGGGCCAACGGAAGAAGTTGGGTGAATTGATGCCGTTGCCGCTATGGAGGAAGTTGGATCAATGGATGGATTTGCCGTTTCGCCCAACTCCATTCCGATTTCTTCGCAAAGCGCGTTAATGGCCAGCGATGGATCGTCAACGACAAGGTAGACGCTGCCGGACGGCGGATGCCCTAAGTATGTCGGCGGCAGGATGATGGCGGATGCGTGCGACTTTTCGACAAATTTACAGTATTTTCCATTAGCCAGAAAGGAAATGTCTCCCTCTTTGGCGCTGTCGATGGGGGCAATTGCCACTATGTCGCCTGAAAATTCTCCACGAATTTCGCATGGACCAACCATCGCAGCTATCTGCCCAATGGAAAAACGCACAGGACATGGTGCGTGCCATGTGCAAGCGGTGCAAGTAGAAAAAGGCAAAGAGGTGCCGCAGCGGCAGTCATTTTTACTTGATTTTAACTTAAATATTTGATTGATGCATTCCATGAGTACGTATGCGGGAGTTCTTAGCGCCAGATGTTCAGGCCGCTCAGTTTCCGGCGGGAGTTTTTCTGCTGCCGTCGTGCATTATCTTAATGGCCAAGATGTGCGCGTCACCAGCCCAGAAGCTCTCGACGGTTTGTTGGGGAAAAAGAATAACACGTCGCTTTCCGTAACGTTCTACGGTAACGACGGCCGTGCCGTGGAGACGGTTCAGCTATGGCATGTTCTTACGGGCCCAGACCTACTTGAAGCGGCACTTGCCACCGGCATGACGCCAGAAGGCTACGCTTTGCTCGTGGAGGAGGTCGGTGTGCCACAATCGGGCGGCGGTGGTGCGCCAAAGGTGCTCAGAGGGAGCATTTTATGCCGTGAAGGAGGAGTAGTTAGGCCAATCGACATTGCTGGAGCCCGCATGCGAGGATTCGTAGGTTGCGTAATTTCCATGCACGGCAAATCGAATGTTGCCGGTCGCGACATTATTGTGCGTGCCTCCAACCCAGAGGATGCCACGGAGGCGGCACGCGTGATTGGTCAGGGCAGTTCCAACAAGGCGCAGGTCGTCTTCGTAAATGAGCACGGAGGTATTACTGTTTGGGACCTTTCTCCATCAAGCAAATCTGGACCTTGGATCGCCTTCAAGTATACCGGAGTGGCCCTAATAACTTCTGCGTTGGCGGCACTAATTGGTTTTCTCGTCGCGCTGAAGTTTGTGTTGCCGGTATTTTTAATCGCACTTGCGATGATTATCGTCGGCGTCACATCATTGGTTATGTACGAACGGTTTTCCGGCAACGCCGCCTAGGCGTAAATTTTCGCAGTAGGCGAGCACTCGGCCGTCGGCCATGGCGTCCGAGCTGGAAATTTTTTCGCTGAGGTGGATTGAGTCCAGCGACCTTGCGCGGCTAAGTGCTACGTAGAGTTGGCCGTGTGCGAAAAAGCGTCTGTCTCGCTGGATTACGATGCTGTCGCAGGTTTTCCCCTGCGTGCGGTGCACCGTCATGGCGTAGCCGAGCCGCAAAGGGATTTGACCGTAGGAGCCAGTTTCCACGCACTCTCCTCCGTTCGGCAAAACGTGAGTCCAGCTGTGACTTCCGACCGGGATGGCTTTTTTTCTTCCACGAAGTAGGACCTCTACGCCGTTTTTCCCGAGACGGCGCACCGTGCCCATGGAGCCATTTACCCATCCGGCGCCATTGCACGTAAAAACGACGGTGGCACCCTCTTTTAGGAGAAGCCGTTCCGGGCTTGGAAGTTCATCGTCGGCGATGGAGCGGAATGTGCCAACTCTCCGACCTACGTATTCGTGAATGATGCCCGGTAGGGCGTCCAGTTCTTCCTCGTTTTTTCTTTCCGCAGCTGCCCTGTAGGGGGTTATTATTAGCGATTCTTTTGGCGGCGCGTTGCCGTTTAGGGCACGGCCATTAATTTCCGTAAGCATTCTCCCGCAAAGCTTTCCCCCACTGACGGCGCCTAAGATTTTTACGAAGTGGGAAGATTTTTGCCTGAAAATCTTAGTTAGCGCAAATGCCTGCAGCGGTGCATCGCGCAGACTTTTCGCGTCGAAGAGGAATGCATTGCTGTGGCCGTAGTGTCGACGAAAAAGCTCAAACTCATCGCTCCTAATGACCGGTGGCAGCTGGTGAAAATCTCCAACCAGCAGAAGGCATAGTCCGCCGAAAAAGTTGTCGCTGCCGCGCGCTCTGCGCGCTAAATTTTCCATCAGGTCGAACAGGTCCGGCCTGACCATGGAGATTTCATCCACCACCAAGTAGTTGATGGATTTCAGCACTTCTGCGGCGCGGCTCTTTAGCGCAAATAGGTCGGCGTCAAAGTATCCGGTGGCTGACGGTGGAATTTGAAAAAGCGAATGTATGGTGACTGCTCCAACGGCCAAATTCATGGCGGCCATGGCGGTGGGGGCTGCAACGGCGACTTTGCCGGCCATGTTTTTGCAAACATGTCGGATGAACTCCGACTTCCCGGTCCCCGCCGCACCAAGCAAAAGAACGCTGCGCTTCTGCACAAGTTCTTCGTAGACGCGACATTGCTCCTCCGTGATGGCCTGCGTCACAGGCAACCCTCCGCAATGGCTCTGTGATCTTTTTTGTCGTCTGTCCAACAGTTTCTTCGGCTGCACAGAAAAACTTTTTGTGGCCGGCTAGAGCGCAGAAAGCAGTTCCATTGCAATTCCGTTGCCGTTGAAAAGTGCATGCATGGCGATGCACGGCAAAATATTTCCTTCTCGCTCATAGGTTCTTATGAGTAGCATCCCAAGCGTAAACAGCGGGAAAAGGGCGCAAAGATTGCCGTGCAAAAGGGCGAAGGCTAAACTGCCGTAAATGGCCGCGCGCCCACTTCCCATGCGGGACTTCAGGTGGCGATGGATTATGTCTCTGAAGAGAAGTTCTTCGCCTATTGGCGCCAGCAATATCGCTCCGGCTGAGGCTACAATAATTGCCGCCGGCTTGGCGTCTCCCATTCCCACTAGGATGTCCTGCCTTTGCGTTGACAGCGGTATGCCGATGGCGCAGAGCGCGCCAATTAACTGCGTCCAGAAAACGCTTGCCAAAAAAACGATCGGCATTGCCCGCAGATGGCGTAGTGCGCCTGCGGCGATCGCTTTGGGCGGCGACATTTTACGCGCGGCAAACGCGATGCGCACAGAGAAGTAGCCGCGGTTGACGGAGATGGCCGTAAAGGCCGCCAGTGCGAAACTGCCAAAAAAATCGCACAGCGTTGGCGCCCACTCTTCTCTGAAAAAAGGGAAAATGAATTCTGGAAGAATAAAGAGTATGGATAGGCACAGCAAAATCAGCAGGGCAGCGTCGCTGCCGCTACCTGCCCAGGCCTGTACGGCGTCAGCCTGGGTGAATGCCGTTCGCCTTCGCCAGAGCAGTAGACAGGTGCCGACAAACAGCTGCGGTCCGAGAATTGCGATTGAAAGTAATTGGTTTCGCTCCATCAATTAATTCCCAAACAGCTTCCTCCGTCGTCGACGAATACGAGCCTGCCGCCGCGAAGCAGGGCCAGCTGGCCGCTGCTCTCTTCGCCATCTTTTTTGCTGACCGCGACGTCGCCGCTGAAGACGATGGCGCCGCCGTTGCCGACGAAGATTAGCACATCTCCAGCTTCCACGTGGCGCTCGGGGTCGTCCATGGCCACATGGCCGCTTCCGTGAATTCTATGGAATGGCTCCGATGGTAGCTCTTGGCCGCATACCTCTTCGCTTCGCTGCGCCGCCATTTTGACGCTGAGTTTGTCGCAGCATAGCGAATAATTCTGCGTCCACAGGCGTACAGGTCCGGTAAAATGTAAATTTTGCATCCCTTCGCCGTCCAGTATGTGCAGCCTTCCGCCGCATGTTGCCGTGAAATTGCAGTCGTCGCTATGGTCGCTACAATTAAGATTTTCTGTGCATTCGAAAAAGGCCTGAACGTCTCTATCAATTTGCACTGCGCGCTCTCGGCCTCGAAATGTCCAGTGGCTCCCTATGGCGGTGAATCCATCGCCGGAGACGTGAATGAACCCTTCTCCTGACATGGAGTCGCTTTCGCCGTCGAATTTTGCAAATTGACTCACGAAGGCGATCGTTTTGGCTTGTCGAATGAAATTGGAAAAAAATTGCACGCTCACGTTGCGCAAGATCATGAGCCGTGTTTTTTTGTCCATTTCTGCGCAGCTGCCCCTCGCCTCCCAGGCCAATCCGCCCTTTGCGTCATAGGACGGAAGGAAAAACCCGGATCCGAATTTCGCTGCGTTTAGCTCGTCTGCCCAAAGGTTGGGCGCCAGCGCCAAAAAAAAGAAGAGGGAGGCGGAATGAAAACGCACCGTCGCCATGGTTCCTAAATTGACAATTGGCGCAAGAGTTTTATTTGCAGCCATTTATCGATTGGAAGCCAGTGTTGGCTTTAGCTGTACGCTAAAAAACTTTAAAAAAAGTTGACATGGACTTTTTTAACCAAAATACGAATTGAGGAGTAAAATTACTATGCATCGACTTGTTAGCGGTCCGTCTACGCCAAATATCGACGGAGAATGTAATGGTGGAATGGCGGTTGGCGTCCAAGGCGACAAGGCTGGCCAACCGATCGGCGGGAACGTGTCGCCGACTGGGTTTCTTGAGTTACTTGACTATTTTAATATTGATTACAGCAATGAAGTTTTTGGTTTTAATGCAGATCAATTTGAGCCAAATGGTCGCCAATCGAATGATCGACCACCAACGATCGATTAGCCATGAAGTTACGGCTGTCCCGGCATAAGGAGAAGGCGCGTACTTCTAATTCTATATTTGGCAACTCCTAGATTATCACGGACTGTAATGCAGTCGCGTTTCCTTCGGATTGCACGATGCAATCCGTTTGCGACAAGTTGTTTGTCCCATCCAGACGGCAGAGTTAGCACTAGCCATAAAATATTATTGCCATCAATGGCAATTTTTGCTTGGTGATTCGACGGTGAATTGCCGGCTCCCATGCTGAGAACAACATGTAGGTTGTCGCAATCACTATTGGGATAGGGGGAAAGCTGCAGCCCGAAATGTGCGCTAACTGCGTCCATATGACGCAATGGCCAATTAAAAGCGGAAGGCTGTCAACATTTTTGCGTTCAAAAAATCACACAACCACTTGCCGTTCTGGAGCTTGGCCCAGTTTTGCTTGTGTGTTTCTTAGGGCTCGCTTTGGCGCACGCGATCGCTTTCGCCGCTATTCGTTGAGTAGCCGTTTTAGGAGCGATTCGTTCAGGCGCTTGCATTTCCCTGGGGCCAGAGTGAGCCGAGGGAAAAATTACCGATGCGGTGGCGCACGAGCCGCTTTACTTCGTAGTCGAACGCCGCCAACATGCGGCGGATGTGGCGTTTTTTCCCGCAGTGCAGCGTGATCGCCAAGCTGCGGCTACTGCCAGGGATGGCGCTTAGCGAGTGGACGCCAAGAAATTCTCCGCCTTCATCGACGCCGTCTCTGAGCCGTTTGCAGTGACACCTGGAGATCGGTTTGTCGACCGTGACGACGTAAAATTTCTCAACATTCCCCGACGGATGCATGAGCTTCGCCGCCAGCGCTCCACTGCCCGTTAGAATTATGTAGCCTTCGCTATCCTTATCCAGTCGGCCGCAGCAGATTAACTTTCCATAGTCGCGCCCTTTTAGCAGCGCCTAGATGCTTTCGCCGCTATTCGTTGAGTAGACGTTTTAGCAGCGATTCGTTTAGGCGCTTACATTTCCCTGGGGCCAGTGAGCCGAGGGAAAAATCACCGATGCGGTGCCGCACGAGCCGTTTTACTTCGTAGCCGAACGCTGCCAACATGCGGCGGATGTGGCGTTTTTTCCCGCAGTGCAGCGTGATCGCCAGGCTGCGGCTACTGCCAGGGATGGCGCTTAGCGAGTGGACGCCAAGAAATTCTCCGCCTTCATCGACGCCGTCTCTGAGCCATTTGCAGTGACACCTGGAGATCGGTTTGTCGACGGTGACGACGTAAAATTTCTCAACATTCCCAGACGGATGCATGAGCTTTGCCGCCAGCGCTCCACTGTCTGCTAGAATTATGAGGCCTTCGCTATCCTTGTCCAGTCGGCCGCAGCAGATTAACTTTCCATAGTCGCGCCCTTTTAGCAGCGCGTAGATGCTTTCGCCGTCGCCGATGTGCGGATCGCAGTGTGTGCACACGTAGCCGCGCGGTTTGTGCATGGCCAGCACCGTCGGAATTTTCTTTTTGGAGTGCTCGACACTTTCTCCGCAAAGTGTGACAATGCTTTCCCCGGGAACGACCGACTGGCCAATAAGTGCCAGTTCGCCGTCGATGGTAACTTCGCCGCGGCCAACGGCTTCCTCAGCTTTCCTTCTGGAGCAGGCGCCGCAGGCCGAAAGATATTTTTGCACGCGCATCGTTTAGACTCCGTCCGTTGATTTGCGATGGTGATGGCGGCGATTGCAAAATTGCAAGCTTTTCCACTTGCCACGGTGCCGTTGGCGCCAATTCCATTGGCAAATGGCTACGGACCACGTACCGGCTCTAGTTCTCGGTAGCGGATGCGCCGGATTGACTGCCGCCATATACTTGGCAAGGTCTGGGTTTAACCCGCTGGTGATAGAAGGCGATTTGCCAGGCGGACAGCTCACTAGGGCGGCTCGGGTGGAGAATTTCCCAGGATTTCCAGACGGAATTAGCGGCTACGAATTACTTTCGCAGATGCGTCGCCAGGCGGAGCGGTTCGGTGCTAGGTTCTTCGGCGGTAGCGCAACTGAAATTCATGCCGATTCCGGCCGTAAAATCGTTGGCTGCGGCTCTGAAACCTTTAGTTGCGATGGAGTTGTCGTGGCTACCGGTTCGTCTCCTGTGCCGCTGGCGGTCCCAGGCGAAGACACCTATGGAGGAGGCGGCGGCGTTAGCAGTTGCGCCACCTGTGACGGGCCATTCTACAAAAACAAAACTGTTTCCGTCGTTGGCGGCGGCAATAGCGCCGCCGCGGAGGCGCTCTTTTTGTCCACAATCTGCGAAAAAGTGTATCTAATTCACCGCCGCGACAAATTGCGTGCGACGGCTACGACGGCCGATAAAGTGTTGGCCCGCAAAAACGTCATAGCCCTATGGAACAGGCGCGTAGTCAGCATTGGCGGAGACGGTCGGCGCATGGATCGCCTAGTAATCTGCGATGTGAATGGCGGTGACCAGTGCGAATTGGCTTGCGACGGGCTATTTGTCTCCGTTGGGCACAGACCAAATTCCGATTTCGCTAGGGGTTTTTTGGAGATGGACGGCGACGGATATTTTGTCCTATCTGCCTCCGATTCGTCCATCGGATCCGTGGAGGGCGTGTTCTTTGGCGGTGACTGCTGCGATCGACTTAATCGCCAGGCCATAGTCGCCGCCGGCGCCGGCGCCAGGGCGGCCCTTTCGCTGGAGCGCCGTTTGCTTAGGCTGCTCAGCTAGTCGCGCGGCGCCGCTTCTCCAAAGTTTTGACTCCGTTGCCATTTAGCGCTAACAGTGCCATTATGACGGCTGCGGCGGAAAGTTGGCGGAACCAGCTTCCGCCTTCTCCGAAAAGCAATCGGCCAAAGAAGAGGCCAAAAATTACGGGGAAATTGTTGCAAATGAGCACCGTGCCGGAATCGGCCATGGCAATTCCCTTATTCCACAGGTAGTTTCCGATGGTGCCCGACAGAACGCCGAGGAAAAGCAAAATGGTCAGCTGTTCCGCTGTTCCGGCAAAGTGCACTGGCGGTCGTTCCGCTGGAAGTAGAACCATTGCAGCCCATAGCGGCAAAAGTGATCCGAGATTCATCCAGAATAGGGCGCTTCTGTCGGCTGCATCGCCGTGGGCCCGCTTCATTCTGCCGTAGAGCACCTGGCCTAGTCCGTAGAACGCGTTCGCAGCCTGGCACTCAATGAATCCGCGCAACATGTGCTTCCCCTGCAAGTTGCCGCCAACGGCGAATGAGCATGCGCCAACTGAAGCGAGTGCAAATAGTAGGCGTCGCCAGGGCGGTTTTCTTTCAAAAACGTCCGCGAAGATGCCAACGAAAATTGGCGTACCCAAGCTCATGAGGGCAACCTGATGGCTTTCGAGGTGCGCCATGGCGTTTTGGTAAAAAAAGTACATCAGGCCAAGCTGCACGGCCCCAACTGCGGCAAATTTCAGCCTTAATTTTTTTAGGGAATTGTGTAGGGCGAAAGGGCAAAATGTCACTGCGCCGATGAAGCCAAACAGTAGACCCATGGCGGGCGCCGTTGCGAAATCCATCGCGCGGCAATTTATGCCGTAGGACAACCCCCAAATTATTGACGTCACCAATAAATATAGCAGCGCAAAAGCCATGGCATAGACATGGATCGGCTGAGCCATGGAAACTCAAGCCATTTGCGCGGTGCTCGAGAAGGGATTCGAACCCTTACACCTTTCGGCACTGCCGCCTGAAGACAGCGTGTCTGCCAGTTCCACCACCCGAGCAGCGGTCGCCATGGGACAGTCGAACAAAATTTCCGTCAACGAAAATCCGATGAAAAATTGCGCTGCACCGCTGGACATTCGCGGGAGTGATTTCTGTTTTTCTGCGGCGGTTGCAATTCTTTTGCTAGGGAGAGCGGCCCCACTTGCCGTCCGAAAGGAAAATTCTGTCGCCAAGTTTGTGGGGCCAAGACGTTTTTATCTTTTTGGAATTTTCACACATCCGCAGCCGCAGGCATTCTTCACGTTCGTCCAGTTGGTGCATAAATGTCTCGCAGGAAATGACGTCTACGCCATAGGGCGCCGTTGCGGCCCCCAATCCGCCGTCGTCGCTGACGACGGTCACCTTTGGGGGACGTTTGCGTCCACGAATTTTGCGGCAAAGGTCGACGATGGCGATGTCCGCGCTGCGGCCTGGCGCCGTAAGAATGACTGCCATTCGTTTGTTCCGTAAGATACTTTCGTTGATTTGTCCACCGGCACCGCCGTCGTAGACGAGCAGGATGCGGTCGGCGCCGAAGGCAAAAAATGCCGAAAGAATTCGTTCAAATTCCGCCATGGCTCCGGCGATATTGTGGGGCATGAAACTCCTGAAGGCGCTAGCGCCGCGCACTATGTTGAGACCATCCAGAAGAAAATAATTCACCGCAGCGACTGGCAAATTGCGCAGTTTGCAAAAAATAGCCACAAATTTCCGCCAGCGCCGCCTTTGGCTGCGCCGGCGGGTGAGGCGCCGCGGTGTGGTGCTGCGCCATTTCCCAAAACACTTCTTCGCGGCGCCTCTGCTCCGCTACGCCCTAGCCTAGATGGTGCGTCCGCAATTTATGGACAGTGAGAAGTTTTTGCCGTGTGAGGACAACTCGCCGTTTGCGGAAAAGTCGCACAGCCAGCTGGCACCTATGGCGTAGGTTCCTCCAAGTGAAAAGATTGCCCAGTTGCGGTCCCCGTAGGAGATTTTTCCGTCCCAGTCGGCTGAGCCCGCCAGCCGCTGGATGCCGTGGCGGCGCAGTGCGGCACACTGCCAACCCAATTTGCCGCGGAAGTGCAGCGCAGTTTGTCCAGAATCCCTAATGGAGAGGGCCAAAACGGTCGTTAGGAATTGGTGTGTGGCTGAATTTGCCGCTAGCCGATCGCCGGCGCCAAAATGGCGAGCTGCCTCGGAGAAGCCGCTTTGGCGGACTGAATCGTAGCAAATTTCACCGGAGCAGCCGATTTCCAGCGGTTTGACGTCGAAAAGTCCCAGCGTCATGGCCAAGCCCGTCTGGAGTGCTACGTCAGTAAATTTGCCATCGTAGGTGCCGCCGTCCATTCCGCTTCTTTTAGTTTTTGCGCTGCCGGACGATAGGGCCAGTGACAGCTCGCCGTCCAATGGGCGATTGCCAAATGCTTTTTTCTCCAGCAGCGCCGAAGCGCCAACGGACCAGGCGCTCCTGTCCACGTTCAGCGATTCAGCCGCTTCGAAAGTGGTTTTCCCTCCAGAAAACCCTATGAATGCGCGCACTAGCGCCGTTTGAATTGGCGATTGGAAAATTCTCCCTTCGCCAACCGCAAGAGCCCATGTGTTTGCCTTCGAATCGAATGGGGAATTTTTGCTCATTTTGCGGTCCCAATGGGCAACGGCCGTGCCGACGAATGCGCCTTCGCCGTGGTGTGACGCTATGGCGCGCAACATCCCGATGGAATTTCGCCGATCGGCGGCAAGCTCGCCGAGTGCGACTGCCCGCTCAGCGGATGGCTCTGCGATTCCGGACGAACCGGAGCTGCCGAAGTCCGAAGAGCTGCTTGAGCTTGCGATGCTGGACGAGTCCGAGCTGTCCGACGAATCGTCAAAGCTGGAGTAGTTCGAAGAGTTGCTGGAACTTGCTGCGCCGGACGAGTCTGAAAAATCATCGGAGCTGGCAACGCTGGAGTAGTCAGAACTGCCGTAGGAGCTTGCGATGCTGGATGAGTCCGAGCTGTCCGACGAATCGTCAAAGCTGGAGTAATTCGAAGAGTTGCTGGAACTTGCTGCGCTGGATGAATTGGAAAAGTCATCGGAGCTGGCAACGCTGGAGTAGTCCGAACTGCCCAATGAGCTTGCCGATGACGGGCTGTCCCAGAGGAAGGAAAAGTCGCTTTCGCCGCCGTAGGCCATGGCCAAGCCGACGTCACTTTCGCACTCAAACCAGAAAATGGCGAATTCATCGGGAATGCCATAGGGCGTAGTTTCGGCGCGATAGAGGTTTAGCGCGCCCTCCATCTGCAAATGTTCCATGTCGGATGTCACCGGCAATTCTATCGCCGCATCGGAGAAATTTAATCCATCGATGGCACTGGGCGGCGTATCAGCTTGGCCCTGCACAAGAACTATGACGGCGTTTTGGGGGATGGCGAAGTAGTCGTCGATTTCGACTGAAAAGCTACAGCCGCTTTCGAATGTCAGCATGGAATCTGCCGCACCAAGCAGCTCGATGATGCCGTCAGCTTTGCAGGCGAAGAGTTTGCCATCCAGGAGTGCAGCGGCGGAGCCATAGGTGGCACTTTCGTCGATGTGGAATTTCACTGTGTCTTCGGATGAAACCAACAGGGATCCACGCACCGGATAGTTGCTGTAGTCGAGATTCACGTAGCCGTGGCGGTTTGGGTAGGTGGCCAAATCGCTTTCGCCTCCGCGATAAATCTTTCCGTCGGAGGTTATGGCGACTTTGCCGGCAAAGGCGTCTGCGGCGGCGGCGAAGACACTCCATTGCTCGTCGGAGGTGCTTTCGCAATTAACCAGCACCAATTTTCCGTCAATTAGGTCAATGGTGCGCATGTCCCTGGCGGGCCCGAAGCAGTTCACCGTCCAGCCGCCGTCGATGCGCAGAGCGGTTCCTTCGGGTTCTTCGCCGCCATGCTTTGTGGCGTATGGGGTTCTGGAAATGGCCCCTATGGCGTTCACCGTTCCGGGACTTCCGCCGGCCGCAATGCCTCCCGATGCTACGGATGAGTCAGTCTCCCAACCGCCATTTGTTGTCGGACAAGATTCTCCAGCCAAAGCTTTTGCGCCCCAATCCTCCACCATCTGGCGCGTTCTTCCAACGTTCAGTTGGAAATCGTCACCCATGGACAGCGCCCTAGACCAGCCGTTCAATGCTGTTCCTTCTGGGTCGATCATCACGATATCGTCACCCCAGCCGTCGGCAGCTTCGGGATTGCCCTGCATAGGAGCAAAGGTCAGGGAAATACCGGATTCGCCAAAACTAGTGCCAGAATTTGTCGCAACCAGGGAGATGGTGGCCGGTTCCAAATCCGATTGGCCTAGGCCGTTGACGTAGAAGCGCATGGACTCATTGGCAACGCCGCCGAGACAGTTTGCTGCTGATGATCCGCCTCCGTAGCTAATCGCTCCAACGGCTTGATTTCCGCGAAATTCAGCCGTCCAGTTTTTCAGAGAAGAACTTACAGTGCCCTCGATATGGGCGGCGCCAAATGTTGCTGCTCTGACACTAAGGGTGGAAATTGATCCGTTTGCGAAATCGCCAAATGTCCAGCAATTGGCGGAAGATTCGCAGCTTCCATAGGCGCAGTGGCCAATGCCGAATGCTGTAGCATAACTATATCCTCTTGCCGCTTGGACGCTGTTTGCAAAGTTTGACAAGGTCCAACTGTTTGCCGATGACGCGCAACCACCGCTGCCAGTGTAAGCGACGCCAAATATGGCCACGTCATTTCCATTTGCCACCTGGATGCTGCTTTCGAAATGTTGGAAATTCCATTCGTTTGCGGACCATCTACAATTGCCTGCGTAGCCGATGCCGAATGCGGCCGAGTAATAGACCGATTTTGCCGTTTGGCTGCTGTTTTCAAAATTTTGAAAAGCCCAACCGCACGCTGACGATTGGCAGTTTCCTTGGACGTAGCCGATGCCGAATGCTGTAGTAGAATTATATCCACTTGCCGCTTGGATGCTGCTTGCAAAGTTTGACAAAGTCCAACCGTTTGCCGATGACGCGCAACCACCGCCGCCAACGTAAGCGACGCCAAATGTGACCGCGTTACTTCCAGCTGCCACTTGGCTGCTGCTTCCGAAATTTTGGAGGTTCCATCCGTTTGCGGATGATGTGCAACCACCAACGCCGACAACGTAGCCAATGCCAAACGTGGTTGCAACCACGCTTCCGCTTGCCGTCTGGGTGCTATTTGCGAAATTGGTTGCCGTCCAATTGCCTGCCGACGACGTGCAATCGCCTATAACGTAGGCAATGCCGAATGTCGCTGCAAAGTCTCCTCCGCTTGCCGTCTGGGTGCTATTTGCGAAATTGATTGCCGTCCAATTGCCTGCCGACGACACGCAATTGCCTATAACGTAGCCAATGCCGAATGTGGCAGCAATATATTCACTGTTTACCGTTTGTGTGCTGCTTTCGAAGTGCTGAAGATCCCATCCGCTGGCGGAATACTGGCAGCTTCCATAGACGAAGCTGATGCCGAATGTGGCGGCTGAATATCCGCTTGCGAACTGGCGGCTGCCCACAAAACTTTGCAGGTCCCATCCGTTAGCGGAATACAGGCAATTGGCTCCAACGGAGCCGATTCCGAATGTTGTCACATAGCTTTCGCCGCTTGCCGTTTGGGTGCTATTTTCAAAATCTTCGAAGCTCCACCCATTTGCCGATGAATCACAGAGAGAACTGACGCTGCTTATGCCGAACGTGGCCGCATACCTTCCTGCGACTGCCGACTGGGAGCTGCCGGCAAAACCCTGTAGGTTCCATCCGTTGGCGGAAGACTGACAAGTGGAATTAAGGTAGCCGATTCCGAATGTGGTCGCATAATACCCTCTTGCCGTCTGGCTACTGCTTTCGAAGTGTTGAAGATTCCATCCGTTGGCTGACGACTGGCAATTGCCGTAGACGTAGCCAATGCCAAACGTGGCAGCGAAACTGCTTTCGTTCGATGCTGCTGTTGCCGTTTGGGTGCTGCTTTCGAAGTGTTGAAGATCCCATCCGTTGGCGGAATACAGGCAATTGGATCCAACGGAATCGATGCCAAACGTGACCGCATACAAATATGCTGGCGTCGACGAGCTTGAAGTTGCCGTCTGGGTGCTATTCCTAAAATCTTCGAAGCTCCACCCATTCGCCGACGATTCACAGATGCCACTGGTACGATTTACGCCGAACGTAGTCGCGTAATGGGCTTCGTTTGCCGTTTGGCTACTGTGCCCAAAACCTTGAAATTCCCATCCGTTTGCCGATAACTGGCAAATTCCGCCGACGCTATCGATGCCGAATGTGGTCGCGAAATATCCGTTTGCCGTCTGGGTGCTGCTCTCGAATTGTTGGAGATTCCATTCGTTTGCGGACCATTGGCAGGCTGCATTGGCACGGCCGATGCCGAATGTGGTTGCATAATATCCGATTGCGGATTGGGTGCTGCCTTCGAAGTGTTGGAGATCCCATCCTGTCGCTGACGATTGGCAGTTGCCGACGACGTAGCCAACGCCAAACGTAGCCGTAGAACCAGCACTTCCCGATAGAATTGCCGTTTGGCTGCTGTTTGCGAAGTAGGCTAATTTCCATTCGTTTGCGGATCCTATGCAATTGGCTGAGTAGCCTATGCCGAACGTGGTCGCGTAATAGGACGCATTTGCCGTTTGTCTGCTGTTTTCAAAACTTTGAAAATTCCACCCATTTACCGATGCCTCGCATGAAGTCGCAGCGGAACCAAAGCCGAACGTGGTTGCGGCCATTCCTCCTCTTGTAGTCTGGGTGCTGCATCCAAAACTTTGGAAGTTCCATCCGTTCGCAGATGACAGGTAAGATGCTGCGTAAGCGATGCCGAACGTGGCCGCGTAGCAGTTTGATTCCGTGGCACTTGCTTCTTGGAAGCTGTTTGTGAAGTTGGAGAAGATCCAGTTGTTGACAATAGAATTGCAATTTGTCCTAGAGGAGATGCCGATCGCCGTAGCAAAGCCAGAATTTTTGCCGTTCCCTGCTAAAAAGTAGTATGGGCTTACTCGGCTTTCCAGGGTCAGGGTGACTGGGGAGCTCTCCGTGCCAGAAATGTCATTTAGGTCAACGGCCGTCACATCATTTTTAGCGGTGCTGCTAACGTAAATGAGGGTGCTCCCGACCGACTTCCCTTTAATGCGCACAACTAGGGCTTCGCCGCTAGAGTGGATTGGGGCCTGCAAGTTACTTTCAAAGCGAATGGCGTAGGCTTCGCCGATAAGGTCTATGTAGCTTTCGCTGAGATCGACAGTTGCATCCCAGCTAGCCCCACTGTCGGAGTAGAGTATGTTTTTTTGGTTAGCAGATGCGCCATTGCTAATAATGACTCCGCCGCCGTGCAGATGGGCTAGGGGAATGGAGAGCAGGGCAATGGCTCCGAGAAATTTTCCGATCCTTGAATTGCTTTTGATTGCCACCACATGTTCAGTTTAGAGCGATACGGCTGCCGCAGTAAAGAATTTTTCATGGATTTTTAGCCGAAAAGGCCATTTCTCGGCGAAAACCGCCTTTGCCGTCGCCCATCGAGCCGATCCAGTCGGCCAAGATTCGCAGCGATTCGCGGAGTGGGATGTCGAAGTCTCGTAGCGCATCATCTTCTCCGGCAAACAGATCTGGCGCCGATGGATTTTTTGCGGATTCGCCGTCCGCCGCGTCCAGCAGGACGTCGCGAAAGGGGAAGCTGTGCTGCGCTAACACCTTTGCCCGCGCCTCCATGGAGGCGCGGGTTGCGTGATCTTCGTCCCGCTGCCTGCGCCTTTCGTTCGGCAGCAGGGAAAAACTTTTTTGATTCACCTTCGCCGTAAAATGCTCCACCCGCTCCTCCAGCAGCTTCCATTCCGCATTGCTTTTCCGCTCCGAAAAGCGCAGCCGCAATTCGTCGACCAGCTGGTCGCTAACGGCGCTGGGCGCGTTCTTTCCCCAATTTTCCCATGGTGCGGCGGAAATGGAGTCCCAGGGCAGTGCACGTTCGCTGTCCGCCTCGCCGAATGGAAGGGCGTCGTTCGGCGACGGAAATACGATGTCCGGCCGCACGCCGCGCCGCTGGATGGAGTCGCCTTTCGGCCTGTACCATTTCTGTATGGTTATGCGGGCAGCGCCCATGGGCGGTTCGTTTTTTAGAAATAGAAATGCTTGGTTCATCGGCAGCAGCGCTTGGACGGTCCCTTTACCGTAGGTGGTTTGGTCGCCGACAATCAGGGCGCGCCGGTGATCCTGCAGGGCTCCGGCGAGAATTTCCGCCGCCGAAGCGCTCTGCTTGGACGTCATGATGAGCAGCGGCCCGCCGTAGTAAATTTTCCGCCCCGAGTCGGCAAATAGATGGCTGTGGCCTTCTCCGTCGCGCACCTGCACAATTGGCCCGCCGTCGAGAAATAGCCCGGCAATGGCGATGGTTTCGTCAAGAAGTCCGCCGCTGTTGCCGCGCAAGTCGATTGCGAGGCCACCTATGCCCTCCTCGGCCAATTTTTTCAGCAGTTCTTCAACGTCGTCGCAGCAGCTGCCGTTTTTTTCCGAGCCGTCACCGCCGTAGAAGGCCGGAAGCCTAATGTAGCCGATTTTCGCCGATTTTTTTGGCGCGACCGGCAATTCATATACCCTCGCCCTTGCCCTTTGGAATGTTAGCTGAATTTCATCGCGAATCAGCGTAACTATTTTTCGCTCCGATGGATCTCCATCGGCGGGCTGCAGGTGGAGCGTCACGGCTGTGCCCTTAGGTCCCTTGATCAATTTTACGGCGCGATTCAGGCGCATGCCAATTATGTCAACGGGCTCCCCGTCTCCCTGCTGGACGGCCAAAATTTTATCGCCAACGTGGAGTGCGTTGGAACGCTCGGCCGGGCTTCCGGCGTATATCTCAATGATTTTGCAGTAGCCGTCGTCGTCCTGCAGCACGGCGCCTATGCCCATGAAGGAATTTGTGAGGGAACTGCTCTGAAAGTCTTCCCATGTGGGCGCCGCCATGAATGACGAGTGGGGGTCGTAGGTGCCGGCTACGCCATTTAAAAAAAATTCCTGCACGTGGTAGGGCTCTATGTCGCAGATGGAGTCGCGATAGCGGCCGTAGCGCTTGCGCAGCTTTGCCTTGGCCGCTTCCCAGTCGATGGAGGGCTGCTCGGGACAGGATTCGCTTTCTCCGTTCACCTGGAGAGCTTCGTTGAGTAGGTCAAAGGCGATCAATTTGCTCCAAATTTCTTCCAGCTCATCGTCGCAGGTGGCGCGTGAAGTTTCCTTTCTGTCCGGCTCGTAGCTGTCGCAGGGGAAGATAATTTCGCCGGGACTGCTCAAAATGGCGTCGATGCGCTCCAGCCTTTCGCTGGCCCTGCTGCGGAACAGGTCGTATATGGCAAAGCCCGGTTTGGCGTTTCCGCTATTTAGAAAAATATCTAGAGTTAGATCATAGCGGGAATGGATGTCGCTAACATCTTTTTGCAGTAGGAAAATGCGCTGCGGATCGAGGCCGTCAACGTAGGCGTCGATGATGTCGCCGTTGGCCATTTGGGAGATCGGCCGTCTGGCGTAGTGTATGCCGGAGAGGCAGCGCACTACGTAGAGGGTTTCAGTGCGCATCTGCGCCGTCGGTTCGAGCGGCGGCATTTCGCAGTGGCCGGCTTGGCAAAAACTTGCTAGGGCGAAGGAGAAGAGGATTCCAGATGTACAATTCCTCCAGAAAAGTCTCATTGGCTATCACAGTGAAACTCCGCTGCAGTTTGTCCATGGAATTCGCCGATAGGAGTCCAGCGCCGCTGCCGTGAGAAATTTGGCGCCGCTTCCCCATGGCACGATTGAAATTTTGCGGCGGACGAATTGGCGCTTTTGCATTTACGTTTCAGTGAATCGCAGTTAAAAAAATATCGACTGCTGACAAAAAAACACTTGAATCGCCAATCTTGGGTTGGCTAACTGGGCCTGCGGAAGATGGAGATGGATCTCAAAGCGGAAGTTAATCAAATTTTGGGCCGCCTGGCCAAGTCGTTGCGACTCGATGAGCTGTCCCTCGACAATAATCGGCATTGCATGCTAATGTTCGATGACAAAATCGTTCTCAATCTTGAGTTGGACGAAAAATATGGTCAATTGCTTGTCTACGCCTATCTCGGCGAAGTGCCGCTGAGCGGGCGAGAAAATATTTTTGAAAAACTGCTGGAAACAAATTTTTTCTGGGACGGCAGCAATGGCTTTACGGTAGCCATCGACAAGCAGTCCCAGACCGTTGTCATCATGACCCGCTTCCAACTGCCGCTGCAGAATCCTGGCGCATTTGAAGAGAATCTCGCTGATTTTGTTGACACGACGGAATCTTGGATGCATAAACTCGCCACGATGGTTCAGGAGGCGGAGGAAATTTCTCTGGCCGGCGATTGAATCGTCGAAGTGGGTAATGCAATGGGGCCAAGTAACGAAAATAGAATTTCATCGACCCGGCCTCGCTCGCATGAAGCGCCTTGGTCGCAAAGGCCGGTTGTCGGAGGGAGACCGTCGTTGGCTGGGCGCTCCGTTAGTGTGAAGCAGTATTTTGGTAAGCCAAATTGCTTGTCGTTCCGTAGTGTTGTTTCAGATCGACCGACGACGATCCAATCTGGTGGGCTTTCCGGGCGCAGCGTAATTGCTCTCAACGGTACTGATCCGCGCATCACGCCGCACAATGATGAGGTAGGCGGGCGGTAGCGGTTTAACTGCTATGGCGCTGGACCACGATTGGGAAAATTGGAAGGCGTCTCTGGTCTTGAGCTGCCTTCCGGACATCGGTCCGCGTGCCTTTGCGCACATGTGGGATGTGCTCGGCGAGGAGTTTTGGCGTATCCTGACATTTTCGGTGGATGAACTTGTTTCGGCGGTTGGTTTGCGATTGAATAGGGCATTGGCCGTTAGCGGATGGCGCGAATCCGTCGACATCGATCGGCAGATCTCCGCCATTGGGTCGTTTGGCAGCGAATTTATTGCTCAATTTAATGGTGCCTATCCGCCAAAATTAAAAGCTCTCCGCGATGCCCCCATAGGTTTGCATTGCGCCGGAAGGTCCTTTCCCGAAGGGAAATCTGTCGCCATCGTTGGCACGAGAAAGTGCAGTTTCGCCGGCGAAAGGACGGCCCATGAATTTGCTAAGGTTTTAGCGGAAAATGGCATGGCGACGATTAGCGGTCTCGCCGAGGGCATTGACGCCGCCGCTCACGCCGGAACGTTGGCGGCCAATGGCCATACGGTTGCCGTGCTCGGTTGCGGCTTGGACGTGGTGTATCCTCCAGATAACTTGGCGCTCCACGGAGAAATTCGCAGCAGAGGGACGCTCGTCAGCGAATTTCCATTCGGCCGACGCGCAGATCGGAGGAGCAATTTTGCCATACGCAATCGCATCATAACTGGACTTGCGGACGCCGTTATTGTGGTTGAATCGCCGGAGAATGGCGGCAGCATGATTTCAGCCCGCTGGGCAATTAATCAGCGGAAACCACTACTGGCCGTGGGGAGTGGCGATGATGTGGGTGGAAGCGCAGGATGCCGCGCACTGATTCGCAGTGGACGCGCCATTGCCGTTAGGACTGCCGACGAACTGCTCGAATTGCTGTCAGATCCGTCCGTTCTCCAATTGGCGGCGAATGGGCAAATTGATTTGCCGTTGGCGGAGCTGAACGGTGCGGAAAGGCCAACGCTATCGCCGCTTGAGGAAAAAATTTGGCTTTTCCTCGAAAAAAACGGCTCCAGCGCCGCCGATGACGTTGCGGTCGCGATGGCCATTGGTGGAGCGCAGTGCGCCACAGCCATGCAGGCTATGTGTCTTCGCGGCATCGTGAAGCGCGAATTGAGCGGCGCTTTTTCCCTGGCAGGCCGCTAGGTCCCCAATGGCCAAACCATTTTCTCGGGTGAGCATTTTTGTTGGCGCTGCGTTGCCGTTGGCCGTTTTTTTCGCGCCGTCGGCTGTCTTCGATCAGATTTTCCTAGCGCCGATGAAAAATTCCACATTGCCGTCTGCGCCAACGATTGGAGATTCCATTTCGGCCACAATGGCTGCATTGGAAAGATTTAGCCCGATAAAGTCCGCGATTTCGCTGCGCACTCGGCTCCGTATGGATTCGTCGCCTATGACGCCCCTCCATTGCCTCGCCTCTTCTTTGGTGGCCTCAAATTGCGGTTTTATTAGGGCGATCAGTAGGCCGCCGGAGGAGAGGAACGGCCACGCTTCGCGAAGGATTTTTTTTAGGGATATGAATGACAGGTCCATGACCACCAAATGAAATGACGCGGCCCCATCGAGAATTTCGCCCAATCGGCGCCCGTTGGCGCCTTCGATGCAGGTGACGCGTCCGTCCGATCGCAGTTTGTAGTGGAGTTGGCCGTGGCCGACGTCGACGCAAACGGCCGAGGCGGCGCCATTTTGCAGCAGAAAATCCGTAAACCCTCCAGTGCTGGCTCCGATGTCCAGAATCCTTTTTCCGGCCAATGGTTCTCCGTAGATTCGAAAAAACCCAGCCAGTTTTTCTCCTCCCCTGCTAACGTAGCGCGGAGGATTTTTTACGTAAAATTTTGTGGCCGAGCCGTATGTCCGTGACGGCTTATCGACCGACATGGAATCGGTGAAAACTTGGCCAGCCATTATCATGCGTGCAGCAGCAGTTCTGCTTTCTGCTAGACCGCTCTCCACGAGCAACTCATCTGCGCGAAATTTCGTCGCCATCGAATTTGGTCGCCAAAAGCTAGAACGGCTCCGCCGACGGTCAAGCAATGCTTTGTTTTCCGAGTTACCGCGCAGGAAATGCTTGGAATGGGACAAAAAAATCCTTCCATGGCGCCCATGGCGAAACTCCGCGTCGGAATTTTGACGGCAGGAGGGATTGCTCCATGTCTCTCCGCTTCCATTGGGTGCCTAATCGGACGTTACGGCCAAGTTGCTCCGGAAGTCGAAATTATATGCTACCGCTACGGCTACGGCGGCCTCCTTGGCGGAGACTATCTCGTCGTTGACAAAAAAATTTGTGCCGCCGCCGGCTGCCTTAGTGCGTTTGGGGGCAGCGCCATAGGCAATAGCCGCATAAAATTGGCCAACGGAGACGATTGCCGTCGCCGAGGCCTGATTGGCGATGGTGAGGATCCGCATGCGGTGGCCATTAGACGACTCATGGAGGACCGCATAGAAATTTTGCACACCATCGGCGGCGACGACACAAACGCCGTTGCGGCGCAGCTGGCAGCCAAACTTTGCGGTGATGGCCACCCAATTGCCGTTGTTGGGCTTCCGAAGACGATCGATAACGATGTATTTCCAATCACTTTAACGCTTGGAGCCGATACGGCTGCCCAGGAAAGTGCTGCATTTTTCGATCACATTGCCAACGAATGTACGACGGCGCCGCGCATGCTGATCGTTCACGAGGTCATGGGTAGGCACTGCGGCTGGCTAACGGCTTCAGCGGCAATACGCTATCGCAACTTGCTGTCCGAAAAAAAATTTCTTCCGGAAATAGGCCTTGATCGCCGCCGCTGGGACATCCATGGAGTGTACATTCCGGAGCTGCAGTGGGATATGGCTGCTGAGATCGATCGTTTGCGGCGCATAATGGAAACGGTCGGCAACGTGAACCTATTTGTCAGCGAGGGCGCTGGACTCGAAACCATTCTCAATGAAATGGAAGCGGAGGGCGCGGACATTCCTCGCGACGCCTTCGGCCACGTTAAGCTGGACCGAATCAATCCCGGCAAATGGTTCGGTGAGCATCTTGCCGCCCACATAGGCGCCGAAAAAACTCTCGTCCAAAAAAGTGGATACTTTGCCCGTTCGTCGCCGCCAAATGCCGTTGATCTGCGCCTAATCCAAGAGTCCGCCTCCATGGCCGTTGACTGCGCTTTGGCTGGAAAATCTGGCGTCGTTGGCCGCGACGTGGAGCTTGGCGGAGCGCTGTCGCTCATAGATTTTGGCCGCATTAGCGGCGGCAAACCATTCGATTCCAAATGCGAGGCCTATGTGCGCCTGGTGAGTGAGATCGGCCAGGCCTGATCTGATCGCCAATGTGTCGCCAAGCTGAATCTTTGGTCGCCAGCGCCGCCCAATTGGCGGCGCGGCAAAATGGTGGGAAGTGACGGGTTCGAACCGTCGGCCTCCAGTGTGTGATACTGGCGCTCTAACCGGCTGAGCTAACCCCCCGGCGCACATCTGCGTTTGGCGAAAATGATCACCAATGGCGGCGCCGACAAAGTCAACGGCGAAGTTTGATGGAAAAGTTGTGAAATGTTTGGGTGAAGTGCACATTTCCATTTGACACGCCTATGGACTGCCGGCACACTCGCGCAATCAATAGTGTCGGCTAGGGGTACAGGTGGAATAAGTTACCGCATCAAGTTGCTTACGGGGCCTCACACCGGCGCCGAAGTGGAGATGGACGGCAACGATGCGGTGTTGACCGTCGGCAGCGGTGACGGCGCAGAGCTTCTTTTGGCCGATGCGCTCGTGCAGCCGCTCCATGCGGAAATCAGCTATGATGGAGGCCATCTTTTTGTGAAGTCGCTGGGTGGCAATACGTTTCTCAACGGCAAGCAAATCGGCGGAGAAACTCCGACTGCCATAGGCGACTTCCAATTTGTGACGGTCGGAACTACGCACATGCTCATTGGTCCGACCGATGGTGAGTGGACGAAATATGGCCCCGATGACGTGCCGGCGCTTGAGACCGGCGAAATGGAGGTTCCCGGCGAAGTGTCAGCAAAGGTGAATATGGCGGTTGGACCGTCCGTTTTGAGGGCCGCAAGGGAAAGGGTCGAGATGGCGAATCGCCGCCGCCGCCGCGTGAGTGCCGTATTCATTTTTCTGGGGGTGATAGTTACTTTGCTCGTCGTCATTTGCGCCATTCCCAAGAAAAAGAAGCCAAATGCAGCCGATACGGAGCGAGTTATTCGCTCCCAGATTGCGGCAATTGGCCTTTACCCGTCCGTTTCCGTCCGCGTTGATAGGGGGCAAATTGTCGTCGACGGCTATGTGCAGACCAACGGTGAGTTGCAGGATCTGCGGGCAATCATCGGCTCCGCCTATCCTGGCGTTTACTATGTGGTTCGCAGCCAAGAAAAAATAATAGAATCCATAGAGGAGCAGTTGCGCACCATTGACGGGAAATTTCGCGTCGTTCCCATTCAGCCGGGCGCATACGCGATTAGCGGCTACGTCTATGATACCGACGCCTGGCAAAAAGTTCGCTCGCGCCTTGCGACTGACATTGCCGGCGTTAGGAAAATACAAAATGACGTGATGACTCCCGATCAAGTTACTTCAGTTGCGAACGAAGTATTGGTGCGCAATGGTCTAGCCAACTACGTCAGCGTTGTGCCCGAAGCCGGCCGCGTTCTGTTTCAGGGTAAAATTAGCGCCCTCCAGATGGATCGCTGGAAGGCGGCAGCTGAGGAGTTTATCGCCATGTTTGCCGACATAGTTCCGCTCGACTTTGACGTGCAAACGCTTTCGGCGCAGACGGAAACGTCAATTAATGCGTTTTTCCCTCAGCCCATACGCTCCATCACCATAAGTTCGTCTGGACTAAGCTGGGTGGCGACCGGTGACGGCAATAAATATTTCATAGGCTCGTTTTTGCCGAGCGGTTGGAGGGTGGACGGCATAGCGTCCGACGGTCTATCCCTTAGCCGTGAAGGTCGGCGCATCAATATGCGGCTGGAGGCTCTCCGTTGAGATTGCCGGGAGATCTGAAAAAAATTGCCCTTGTTCCGCTCGAATTGGAGCTATGCAGTCCGTCGCGCCGCCGAGAGGTGTTGGACAAATTGATGGCTGGGCTTGGCCGCATAAATCAAATCCTCCTTGGCGGCCTCGATCCAAAGCGCTTTGCCGCCTATGAATCGCTGAAAAAATCATTTCTTGCGGCAATTTTCGTCATAAAGAATTTTCGCGGTTGACATTTCGGTTGGCAATTGGCAACCTGACCTTGCTTTGGAGGCATAGATGGCATCAAATGAGTTTGACCAGTCGCTTTTCGGCAGTGGGGCCGCCGGCGGAGTCCACACGCTAGAAAATCTGTACGAAGTTCTCGGAAAAGTCGTTCATGATCAGGAGGATACATTAAATAAGTCAATTGAGAATATAGCCAAAAGCGGCAGCAACATTGACCAGGGGGCGCTGCTCAGAGTGCAGGGCATGGTGCAGTCGTGGGGCGTTACGTCCGGTTTGGCGACGGGAACGCTGCGCGCCGCCGGTGACGCTTTGTCCCGTACAACGTCGAACATGCGCTAGGGGTCACGGATCGATGGCAAAGACTTCGCAGCATCGCTATGGCTGTGAGATTCCGGAGGAGTTCGCCGATGTGCGCTCCGAATGGCTCCAGCTCCTGATGGAGGTTGGCTACGTAGCCTGCGGCCAAGGCAGGCCCACCCAGGCGGCGACTATCTTTGATGGCATTTCGGCGGTAAGGCCAAAATCCGAATTGCCACTCATAGGTTTGGCCATGGCCCAGATGAATCTGGGGAAATTGACGGCAGCTTGCGACACTTTGGTTAAGCGGGCAAAGAAGCTGAATCCGGAAAATTTGCTAGTGGATACCATGGCTGCCATGGTGTTTCGCATGTCCGGTGCCGTTGATGAGAGCGATGCAATTTTGAATGCCGTAATTGAAGACGGCAGCGACGACTGCGCCGTAGAGTTGGCCCGCCATTTAAAAACCGAAGATTTTGCCTATTTGCGTGAGCGAAATAGGCGCTAGCGACTGGTAAAAATTATGTCCGATGGCGTAGTGGACGAGGTGCAAATGCATGGTCTCCAGGCAACTGGGGATGGTGCAGTTGGCGGTGAACCGTTTGGGTCCGTTCTGTGGAGAAATGTTGATTCGTTTGCGGACATGCTAAACGGGAATATCGTCGGAGCCGCAGGGCAGAGCGCAAGATCCGAAAAGCCTTTTGCCGGCAATATTTTGCGTCCACTTGGCAGTTTTCGTAAAAAATTGAACGCCATAGTAGACAACATAGTCGGCATCGTTGGGAAGGGTGACATTACGATGAAGGAGCTTATCCAAATACAGTACCAGCTGACGCAGCTTGCCTACATGAATGATGTTAGCTCTAAGACGGCCGACAAGCTTGGCCAGGGTGCGCAGACTCTGTTTCGAAATCAGGGCTAGTCATTTTTGCCGTCAAACCGTCCCGTTTGCCCTACTCGTCCGCCGTTAGGTCTCGTTCTACGTGTATGCTGCTCCCATTTTGAAGTTTAGCTATTGCATCGGTGATTTTTTTAAATTTTCCGTTGTCTTTGCATGCAATGATTAGCACATGAATATGTCCGTGCTTTTCGCAGTGTCTTTCAATTATTTTTGCCGCTAAGGTTCTAAAAAATTTCACGTCAATTGCGCCACTGCACGCTATGTGCGTTGTGGTTGTTGGGCACTGCAATTCAGCGACAACTTCGGCAATCAGATTCAAATCTGCCCCATTTGTTTCGCATAGATACGTCACTGTTCCGCCGCGCTGCGGCAGCGTAATTTCCAATGTGCCGCTCGATGCGTCAAATGCCACGCTGGTAATTTTGGTGGCGACGTGATCTTTGTCGATCGATCTAGCTTTGGCGATTTGCTGCGTAATGTCGTCTGCAATTTGCTTGCCGCTGCTACTGTCATCTGGGCTTGGTCCTGGCGGAACATTGAAGTTCACGCGTCCACCATCTTCTCGGATGTGTGTTTTGGCCATTGATGGCGCTGCTGGCCTATGCGAAAAAGTTTTGGATAGCTCATCGGAAACGGTGCTTTGGCTAAAGTCGGCGATGGATGAACCAAATTTTTTTTTCCATTGTTCATTAGAATTTGAGCAAAATTCTGAAAAAGGGACCAGCTCATTATTGTCTGGAATTCTGACGCTAATCCTATGTGCATACTTTTTGACTGAGCCGATGAATTCTGCTCGTAATCGCTCATCGCCATCTCCTAGCGCCAAATGAAAGGAGGTGGCAACAGTGTTTGCTTCGTCCGGTGATAGCGTGCATATTTTGGAATTGCAGTCAAGTTCCGAGAGGCTTCCAACTAACTTGTTTCTATCGGCTGCGCTGTCGTTTTGAATGTAGCCCCTGGCATTTTTCGCTTGAAATAGAAACAGTCGATATAGCACATAGTCCATGAAGTTTCCGAAGCTCATTTTGCCGTCGCGCAATTTGGAGACAGCACATTTGAAGTTTTCCACGTCGGCTAGGTGAGGATGAAGGCGAAGACTGCTGCCGTACATGTGGACAGCACTTGTCATGGATGCCATGTTTTAAGTTTAGCATTGGTCCACGTGGCGTCAATAAAATTTACTGGTGCTCCGTTCAATTTCAGGCAGCTGCACTGCCATAGCATTTTCCGGCCACGCCGCCTATGCGCAGTTGAGGTTTCACTTTTCAGCAAAGGCGCCTCCCTATTGCCGCTAGCGTATTGTGAACTTGCCAACAATTGGTTCAAAAATTGGCCGCAATTGTTCGAGTTGGCTGAGTTGAAACGGCTTGGTTTGCCGCAGCCACGGCGCTGCCGCATTTTTTGGAGAAAAATTCTGCAGCGTAAAGCGTGGCGCGCCGGCAACGATGGCGCTGAGCGATTTCAGGTGGTCCATGCTGTGTATGGCGGGGATTGCGGTCGTGCGCAATTCATAGTGCAGAGAACTGGATTTTAGCAGAGCCAGCGATTTTTTGATGGAGCTTAGGTCTACATGTGTGCCGCAGGCGACGGAGTATTCGTCTAGACGATGCTTTAGGTCCATGGCTACGAAATCGACGAGTCCTTCGCCGATCAGCCGTTCCAGGACGTCTGGGCGCGTTCCGTTTGTGTCCAATTTTGTCGCAAATCCGAGCCCGTGAATTTTTTTGAAAACTTCAGCCAAGTCCGGCTGCAGGGTTGGCTCTCCTCCGGAAATTACTGCTCCGTCGAGTTTTCCGATCCGATTTTGCAGAAAGAGGAAAAAATCGTCTTCCGATAGCTGGCCGTTGCCTTCCATTGGCCACAGGCTTTCGTTGTGGCAGAATGGGCAACGCATGTTGCACCCTTGGGTAAATAGCACGCAGGCAACGCGACCTGGAAAATCGATCAGCGTATATTTTTGCAGCCCGCCCACTAGCATCCGGCTGCCTCCGATCGGATGGCTTTCCGAATGAGCACCAGCTGCAGCAAGAGTGATGTGAGCGCGAGTGTTGCGCAGTTGAACCGCAATGCGATGATGTGTGCTGCTCCGATGGAGGCAAGTGCTGTGCCGCTTCTGGATCGCACACTGTCTCCATCGGCCATGATGCGGCGCAGGTACAGGGCGCCGTGGAGGATGGCCAGTGCTAGGGCAAAATTCCCAATAGGCAAAATGTCACCGTGAGCCAGCCATGGCAGCGCAGCGAGAGAAATTGTTCGCACCGAGGACCAAATGGCGCTGCGCAGGTGCAGTTCGAAGCGTAGCCATCTATCAAATGGTGCGATTCCGTGGAGCATCGGCAGCGAAAAAAATAGAAGCGTGGCGCATATCTTTGGCGAAATGTGATGGGTTTGTCTCGCAAGTGCTAGCGCCAAGGCACCCATTGCCGGTGTCTCAAAAATGCAAATCGCCCTACTGCTGTCGCAGCGTTTGCCCCTGAGCACAAAGACTGGACATAGGCACAGGGCCAGCGGTACCGCTAGGAAAGTGAGCTCGAAAAAATTTAACATAAATCGAAAAAGACAATTGCCGCCGCAGCCAACAGCGCCGACAGCGTCAATGTCGCTTGGCGCCATTGGCAAATTTTTTTGGCCGTGTAGGATGCGCACGAAAGGGCTCCGCTTGGCAGCGTGCGCAGAGCGAATGCGAGGCCGAGCGAAAGTGCAGCGTCTAAATGTTCACCTTTCAACCGCACGGCAGACTCCTACGGCGACGCGATTGGCCGGTCAATGCAGTTTTCCGGCTTCGCCCGTCCGGCGCGCCATTAATCATTTTGCCGCCATTGCCCCCAGTGGGGCGTCAATGTGGAAGTTTTCACCTAGATAGTGCTTCCTGCTTAGCGGGTTATTCAGGAGCGAATCTCTGTTTCCGGAGGCCAGAACGCAGCCTTTGTGAATGAGGTAGGCTCTGTCCACTATGGACAGCGTTTCCCTGACGTTGTGATCCGTTATGAGTATGCCTATGGATTTGCTGCGCAGTTGCAATATGATGCGCTGCAAGTCTCCCACGCTTATGGGGTCAACGCCGCTGAAAGGTTCATCGAGCAGCAATAATTTCGGTTCGAGAAGTAGAGCCCTAGCTATTTCCAGCCTCCTTCGCTCTCCGCCGCTCAACTCATCTGCTCGACGGTCTGATATGCTTGCGATGGCGAGATCGTCCAGAAATTTCTCAACGCGCCGCCTCCGATCGCTGCGCGAAAGTGGAAGCAGTTCCGCTATGGCCATGAGATTTTTGCGCACCGATAGACGGCGAAAAACGGATGGCTCCTGGGGAAGATAGCCCAGTCCGACCCTGGCTCTCCTATAGACCGGAAGATTTGTGATGTCTTTGCCTTCGAAATGGATGCTGCCGCCAGTGGGGCGCAGGAGGCCAACGGTCATGTGAAAGGTGGTAGTTTTGCCGGCGCCGTTTGGGCCGAGGAGACCAACTATTTCTCCGAGGCCGACGTCGAAATCTACGCAGCGGACGACGGCATTGCGGCCGTAGTGTTTTTCCAATTTACGCACTTCCAACATGGGGCGCATCTCATTTTAGCGGAGTAGTTGCACCTTGGCAAAAGCTTGGCGAAGCATGTCTGCGCGCAGAGCGTCCAATTTATCGTCCTTGACCCATTCGCCGTAGCGCAGTTGGAGGTGTATTGGAAGGATGGCGATCAGGAGTTCGTCTATTTTTTGGAGAAAACGACTTTCAATGTAGCCCAGGGAAGCGGCCAGCCGCGCCTGCCCAAGCAGTGCAAGTCCTTCTTGCAGCGTGACAACGCGCGCGCTGCAGAGCATGGCTATCACCCGCGCCATGCGGTCCGCGATTAGGCTGGAAAGTGTGCTATCCATTTCGCTGCGGGCCGCAAGCTCCTGTTCAGCTATGGTTTCGCCGAGGGCCGCCATGCGGCGCAATATGGTTTCTTCGCTTTCTCCGAGTGTAATGCGATTGTGCACCTGAAAAATGCAGGCTTCCGGGCCAGTTCCGGCGCCTCCAAATCCGCCAACTGAGCATCCGAGTTGCTGAATGGCGTGTGTTATCTGGCCAATTTTTTCCGCCGTGGAAAGCGCCGGCAAAAAGAGCAGCAGTGAGGCGCGCAGCCCCGTCCCCATGTCGGCTGGGTCTGCCGTTAAAAATCCACGCTTTTCGTCGAAGGCAAACTCAAGGCGGTTTGAGATGGAGTTGTCGGCAGAATCGGCCATTTCGTGGGAGGCGAATAGGTTCAGCCCCGGCAGTGTGCAGGAAATTTTTAAATGGTCTCCATCGTTTATGCGAAAGGCAAGATGTTGGTCCTTCTCGATGGCCACTTCGGCGAGGTCGGCTGTTTTAGCGAAAAATTTCCCGGCGATGCGCCGCTCCGCAAATAGTTCTCGCTCATTCCGCGCGAGCGTTTCCATGCGCCAATGGCGCACCGTGGGGTAGCTGTCCGCAACGGCGCAGTGAACTCGCTCCCGTGCGCTAAATTGCTGTTCATTTTTAGCCCAGCCGGGAAATCGCTCGTCGGCGAGGTTGCGCACCAGGCGGACGCGCGAAGAAATGGCCACTTGATTGCCGTCGCTGGAAAGCCATGGCACTGCACTGCGCGCCAGTGTGACAATGTCCTGATCCATGATCATTCATTTGCCAATGGAGAGAAACTTCTCTCTGGGCGACCATAATAATGGCCAATTGTAGCGATTGGCCAAGGTTTTTCTACGCGGTGTCGCTTGTTCTTTTGCCAAAAATTATGCGCCATTCAATTCTTTGGTGAGCAATTGTGCGCTATCAATTGTTCCTAGTAGAAGATTCCCGCAAACGAACTCACTATGGCGGCCAGGTAGGTGGTGGCTGCCAGCTGCAGTGCGAACGAAGCTTCTTCGGCATCTTTCCGCGTAGTGATGTAGTCGTAGGCGATCAAATTTACTATGCCGCGCTGCGACGCGTTTATTTCACACATGGCCAGCGCTATGGGTGCGGTTAGCAGCGCTACGCCGCCGACTATCAGCATTATGGTTCCAACAATTGGGGATACGGTTAAAATCGCTAAGCCAACTAGTGCCGATATGGAGCAAATTATGAGCAACGCCGATCGCACCAACAGGAAAATGCGCTGTTCGCCATGGCCGCATTCGTGGGCGGCGAATGCCAATGCCGTTGGCAAATCTGAATTTGCCGTACATTCCGCAATGGTAATGCGATGCGCCAGTGCATTATAGTAATGTGAGCCTATGCCGTTGTTGGGTCCGCATGAGCTATCTGGTTCGCTCCCGGAGCGCTCCGTGACTTCGCCTATGATTCTTTTGTCGGACACATAGGCGGCTGCCGTTTTTTCGCCTTTGTTGGCTGCGCTCACAGACGGAAGAGGGCGCAGCTTCTCCATTTCCTGGTCTAGCACGTAGTTGGTGAGCGGCAAAATTATGATGTTGATTGGAATTAAAATGGCTGCAACAAATGCGCGCAGGCACACCAATAGGAACTTGACTGCTGATGCGAAAAACGACGCATGAATGTATTCGATTTTTCGCCGCGCGCACGCACTTCGCAATATGGCGTTGCCATTAATCTTTTCGCAGAGATGTTTGTCGGTGATTTTACCTCCCCCTTTGGCGGCGTCTACGCACTTCGGGAAAAGTTCCGCCGCTATTTCCGCGGCTTTGCTGTCAAGCGTTGTCAGAAGTGTTAATGCCGTGCCAACAATCGCCATTAGGCACAGCTGGCAACCGCTGCAGATTTGTCAACGCTAATGGAAGTGTGGCTCGCCGCCTAGCTAATCTGTTGGCGGCCATAGAATTTTAAAGGGCTCCATGCAAAAATGTCATGCGCGAAACAGCGCCCCCATATTTTTGCCGAGCAGGTGGGCCATGGTAAATAGGGCCGTCGCCAGGAGCGCCATGGACCAAACTCCAAGCGCGCAGGCGACGTAGGGCCCGTTGCCTATCAGATTTATCAACTCATAGATGGCCTTCGTTATGGGGTAAAATTGCTGCTTCTGGGCGATGATCATGGAGTCTGAAACTTCCATCATCGTCTGCGAGAATACCATAAGTCCGCCCCCAAGTATGTTGGCGAAAATGAGCGGCAATGTTATGGTTACGTACGTTTTTACCGGAGGGCTGCCGAGACAGGCGGCGGCTTCTTCGTAGGTGGCGCTCGTTTGCTGTAGGCCGGCAGCGGCCGATCGCACCATGAATGGCACTTTCCTGATGCAGTACGCCGCTATGAGTAGTGCAGTTGGGTTTGCGATTGGGTTGAGGAATGCGAAAAAGCGTCCCCTTTGGCTGATGACCAAATAGCCAAATGCGATAACTATGCCAGGTACGGCCAAAGGCATCATCGCCAGTGCGTCTAGGAGTCCCCTGCCGGCGATGCGGCTGCGCGCCGTAACGAGCGCCGTGGCCGTGCCGAGGAGTATGGCGGCAATTGTTGCGCAGCCGGCGTATGTGAGGCTGTTGCGAATGGCCGATACGGCTAGGGGATGGCCGAGTGCTGCGCCGTAATTTTTAAGGGTCCATGAGCTCGGCAGAATTGTGCCAAACCAGTCGCCGGCAAATGAATACAGCACAACGGCCAGGTGCGGCAGCATCGAACAGCCTATGACTGCCCCAAATAGGGCCACGCAGAGCGCCTTCTTTTTTTTTGAGATGGAGCGGAAACTGCTCACGTGGGACGCTTTGGCGACAGTTGCCGCGCCATCGCGACCGAGAATCTTTTTCCCTATGAAGTAAAACGAAATAGACGACAGCAGCACAACGGTCGCTAGGGCATAGGGGAATGGGTTGCTGCCCAGCTCTTTAAGCATTCCGTAGACCTGCACCGGCAGCACACGGTCGTAGTTGAAGATCAGCGGTACGCCCAGTTCCGTGAACGACCAGATAAAAACTATGGTGAGTCCGGCAAAAAGGCCTGGCCTAATCAGTGGTGCCGTGATGAGTCGGAAGCGCTTCAGCCCTATGCAGCCCATGTTGGCGGCGGCCTCCTCCATTGCCGGGTCGACGTTTGCAAGTGCGGCAGAAATGTTTAGGAAGAGTATGGGGTATAGATTGAGTGCCTGGAAAAATACAATCCCGCCAAATTTGTGTCTGCCAAGCCAGTCGATTGTTGGGAAATGGCTTAGGTGCCCTAGCTTGAAAATGATGGCATTTAGCATTCCGTGGCTGCCGAAGATTTTCATTATGCCGATGGCGCCAACGAAAGGCGGCAATATCATCGGCACGAGCACCATAGCGCTAAAAAACTTCTTCAGCGGGAAATCGTAGCGGCACGAAAAAAATGCCAGTGGAAGCGCCATGGCTAGCGCGCTTAGCGTCGTTAGGGAAGCTAGGGCCAATGAGTTAAAAAACGATTGGCGGCAGAGCTGATTGCGCAGCGCCTCCATTAGGTAGACCGCGGTAAATCTGCCGTCTACGTCCACAAATCCGCCGCGCACTGTTGAAAACAGAGGAAAAAGGAAGAATGACGTGAAAATTGCCAGCGCAAAAAAGAAGATGGGAATTGCCCAGCGCTTTGGCATCGCCTGTGGCAGAGGAATTCCATTCGTCGGCGATAGGCAAGCGAAATTTTTGAAAAAATTAATATTTGCGAAGTGCCGTCGCAATCGCCGATCGTCGGGCGACTGCTGATGCGGCAAGCAGCTTACTGCTTGCTTGCTGAGTTTACCTTGTCAATTAGCGCCGCGAGCAGCGCTTTGCATTCGCTGGCACTGAATCGCTGATCATTTCCCATTTCGGTGAGCATGACTATCAGCAGATTTGCGTCACCACCTGTCCATTTCCCTTCGGAGGAAAAGCAGAGCCTGCCAATAATTCCTTTTTCAAAGGCCAACTTGACGCGCTCGACGTTGGCTGCCGGCGGTTCACCGCTTGCGACTTCCCTCGCAAACAATTCGTATATGGGGCCATCTTTCATGAATGCCTTTGAATAGTCACCACGGCTACTGGAAAAGAGATATCCTTTACGGCTTCGAGCTACACGAAAACCTTTTCTAATCCAGTCTGCGCCGAACGGTTTAAATTGTGAAAACTGATTGCTCCATTCGCAGGTGAAAAAGGCTACTGGCGGTAGGTTTTCGGGCGACTTGGCGATTTCATCCAGTAATTTGGTAAATGCTGTTGTCGCTTTACCGTATGCATCGGTATAATTGGATGCGTTTATTTCGTCAACTGGATTGGCAATAAAGTATAGAGCATTCGAAGAAAAGCAGCGCAGCATGGAATTGTTTGTTTCATCGCCATCGGCGCATAGATTTGAAAGAACTGTGTCGCAAAGTTTGGATGCCGATTTAACTCTATCGTTTCCACTTTGTATTGAAGCATAACTGGTTCCAATGTACAATAGCACCCGGATGAGCTCCGGGTTGTCCGCGAAAAGCTTTTCTGGATCGGCTGTTGCGCCAAGCAGTTGTTTGGCGAGGTTGCGGCACGGCATCCCATTCCAAGCCGCGGAGGTGGCACCATATATGTCACCAATTGTGCCGTCAATGCTGGCGAGACTATTTGCCAATTCGGCGATTGCGCCAATGGTTTTGGCGGCGATGCCGGTAACGGTAGACTTCTCGTCGGTTTTTTCAAGGGCATCTTTCCTGGCTTTAAGGCGGGCCATAAAGGATGCAATTTCCCGCTTGAAACTGCAATCGTATTCCGGCATCCTGCTGTCGCTAAGAATGTTTTTTAGCAGCGCCGTTAGCAACTCGACGTTGTCGATTGTCATTGACGGAATATCGAGAGACGCTATGGTCTCCATAAAAAATGGGGAATCGCCGGAAAATTTTCCGCAAGAGACAGAAATGGATGATACAGCCTGTTCGTAGAAAATTCCGCCAGCCATGACTGCCGCCAAAAAGCCATTTTCACTGTCGAAAATTTTGCGTGTGACCAATTCGTGATTTGAATATGCAACGAGCTTGCGCAGCACTTGCGTGGAAAGCAGCAGCAAAAATGCTCGCGCTCCAAATATGCGATCGGGATGTCCAAACACATCATCGTTGTTAATAATGCGACTTGCGACTATCTCTCCGATTCGAATTTCGCAATTGCTTAGCGTTGGATCTTCCGCGCCAAATGCGAACTGTTTCAGCTCAATTGATCCTGCGCGATCGGCACTATCGAGCAACTCGATGCCACTAAGTGTGCAGCCGACCCCAATGTACGAATCTTGCGGGTTAGCTGCGTGGAGTAAGGCAAAAGCCGATTCGGCTAAAGTTTTAACTTTCTGATTCTGCGGAATGGCGCCACTGGTTGCTAGCGCCAAAAAATTGCTAAGCACGCAATTGTTAATTTGAAGAAACTCAAGCACATCATCAGCCTGACGAAGACGGTTCATGTTGAGTTTCGCGTCAGTTAACTTGTATCCGGCTGCTACGAACTTGGCGGAATCTTTGCTGCCGCAAATGGCTTCGTGCGCGTCATGCGAAATATTATAAAGCAGTTTTCTGAGTGCGACATTTGCGCACGTTGATCTTCCGTCAACATAGGCGGCGTACGCCATCGCCATGACAATTTCCGGATGGTTGGCTTTGTCGGAGCAATTGACGCAATCGGCATATTTTTCGAGGATTCTGCACGCCAACGAATTTCTGTCGTTTGGCGGGAAAAACCTGATCAACTTACTAAAAAAACTGTCGCGCGAAAAAAAGTTCGCGAAGTGTTTTATGTCCGCAACGCCACTTGCTGGGTCTTCGTATGACCGGCTAGCGTAGATTAGCAATTCGGCCATATTGTCAATATTTTCCCTGATGATAACTAGGAACTCCCGCTCAGTAGCTGCTTTAGTAGCACTTAAAACCCAATCGTACTGACGCCGTTCACGTAGTAGTCCGTTTTTGAGGAGATTGCCAAAAAATTCACCAAAGGAGTCTAGCAGGTCACGTGCAAACGTTTCTCTAACTGGAAGTATGGCGGTTTCTAATTTTTTTACGCCGTCACTTGAGACTTTGCCGCTGGCGATTGCGCAAGAAATTAATTGAAAAATGCAGCGTCGTTTATAGGGTTTCCCGGTGCGTTCCATGTCTTCAATTTTGAAGGAAAGCCATGACGCCAATGCGTCGATGTCGGTCTCGTTTTTCGGTTTCGAATCAACTACACACAAAAAAGAAGCGAAAAGTCTGCTTGGGGGCTCGTCGCACTGGGCTGATTTGGATAGACTTGACTTGTTACCAAAGAAGTTTTGCTGCTCGAAGAAAAGGTAGGCATTGCATTTCGCTGGTAGTTCACCTGTTGATGGAGGCCGTTGAGGTTGCGCAACCGCAGCCGCCGATTGCGGAGCTGCCGACGGGCCACCTCTCCCTCCGCCAGTTGGCGCAGGCGGAGAAGCAGCTGCGCTAGATTGTGGCGATTGCTGTGCTGCCGACGGAGTAGTGGCCGGCTGCGTAATTGCCGGTGCTGGCTGGAGCGGTGGCTGTTGGGCGCTCGATTGCGGAGTGATGCCCTGCGGCGATTGCGTTGGCGCTTTCGAACTTGGTGGCCGCAGCGGTCCGGCGCCACTTCCTTGCGTCCCGCCTGGAGTGTCACCGCTAGTGCCACCGGTTGCATTTTGTTGGGCAGCTGCCCCAATTGGAGTTGGGCCATCCTTTTCTGCGACTTGATGCCTCATTTCTCCATGCCCATCGACCGGCTCGCCGGCGGCAGCACTACTGCTGCAGAGCGCTCTAATGCGACCCAGATTTGTTTTCGGATTTCCGATGGCATAGGCGGCGTAGGCGGCCAGCACCACCCAAACTATTCCGGCGCTAACAATTGTTAACACTATCAGGACGAAAATGCACCCCACGCCTAGCTCCGTTTGCCGCACGGTTTCCAGCTGCTGCGCGATAGTTGCATTGCTAACGTTCGCAAAAGAGTTTTTGCTTACAGTCAATATGGCGACCTTGGCAAGCGTGCTAACCTCCAACCTGCCGACCTCACCCAAGATTGCGCTATGCAATTGCAAAATGGCCAGACTGTCAATGAAAAATCGGCCACGTAAAAATACCGCTTGGAAGCGTTGAATTGGGGTGAGACCCAATAAAACACTAGACGGCCAGCGATCCATTAGCGGCGGCGGCAATTTGCGGATGGTTCGCAATTTGCCTGCGAATGAGCTGCGGATTTGCCAAGTTGTCGACGAAACCGCCGTCGGCCTTCAATGGGTTGGCTGGCTGCTCTATGCGATCGTTTCGCTCAAATTGTCGCTGCCCACAACAATTCCAAAGTTGACAACCCTAAGCGCCTAGGTCAATTTTTCATGCGGAGCGATTATGATAGGCGCCATGGCTACGTTGGGCAAACAATCCGTAGGGTGCGGCGGCGATGGCCATTGCCATTCCGTGAAATGTGCTTCCCCCATGGAAAAGTTAGCAAACAACATTGACATTTTCGGCGAAAAATGCAACTTTGCAAAAAGCCTTCTGGGGCAGGCGCGATGGTGAGAAGGCTGTACAAGAGGCTATTTGGTGGCGTTGGGAGAGCTTTCGGCCTTCTCTCCCATGATCTTGGCATTGATTTGGGTACCGCAAATACGTTGGTTTACGCCAGAGATCGCGGCATCGTCTTGAATGAGCCAAGCGTAGTTGCCCTCTACAGCGATACGCGAAAGGTGCGCGCCGTCGGCGACGAAGCGAAGTCAATGTTGGGGCGTACGCCAGGCAATATTGTCGCCACCAGGCCGATGAAGGATGGCGTCATAGCTGATTTCGACGTGACGGAGGCTATGTTGCGCTATTTCATAGCGAAAGCTTGCCGATCTGCGCGGTTCGTTGCGCCGCGTGTAGTTGTTGCCGTTCCTTCCGGCATTACGGAGGTTGAGCGCAGGGCCGTTAAGGAGTCCGCCATGAACGCTGGCGCCAGAGAGGTTCTTCTCCTGCAAGAGCCAGTTGCCGCCGCCATAGGTGTCGGGTTGCCCATAGATGAGCCGGCGGCCAGCATGATCGTCGACATTGGCGGCGGCACGACGGAGGTGGCCATCATCTCGCTGAGCGGAGTCGTCTATTCGCGCAGCCTGCGCGTTGGCGGAGACGCCATGGATGCGGCCATAGTCAATCATCTAAAGCGCGCCCATAACCTTTTCATAGGGGAGAGGACTGCGGAGGCGATAAAAATTCGCATTGGCTCAGCTCTGCCGTTGGCCGTGGAATTGTCGATTGCGGTGAAGGGGCGCGACACAATTACTGGACTGCCGCAAACGGTCCAGGTGACGTCGCAGGAGGTGCGTGAGGCGCTTGGCGACTCGCTAAACGCAATTGCTGACATGATTCGCACAACCCTAGAGCGCTGTCCCCCTGAGCTGTCTTCGGACTTGGTTGACAGGGGTATCGTGCTTGCAGGCGGCGGGGCGTTGATTAAGAATTTGGACCAGCTGCTGCGGCAGCGCACTGCATTGCCAGTATTTGTTGCGGAAGACGCCCTTCGCGCCGTAGCCAATGGCACTGGCGTCGTGCTGCAGGATTTGCCCACGTGGCTCAAAATTAGCAAATCATCATAGCGTTTATGCCGCCAATTGCGGCGGCGCTTTTGGTTTTCCGGAGTCGGCGGATGGATGTGCAGCGCCATTGGTGCGTTGGAATTTGTGGCCGGATAATCTGCCGTAGCGCTACGGCGCGGAATTTCGCCGGCAAAGTGGAAAATGCCCTAGCCGCTGCGTCGTCTGCGGGTAAAATGCCAAATGGGTGAAAAATGCTATGGGTTGCACTATTTACTAGACTTCAGTCGCGAAATGGCGCTATGCATAAGAATCGCTATGGGTGGTGCTCCGTTCGATTTCCAGCGGCACTTTGAGGGGCTAATTGGCTCAATTGGCCGTGGGCGGTGCGCCTTTGGCGATGATTTCTGTCCCCTAGTGCGCCCCGCAGCGGGACGGTTTGGTGACTTCCAGTGCAATGGAATTTTGGCGATGGGTGGACGCTTCGGCCAAAATCCGCGCCAACTTGCTGAAAAACTTTGCGCCGAATTGATGCTCGATGGCACATTTAGGGCCATTGCTTCCGCTGAGGTTGCCGGACCTGGATTTGTCAATGTGGAACTGAATGCCTCGGCCATTGGCGATTGGCTGGCGACCTACGGCGACGGCGAAAATTTTCGCAGAGCCGCCTCTGCGGCAACTGAATTGGCCGGGCGCACGGTTGTGGTGGACTACTCCTGTCCAAACAGTGCCAAACGCATGCACGTTGGTCATCTCCGTTCGATGGTAATCGGAAATGCAATTTGCCGCATGGAAAAATTTTTTGGGGCAAAAGCTCTTGGCGATAACCACATAGGCGATTGGGGAACGCAATTCGGCATAGTGCTGCGCCAAATTGCCGAAGAGGGCCTAGACTTGGATTCGCTTTCGGGTGATGATGCGCTAGATTGCATCGAGGAGCTCTATAGGCGTGGCGCTGCCGCCGTAGAGCGTTCGCCGAATGCTCTGCTTGGGGCCAGGCGGGAATTGGTTGCGCTGCAGGTGGGTGATCCTGTCCGCCTAAGCATATGGAGGAAGATAAACGAACTTTCCTATGGGTCTTTCCAGCGCATTTACGATCTTTGTGATGTGCAATTTGACATGGTTTTGGGGGAATCGTTCTACGCCCCAATGGTGGAGCGCGTCTATGGGGAGCTACTCCGGTGCGGAGTGGCCGTCGAGGACGATGGAGCACTCGTTGTGTTTCACGGCGAGCACGACCGTTTCGGGGAGCAGCCGTTCATAGTGCGTAAATCTGATGGGGCATCGAACTACGCCGCCACCGATCTGGCGACCGTCCTGTACCGCGTTGAGGAACTTGGTGCCGATGAAATTATTTACGTTACGGACGGTCGCCAGCGAGATCATTTTGAACAGCTTTTTCTTACGGTCAGGAAATGGTTTGGGGCAATGGGCTACGCCGTGCCGACTCTGAGGCACGTTTGGTTTGGGACCGTTTGCGGCGACGGCGGGAAAGCCATAAAAACGCGCAGTGGCGAATCGCCGAGCCTGCAGAATCTCTTCGACAGCGCCATTGGCCAAGCCGTTCGCATTGTCGCCGAAAAGAGCTCTGTGGCAGATCTGTGCGAAAGGGAGCGCATAGCCCGTGCCGTCGCCGTCGGCGCCATTAAGTATGGCGATCTTTGCCAAAATCGAACTTCAGACTATGTATTTTCTCTGGATAGCGCGCTTACGTTTGACGGAAATACAGCGCCATATCTGCAGTATGCGTGCGCTCGCATAGGGGCAATCGTTAGGCGCGGGGCCGATGAGGGCGCGACGCCTAGCGCGCGACCGGTGCCGGAAACGGCCGAAGAGCGAACGCTGGCGCGGCGACTGGTTTTTTTCCCGATCGCTTTGGCCATGGCCATGGGGGATTTTCGCCCACACGTTCTTTGCTCCTACCTATATGATCTTGCCGTGGAATTTTCTTCGTTCTACGGTGCAAATCGCATTTTTGGAGAGGGCGATGTCGCCGTTGCCAGAAGACTTGGCCTCTGCAAAAGCGCTGGGAATTTTCTGGAAATTGGACTCAAATTGCTTGCTATTGAACCTCTGGGTAGGATGTGAGACGATGAAAAAACGTTTTGCCGAAGATAAGGCCTTTCAGCTTGCATTTTTCGAAAAGCTCGCCGCCAAATGTGGCAATGATTTACCAACGCTGCTAAAGCTCGGCGAGCTGTGTTTGGACTGCGGCCAGATTGGAGAAGCTCTACAGGTGAGTGTGCGCGCTGCGGTTTTGCACCCGAACAGTCCAGATTTGCACTACGTACTCGGCTGTGCATTTGCCGCTTCCAACCAAGCTCAGTTCGCCATTGAACACCTAAAGATCGCCGTCGGGCTAGGCTATGACGACTCCCAGCGCATGGAAAAAGATCAACATCTGCAGCCGCTGCGCCACTTGGCGGCCTTCCGCGCCATAGTGAGTTCGCTTCAGGACGGTTGTTCCTAGGGTCTGCCTTTAAATTTGCAGGCGGGGAAATGCCGCCATTTATGTGCTTTAAGCAGAATTGTGTTCACTGACAAGCTGTGAAAAATATTACGGTCGCTACTGTCGGCGCCGAATGGGCGCCATGGTCGAAATGACCGCCTTCCATCGAGGCAATGTGCTAAATTTTTAGGACTGGAGTCGCACGACTGGACATTTCGTCAGAATTTGGCCATTGGTGGACAGTCCATTGCCGCTACGCCATCTGGACAGTGCGTGGGTAACGGGGCAAAATCTTGACGCACAAAAAATGGAATCTTTGCAGACACATTTGATCGATTCCACCATCGCAAACGCCCATAAAGCGGCCGCTGGAGCAGGGGCAGGGCAAAGTGTCAAGCCGTCGCGAGAAGCCGCGGCGCCTTGGCGGCGAAGTTTAACATATAAGTCGACGCCAGAGGTGTTCCATTGTGGCGGCTGGCCAGAAATCGAACTGTTGGCAAACGGACCTTCTCCTCCCCAAAGATAGCTGCGAACGAGCTATTGCAGACTGGCTGTGGCACCAATAAATTCCGCAATGTGCCATCCTAGAGATGGGTGCGGGCCGTAATTTCAGAGCGACGCAACGGGGAAATCGCCAGAATGTTCATGGATAATGCAACATTATCGAACATTTTTTTTTCTGCGCAAAGAAATTTCGGTGCCTACAAAATTACCGCAGCACGTTTGCCTTTTGGTGCATCCAAATTTTCCGCAAAGATTAATGCGGGCCCTAGAGTTCTATTGGCGCAAACGTTTTTGACTGCGCCATAGTCGCCAATGCGCCGATTAAAAAGTTTGGCGGCACCTCCGGAGCCGCTTCAAAATTGCCGTCGGCCGGAAGAAAGCCGGTGTCCATGGCGAAAGTGCGCCCATTGCCGCTAAAGTTTGAATTTTCGACGGCAAAAGTCTTTCCGAGGATTCCGCCGGTGACCGTAATGGCGGCTCCGCGCTTTTTGCCGATTGGAGCAATGACCGAGAAGTCTCGCAGGGACATGGAGCGCACTATCCACCGCGCTTCCGCTTCGAGGCCATTGTAGGCGTAGATCGGCTTGCCCATGCCGATGGCTTCGGCTGTGCCAATGAACATCTTCACGGCGCGCAGCCCCATTTTATTGCCAGGTCCGGCGCAGGCCACAATGCATTCCACGTCTTCCGGCGACATTCGCCTAGTTTTGAAAAGTTCATCCAGTGAGGAGAATAGCCCGTCCACGGCGCGGCCATGCCACTTTGCCGTTTCGTAGTGATGGCAAAGGCCTATGCGGCACGGATGTAGGGATCCGTCCAGGAATAGATTTTTTTTCATTTGCGAATTCCTATGGTGTGCGGCAGCGCAATGCAACCTGTCCGTTACGCCGGCGGGAACATTTTGTTGGCGAATTTTTCCCTTGCCCGACGCCAACGATCGTCCATCAGTGGCGGAGTCGGGATGTAGCTCAGCCTGGCTAGAGCGCTACGTTCGGGACGTAGAAGTCGCTGGTTCAAATCCAGTCATCCCGACCATTTACTTTCAACGCAAGACTGACCCCATGCGAAGGGGTTGGAGATTTATTTGCGAGGATGCTAGGATGCCGGACAGCAACCTCGTTCCGAAAATGTATGGCGCTAGCGAAAGAGGGCGCCGATGGAGCAATCGATAATTGCAAATTCCATATTCATGGAAAACGCTAATGTCGGTATTGGATTGTGAAAAATGACTAGTAAAAGCCGAAAAAGAAAATGCCTTTCATTTCCGTTTGCACGGAAATGATTGCTTCACGTGGCCAAATGAATGCGGGAAAAGTGACGAAGCAGAATGTGCTGGGCTTAGAGGCGCGAGGACGGCGGTGCGCATCGTGGCTGGGGCGATGCTGAAGGATGTCGCAGATAATGGCGCCAAAATCAAAGCAATTGAAACGACCATCGACACATTGCGCAAAGATGATTCCCTACCAACTATTTCGCCGATGGCAATGCGATTGGGGCGCCATCTTCCGTTTAAAATTAGTGTGGCGCTTCGACACTTGTTCGCCTTGCTTGTCTTTGCGGACCGAAGATTTCGTTTGACTACTCATTGCGCAGCGGCTATGGCTCACCCCAAGAGATTGTGGGTGAAGCCGTAAGGATGCTTTGCGGCCAATATGTTTCTGTTGCGAGTCCATCTGGAAGGGTGAGTTTCGCCATTGACTTTGCTTGGCAATTGCCCTTTAAAAGAAGAAATGCGCGGCAATGATGAGCTTAAGCTTGGTTTCCTCGAAGCTTCCGCCGTTATTTTCAGGTATGGGAAACGGCTGAAAGGATTAAAGGGTAGCGACGATGTCACTGAACATGCATTGGCCTATCGGGCCGAAGGCGTCGATTATAATTTAGACCAAGTGCTGAATGCCGTTTACTGCCGTTCGGGTGCGGCGCGGACTTTGCTGTGGATTGCTCTGACGATTATTAGCGTTGGAATTGTTTGGGTTGCATATGCCTGTTACGTTTTCCGCAGAATCAAGAATCGCGAAACGCTCATTGGCTACCTGAGTGAATTTTTCGCCGCCACGCCAGCGCAGCGGGAGGAAATTGCCAGCGGCGCTTCCGATGCGTCCGAAGAACCTGGAAAACCCGCCACCCGCGTACGGCCGAAGGACCGCGGGAGAAGTGGCGCCACCGCTGGACACGCCGCTGGCGCTTCTGGCTCTCCGTCGCCGGGCGGTTCGGCTTCTGGCGGGCTGCATGGTCCGCAATCGACGTCCGGCAAATCGCCGTCGTCGTCGCAGCCCAATTCTCCGTCCGGTTCGGTGCCTCCATCTACGCCTCCTCCAGCTGCGCAACCGCCGCCAGCCCAATCAGCACCATCTGCTCCGCCATCGCCTCCTTCTCAGCCACCGCCTCCTCCGCCAGCAGCAAAACCCGCGCAGCCTCCTTCGGCTACACCTCCGCCAGCTTCGCCACCGCCGCAACCTTCTTCGCCACCGCCGCCTGCTCCGCCTGCATCTTCGGTGCCTCCATCTACGCCTCCTCCAGCTGCGCCGCCTGCAGTTACATCTCCGCAGCCTGGTTCAAATCCGTCTGCAGCTGCGCAACCGCCGCCAGCCCCATCAGCACCATCTTCTCCGCCACCGCCTCCTCCGCCAGCAGCAAAACCCGCGCAGCCTCCGGCCGTTTCGCAACCAAAGCCGCCGCCACATGCGAGAGCACCCCGCGGTAGGCCGTCCACACATCTGAAAGGCGATGCGCCACCAAAACCAGCCCAGAAATCTTCTCCTACAGATGAAGGTGATTTGTTGCAGCATAGTTTGTTTGAGTCTGCAGGTTTAAGTATAAAAGTAAGCAGACTCAGCAAAGGTGGCGAAGATGAGCTGAGAGGCGCCTTGGTTTCGATGGCCGCCGAGCTTGATTCGAGTTACAGTAATAGAGCAGCGCAGGCGCTGTTTGGATGTTCCATATTTTCGGATTTGTTTAAGTTTGATATGGGTGTCTGGTACGATGCGCCGCCGTTTCTGCGTGACCTTGCTGACCGCAAGGATGTTGTGGATTACATTGTCCAAAATAAAGGCGTGATGAGTCGGCTGCTAACACTTGCAGTGGAAGCCGGTGATGAAATTGATGTATTTAGGGCATCCGCCGCGAAAGCGCTAATTTCTCTGCGCGGCAAAGATGGCAGCGGAGATGCCATTAGTCCGTTCAGGGCTGCGCTCCTAAACGATATGATTGGTTGCGTCTCGGCGGTTCCAGATCCTTTGCCCGTTAGGTTTAGTGGCTCAACTGACGAATCTGGATGCGCTGTGGAAATTTCTCTCATGGATGAGATTTTCGCCTTGGCGAAAATTCTAGCCGGAAAACTGGCCGATGGCGATGTATCCCTTTCCCCGTTTAGCGTCGTCGGCCATTTGGCCGGTGACGGTGCATTTCAGATTGCCAAAGAGGTATTTGGCGATCCGACTGTTGTTGCAGAAAATAAGGCTTTTTGGAGCTATCTCTCGAAAGAGCTGCGGGAACTAGAAAAGGTTATTCGCAGTGGCGACCAATCAAGTGCTGAGCTTGCGAAGCTGTCAGATATCGGAACGGCCATAGGTGGCGGGCTCAGTCTATTTGTTTCTGGAGATGGCAAGCGGAGAAATAAGTCAGTTCCGTTTCCGATTCATCTTATGGATGAATTGTTTGATTTTGCCGCGAAAAGCAATAACGCGAAACTGCGCGGAACTGTGCTCGATAAATCCGCAGCGCTTGTGGCGGCATATTGCGGCTCCGATCAAGACGACTCTGTGCGCGCCGACTGCATCGGCGCAGTGTGGGTATCTCTTTCGAGGGAACTGGGAAGTGCAGATGAATCGGATCGATTGCTGGAGGGCTTCGTCGACGCCATGCGCTTACGGTTAACCGCATATAGCGGCGAAAGGTGGATTGTTGACGAGTCAACCCTTGAATTATTTCGAGCAGCGTTTCTGGAGCCCGCTAAAGCGGGCGAAAGCCCTATCGCGCCGTTAAAATCTGGTCTTGCCATTAGTGAAGGATTGCTGGCAAAAGCGGTGGCCGTATTTGAAAAGTGCGACCGTGGCTTCGAAAAAACTAGGCAAGTTTTCGGTTTGGCCCACAGGCTGAATGATTTGCTGGATGCCGCCAAAAAAGATGCGAACTGCATTTGGTACAATGAGCAGCATCACGTCAGTTGCCTTTTGAGTTGCGTCGAAAACTGGTGCCGCGATGGCTGCGGCGACGGCAATGCCGCAGCCAAACTTGAGGATATTTTTGCGTATTTCACCGGCAGGACTTATGATTGTGCGCAGGAAATCAGACGTCGCACAGCTGATCTCATGGAGTTCCTTGGCTATAGCCCTCCAGCTGCCGCGGTAGAAAAAGCTGATGCGGATAGCTGGCTTGTGCCATCCTATAGAGCATACCTTGAAGTGCGCGACGCCATTGCGGCGGAGAGCGTCAAAGGACCGCCGCCTGTTACCCGTGGAGAAGTCATTGCTGCCGTGGGAGAATTAGTTTTTGGCGTGGTCGACGGGTGGCGTTGCAATAAAGAATCGGGCCACGGTGGACGTATGAAATACTTCGCGTATTTTGTTTTTGACAAACTCCCCCATTTACTTTTGCCGTTTGGCGAACCAGCGGCCGCTGACACCGAGGATTTAGCGAAACTGGCCATTTCATTTGGTGACAAAACCAAGCATCACCATAATGCGAATGCCGAGCTGTCCCGCGCAGCGCTAGCGGCGGTGAAATTTAGCGAGATGTCGACCGCTAGAAGCAGTTTGGTTGCCGCACTCGAAGGTAAAGAAGATGACCTCAAAAAGGTTTTTGCGGCATACGAATCTGCCGTTTTTGTCGATGGGAATGTCAACCAAACCTGCGAAGAAATTTTACTGTCAGATTTTTGCGGCTTCGGCCATAATGACTATGAAGTATTGCGTGCAGTCGTGCGCCAAAACAAAACCCCCAATGCATTGCTTGATGCGCTCAAGTTGCCCCAATGGAATGGGAAAACCGGTAGCACTTTTAAAAGTGTAATTGTCGAGCAGCTCATTTCGATTTGCGAGCTGCGTCCCATAGAGGACCTGTTCATCAAAGCTGCCGGCGACGAAGCAGTGACTGAGCTTGCGAAGCTGTCATATGCCGGAGCTGCCACAAGTGGCGGGCTCAGCCTATTTGTTTCTGAAGATGGCAAGTGGAGAAATAAGTCAGTTCCGTTTCCGATCGATCTTGTGGGTGAATTGTTTGATTTTGCCGCGATAAGCAAGGACGCGAAACTGCGCGAAACTGCGCTCGATAAATCCGCAGCGCTTGTGGTGGCATATTGCGGCTCCGGTCGAGCCCCCGCTGTGCGCACCAACTGCGCCGTCGCCGTGTGGGCATCTCTTCTGAGGGAACGGGGAAGTGAAGATGAATCGGATCGATTGCTGGAGGGCTTCGTCGACGCCATGCGCTTACGGTTAACCGTACGTAGCGGAGAAGAGTGGAATGTTGACGAGTCCACCTTTGAATTATTTCGAAATGCGTTTCTGGAGCCCGCCGAAGCGGGCAAAAACCCTATCGCGCCGTCAAAACCTGGTCTTGTCATTAGTGAAAGATTGCAGGCAAAAGTGGTGGACGCACTTAAAAAGTGCGACAGTGACCTCGGAAAAACTAGAAAAGTTATCAATTCGGCCGACCAATTGATTGGTTCGCTGCGTGGGGAGTTGGAGAATAATTTGCGGGATGCGTTCGGAGAAGCTGATTACAACTTAAGATTTTGGCATAGGAAACATGTGCGTTGCATTATGAGTTGCGTCGAAAACTGGTACCGCGATGGCTGTGGCGACGGCAGTGCCGCAGCCGAACTTGCGGATATTCTGGAGTGGAGCATCAGCGGCATGTTTACTTTGGGGCAGGAAGCCATATGTGGCATAGTTGATCTTGTGGAGCTCCTTGGCTATAGCCCTCCCACTGCCGCGGTCGAAGAATTTGACGGTGATTACGCAAGAAGCAAAGAGTTTGCTATGGCCTATGGAGCATATCTTGAAGTGCGCGACGCCATTGCAAATGTGCGCCATAGAGAACCGCCAGGTACCCGCGGAGATGCCATTGCTGCCGTAGGAGAATTAGTTTTTAATGCTGTCGATGGGTGGCGGCGCTTTGCGTCCGTCGGACGTGGCCGTGAAACGATCCGACGGTATTTTTTGAGTTTTGTTTTTAGCGGACTCCCAAATTTACTTTTGCCGCTTGGTGGCCGCGTTGGCGCTGACGAGCTAGTGAAGCTGGCCATTTCATTTGGTGACAGCACCGAGCATCCCAATAATGCGAATGTCGAGCTGTCCATGGATGCGATAAGTGTAGTGAGATTTAGCGAGATGAAGGCCGCTAGAAGCAGTTTGTTTGCCGCACTCGAAGGTAAAGAAAATGACTACGAAAGTGTTTTTGAGGTATACAAATCTGCCGTTTTTGTCGATGGGAATGTCAATCAAACTTGCGAAGAAATTCTTCTATCATTGCATTGCGGCTTCGGAAAACATGGCCACGGAAAAATCCATTGCGCCGCGCTCGAAAACGAAAACCTCGATGCATTGCTTGAGGCGCTCAAGTTTCCCCCATGGAAGGGAGGAACTGGTAGCACTTTTAAAAGTGTAATTGTCGAGCCGCTTATTTCGATTTGCGAGTTGCGGCCCATAGAGGACCTGTTCATCAAAGCTGCCGGCGGCAAAGCAATGACTGAGCTTGCGGAGTTGTCACGTCCCGGAATGGCCATAGATGACGGGCTCTGCCTATTTGTTTCTGAAGATGGCAAGTGGAGAAATAAGTCAGTTCCGTTTCCGATTCATCTTGTGGATGAATTGTTTGATTTTGCCGCGACAAGCAAGGACGCGAAACTGCGCGAAACTGCGCTCGATAAATCCGCAGCGCTTGTGGTGGCATATTGCGGCTCCGATCAAGACGACTCTGCTGTGCGCGCCAGCTGCGCCGGCGTTGTGTGGGCATCTCTTCTGAGGGAACGGGGAGGAAGTGAAGATGAATCGGATCGATTGCTGGAGGGCTTCGTCGACGCCATGCGCTTACGGTTGACCGTACGTAGCGGAGAAGGGTGGAATGTTGACGAGTCCACCTTTGAATTATTTCGAAATGCGTTTCCGGAGCCCGCCGAAGCGGGCAAAAGCCCTATCGCGCCGTCAAAACCTGGTCTTGTCATTAGTGAAAGATTGCGGGCAAAAGCGGTGGACGCACTTAAAAAGTGCGACAGTGACTTCAAAAAAACTGGGCAAGTTTTCGGTTTGGCCCACGGGCTGAATGATTTGCTGGATGTCGCCGAAAAAGATGCGGACTACATTTGGCACAATGAGCACGTCAGTTGCCTTTTGAGTTGCGTCGAAAACTGGTGCCGCGATGGCTGCGGCGACGGCAATGCCGCAGCCGGACTTGAGGATATTTTTGCGCATTTCGCCGGCAGGACTTATGATGGTGCGACGGAAATCAGACGTCACACAGCTGATCTCATGGAGCTTCTTGGCTATTGCCCTCGCGACGCCGCGGTCGAAAAATTTGACGGTGATTACGCAAGCAGTGAAGAGCTTACTGCAGCCTATGGAGCATATCTTGAAGTCATTGCGGCGGTGAGCGGTAAAAAACCGCCTGTCACCACCCGTGGAGAAGTCATTGCTGCAGTAGGAGAATTAGTTTTTAATGCTGCCGATGGGTGGCGGAGCTCTGCGCCCGTCGAACGGGGCAGTGAAACGATCCAACGGCGTTTTTCGAGTTTTGTTTTTAGCAAACTCCCCAATTTACTTTTGCCGTTTGGCAAACCTGCGGCCGCTGACGCCGACGATTTAGCGAAGTTGGCAATTTCATTTGGTGACAGCACCGACCATCCCCATAATGCGAATGTCGAGTTATCCATGGGCGCGATAGGTGTGGTGAGATTTAGCGAGATGCAGGCCGCCAAGAAACATTTGTTTGCCGCGATCGAAGGCAAAGAAAAGGACTACAAAAAGGTTCTCGAGGCATACAAAACTGCCGTTTTTGTCGATGGGAAGGTCAACCAAATCTGCGAAGAATTTTTTCTATCAGATTTTTGCGGCTTCAGAGGTAATAACCATGAATTGCGTGCAGCCGCACTCCAAAACAAAACCCCCGATGCATTGCTTGAGGCGTTCGGGTCGACCCAATGGAGTGCGGAAACCGGTAGCATTTTTAAACGGGCAATTGCCGAGCCGCTCATTTCGATTTGCGCACTGCATCACGTAGATGACATGTTCATCAAAGCTGTCGGCGACAAAGCAGTAACTGAGCTTGCGGAGCTGTCACATGCCGGAGTCGCCATAAGTGGCGGGCTCTGCCTATTTGTTTCTGAAGATGGCAAGTGGAGAAATGAGTCAGTTCCGTTTCCGATCGATCTTGTTGGTGAATTGTTTGATTTTGCCGCGACAAGCAAGGACGCGAAACTGTGCGAAACTGCGCTCGATAAATCCGCAGCGCTTGTGGTGGCATATTGCGGCTCCGATCAAGACGACTCTGTGCGCACCAACTGCGCCGTCGCCGTGTGGGCATCTCTTCTGAGGGAACGGGAAAGTGAAGATGAATCGGATCGATTGCTTGAGGGCTTCGTCGACGCCATGCGCTTACGGTTAACCGTACGTAGCGGAGAAAAGTGGAATGTTGACGAGTCAGCCTTTGAATTATTTCAAAATGCGCTTCTGGACCCCGCTAAAGCGGGCAAAACCCCTATCGTGCCGTCAAAACCTGGTCTTGCCATTAGTGAAAGATTGCGGGCAAAAGCGGTGGGCGCACTTGAAAAGTGCGACAGTGACCTCGAAAAAACTAGAAAAGTTATCAATTTGGCCGACCAATTGATTGGTTCGCTGCGTGGGGAGTTGGGGAATGATTTGCGGAATGCGTCCGGAGGAGCTGATTGCAACTTAGAATCTTGGCATAGGAAACATGTGCGTTGCATTATGAGTTGCATCGAAAACTTGTGCCGCGATGGCTATGGCGACGGCAGTGCCGCAGCCGGACTTAAGGATATTTTTGCGCATTTCACCGACAGGACTTCTGATGGTGCGCAGGAAATCAGATGTCACACAGCTGGTCTTATGGAGCTCCTTGGCTATAGTCCTCCCGCTGCCGCGGTCGAAAAATCTGATGGTGATTACGCAAGAAATAAAGAGCTTGCTATAGCCTATGGAGCATATCTTGGAGTCATTGCAGCGGTGAGCGGTAAAAAACCGCCTACCACTACCCGTGTAGAAGTCATTGCTGCCGTAGGAGGATTAGTTTCTGATGTGACCGACGGGTGGAAGTCTTCCCTCGACAAATTTCGCGGTGGAGTGGACTACAGTAGCTGCCTGAGTCGCCTTAATGTCCGTGAGGGTTATTTCGCGCATCTTGTTTTTGGCAAACTCCCCCATTTGCTTTTGCCGTTTGGCGAACCCGCGGCCGCTGACGCCGACGATTTAGCGAAGCTGGCCATTTCATTTGGTGACAGCACCAAACATCATCATAATGCGAATGTCGCACTGTCCCGCGCAGCGCTAGCGGCGGCGAAATTTAGCGAGATGTCGACCGCTAGAAGCAGTTTGTTTGCCGCGCTCGAGGGCAAAGAGGCTGACTTCAAAAAGGTTTTTGCGGCATACGAATCTGCCGTTTTTGTCGATGGGAAGGTCAACCAAACCTGCGAAGAAATTTTACTATCAAGTTTTTGCGGCTTCAAAGGATATGGCTGCGGAAAAATCCATGACGCCGCACTCCAAAACGAAAACCCCGATGAATTGCTTGCGGCGCTCAAGTTCCCCCCATGGAAGGGAGGAACTGGTAGCACTTTTAAAAGTGTAATTGTCGAGCCGCTTATTTCGATTTGCGAGCTGCACTCCATAGTGGCTTTGCTTCGCAAAGCCGCCTACGGCGAAGCAGTTGATGTTACTGCCGCCAAGGAAGAAATTTTGAAGTTCGTACTTGTGGATGGCGAAAAGGTGGACAGTGGAAATCTCAGACTTTTATCCAGCGTCGTTGACAATTTGCTTGGGGAAATGGCAAGCAAAGCCCCAACTGTGAGTAGAGAATATAACAAGTTGATGGAGCTTTTACGTTTCCCCAGTGTGACCCATGGCGAAAAAAGCTACCTTTTGATGATTGGCGCCATTAGATACGCTGCCAATTACGATAAGTTGAATGCGGCGAAGCGCTTGATTGCGGAAGGAATCACAAACGGTGTAGGTCTCGGAGACCAAAATGTGCGCGACAAGCTCTTAGCGGCAGTGTGTGTGAACGGGAAAATCGACGAATTCTTGGCGGATCACCTGTGCCGTTGGCTACGGCTATCGCCGGAGAGTTCCCTTGATTTGAGAGTAAGTGCGCTTGCGGAAGTGGAGATGCCGAGCGAAGTGGCAAAAGACACTAGCGCCGCCTCCATAAATGCCGCCATGGATGTGCTGTGCGATGTTCTTAAATCTTCGGCCGGTGGTTCTGCCGGTGACGCTGCTGTGGCGGATGTGGTGCGATGTCTAGAATTTGACATTGAAGTTGCCAGCAACCGAAAAAAAGTCGATGATGCCATCGACGCGATCGGCAAATTTCTTGGCGATAAGTCTGCCGTCGCTGATGCGACTGAAATTGGCGAGATCTGCGAAGCCATATCGGCCGCCATTGTTGACGGCGAAGGGAATGTGTGCTATGGTTGCGTAGATCAAATCAGGAATAAATTAGCCAATTGCGGACCACGCTCCGAAGAGAATGTCAAAGCGCTGTGCGAAGCGCTTAGCGGCAAGTTTGGGTCTCTTTTTGATTTCGATTTGCTGCCGCACACGGCGGATGGCATCAGAGCAATTGTCACCGTAAAGTCTATGTTGGACGACGATATGGCTGACGCAAGCATGAGGGATGCGGCTCTTGCTGCGTGCGCCCGTGCGCTACGCAGTGGCGGATATTATTATTCCGGCGCATCGCCGCGCTGCATGGGTTTTTTGGGTGAAATTTGCGCGCTACTTAAAGGGTGCATGGCTGCAGAGAATTTGTCTATGGGCCGCATTGGTGAAGTGTGTAGGTTTATTACCGACATTTGGCATCTCCGCGGTGAGTTGGCTGCGCATGACTGCCGCTACTACGATTTCGGACTGGGGTTTGGCAAAATTGCCGGTGTAAGGCGAACAGCGATTGACCGTATCGTTGCTTTGGCGGTTGTTGATTCAAGCGCGTCCGAGAGTGGTGCTGCTGCGGTCTGTAATGAGCTAGTCGCCATGTGCAGATCGAGTGGCATCGAATGTATTGAAAATATTTTTTGCGAGATTAGCTCTATGTTAGAGTTGTTGTGTTTGGGCAAAGTGGACGTGAATGATTTGCAAGGCGCCCTACTACGGCTGTCAGCCGTAGCCGACGCGGTTGACAAATGTGCGTTAGGCGAAAGAGAATTGAAAGTCCGGGACTACTTTCGCTATTCACTTCGGTATTCTTTGAGGGAACTTAACAGTAAGCGCATTTAGAAACTATTGGGCACCGCCATTGTAAGCACGGTGCCAGTGAACAGCAATGCTCTCTATTTATGGCTCTCTGCAGCGATGACATCGCATTATGTGGCGATTAACGAGAGTTTGAACAGTAGTTGTTGGAGTGCGGTGTGCGACTGGTCTCGTGGCTGCGAAACGTCCGCAAATAACAAAAACTTCGATGCGATTTGCGATGTGTTGTGGAGGATTGCTAGCGAATCCGGCTATGCCGGCTTAAATCGTAACGGCAAACTACGCGACATCCTGCACTTGCGCTACGTAGAGCGCTGTAAATGATCTGTTTGAGCGATCAATTAGTAATGGCGGACAGTGCGTATTGGGCGATAAGGAATGTGCGAAAGATCCTTGCGTTCTGTGCAGGTTTCTTATGGAGCGATGTCTAGTGGGCGCCAGCGGCGATGTGTTGGTGCGCGCAGTTGAAGAAATCTCCTGCGCTGTGAAGAATAGCGGATGGGATGATCGGTGCTTCTGTCCTGATGGCGCTGCAGGAGTTCGCTGCAAACTGCTGACTACAGCCTTTTAGATGCTCAGCGCAGCTAAAGCCAAGGCGATCGAGTCCGGAGTGGCTTTGGAGCTGTTCAGGAAGTATGGCGCATTGACTGACTGCATTGGAGAGCTTCTTTCGAAAATGGCTAGTGCGGCGATCATTGGTGCAGTGAAGCTAGCGAAGTTGTCGAGCTGTGGACGTATTTGGCCAGAAACTGAACGTGAGTGGTCAGGAACTAGATTGGCTTTGTTGAAGGAGAGTGGGGATCTTGGCGATGCGATTTCGTCACTAACTAAGCTGACTGAATGCGGAGTGAATTTTCCGGTTTCCAGATTCATTGATGAAGAGTTGCGTAAATCTTTCAATTTTGAGATAAAGGGAGTCAATCGCATTGCCGACATTTTTCTAGAGGAAAATACTCCTAAGGGTTCCGATTTCGCGAATTGGCTGCTATGTTCAATTATTGAAAGAGTCGAACAGATACAGGAGATGTTTAAAGGATTGCCAAAGTGCGGCGGCGATGTGACTCGCTGTAAGTGTCTAGACGAGCTGCTCCTTGATGCATTCTTCAACGTATCGGAGGAATCCTATGCGGACGCCTTCAGGGAAGCTAGCGGCGATGCGTTGGTGCGCGCCGTTGGAGAAATTTCCAATAGCGCGCAATATGAAGGCGTGCAATTTTGTCGGGGCGCCGTAGGAGCTTACTGTGAACTGTCCCGTATGGTGTTTAGGCCGCCCAGCTCAGCTGTGGCTAATGCGGCAACTGCGCCAGATGTCGTTGCGACGACACTCCCTTGGTGTCTGTCATTCGCGGGCTATAACAATGTGATTGACGGCATCGCCAATCGTATGGCAGAAACGGCTGCCATAGCAACTATCAATACGATAGCGCCAGTACGGGAGGGAAATGGCCAATATAAATTGGTTGTGCTGGAATAGGGTAGTGATTTAGACTGTGCAATTAAATGCATGAATGTGGCGGCTAAGCACATGAAAAATTTCCTGCCGCGCAAATTAGTTAATGAAGCGTCAATTAAATCTTTTATCTATCGGCGCATGGCGAAAGAGTTGTAGTTCAGATTCATTGAAGAAAGAGACATTGTTGACTGCTTTGGCAATGTGGGTGGAATGCCATATGAAATTGTTGGAGGAATTGATCGGGTTCAAGATGAGCTCAAAGGGCCGACAAGGTATCGCGGTGATGAGACTTACTGTAAGCGCTTAGATGAGTTGGTCAGTGATACACTTGCCGTTGCGCCGAAGCGAGCTAAAGATCGCTTCTCCGGTTGCTTTAGAGGCTGCTCGCTTAAGCGCGCAGTGCGCGCATGGCCCTGTCTGCTGCCGCACAGTTTTGACGGCGAGAATGCCGTGGCTAGATGCATGGAAGATGCCCATATGTGTGCGAATTGTGGATTTATTTGCGAGAATGCTAGGATGCCGGACAGCAACCTCGTTCCGAAAGTGTATGGCGTTAGCGAAAGAGGGCGTCAATGGAACGATCGATAATTGCAAGTTTCATATTCATAGAAAATGCCAGTATCGATATGGAGTTGTGGAAAAAGAATAGCAAAAGCCGGAAAAGAAAATGCCTTTCGTTTCCATTTGCATGGAAATGGTTGCTTCACGCGGCCGAATGAATACGGGGAAAAGTGACGAAGCAGAATGTGTTGAATTTAGAGGCGCGAGGACGGCGGTGCGCATCGCGGCTGAGGCAATGCTGAAGGATGTCGCGGACAATGGTGCCAAAATCAAAGCAATTAAAACGACCGTTGGCATATTGCATAAAGATAATTTTCGCATCAATTATTTTGCCGATGGCAATGCTATTGTGGTGCCATCTTCCGTTTAAAACTAGTGTGGCGTTTCGGTGCTTGTTTGGATTGTTTGTCTTCGCGGACTGAAGATTCCGTTTGACTACTCGTTGCGCAGCGGCTAAGAATTATGTCAAATGATTAAGGGTAGTGTCGCAGGTTTGCCGAAGGTTGGTGCGGCTACGGCAATTAGCAGTGCATTCGTTAGGGTGCTTGCCGGCGCCAGCTCCGACGATATGGTTTCCGCTTGCCGTACGGAAGGCTGCAATCAGCTGGCGGCTGTTGCCAAAGGTCTTGCGGCAAAGCACGTAATTCTGATTGTCGCAGTAACGATTTTTACCGCCGGAATATATTGGATTGCGCTACTTACGTATGTTGCGGTTCAAATCAACAGAGGCGGTGCGCAGCTCAATTTGCTGTGGAGCGCACTTCGGCATGCAAAGGCGGACCGTGGGAAAAGCGGCAAAATTGCCGCCGGCGCCGCCGTGCCATCCGATTCAGATGGCGCAGGAGGCGACGAAGATGCGGCCGGTGGCGACAATGGCGGTTCGGCCGTGGCGCAGCAGCAGGAGTCAGCGCCGCCAAATCTTCCGGGCCAGCCGTCCGCATCTGCTTCGCTTTCGCCTCAGAGCCAGGCGCCGTCGCAGCCGTCTGCTCCGCCGCCGTCCAGCCATCCGTTGGGCGCCCCGCAAAGTGCCGCACATGGCAGCCAGCCTCAGCCGCAGGTAAATCCGCCTTCAGCTGCGCAACCGCAACCGCCGCCTGTCCAACAAGCTCCGAAACCGCCTCTTGCTCCGCCGCCGTCATCGTCTGTGCCACCGTCGGCGCCAAATATTTCGCAGATCGAGACGTCCAAGAAATCCGATTCGCAATCTCCTCCAGCTACGCCGTCTGAAGCTGAAGATGCATCCAGTTCTGCTCCGCCTGTGGAGCCTTTGCAACCGCCAGTTGAGCAACTTGGTCCGCTCATGCCTCCGCAGGCCGATGGTGCTCCCCAAGAGCCAACAGCGCAGCTTCCGCCTTCGCCGCCTGCAGCTGCGCAACCGCAATCGCCTCCAGCTGTGCAACTGCCGCTTGGCCAACCGGCTCTGCAATCTTCTCTAGCGCCAGGTGCCGTAAATCCTTCTTCGGCTACACCTCCGCAAGCGCCTGCTTCTCAATCTGGCCCAAATCCTCCTTTGGCCAGCCAAGGCGGCGGCGTACCGCCTGCAGCTACGCCTTCTCAGCAACTCGGTTCAAATCTTCCGCAAGCAGCGTCCCAATCCCAATCCGTGCCGGCTCAATCGTCCGGCTCCGCGAATGCACAAGCCTCTTCGGCGCAACCGATGCCAACGACAGTCGCAGCAAATCTTCCTCCGGCCAGCCCGCAGGGCGGCGGTGCTCCTCCGTTGGATGCTCAGCAAAGTGCCGCACATGGCAGCCAGCCTCAGCCGCAGACAAATCCGCCTCCAGCTGCACCTCCGTCCGCTCCGCAATCGTCTGCGCTCCAGCTAGTGATAGATGATTCACGGGCTGAGACGTCCAAGAAATCCGATTCGCAACCTCCTCCAGTTTCGCCGCCTGGAGCTGGGGATGCGTCCAGTTCTACTCTGCCTGTGGAGCCTTCGCAACCGCCAGTTCAGAAGTCAGGTTCAAATCCGCTTGCGCATGTGCCGGCACAGTCTGCCCGACCAGCTCAGAAAGCGTCGCCTGTTTCGTCGACGTCAAATCAGCCGGAGTCCGCACAGTCCGCATCATCGCCAGCAGCATCTTCAGTGCCCTCGGATGTGGCGGCGGCAAATGCTGGCCAAGTCATTGGCGATCCAAATGTCGGAGGTGCCGGTGCGGCGCTAAAACCAGCTGTTGTGGAGGTGGTTCTCCCGCATGTGGAGGCGGCGAAAGAAGCGTTGCTCACGTCCGTTGACGCATTTGCCGATTTGTTTGGTGGAACATTTCCCGCCGATGGCTTTGGCGACTGGGTGCGCAAAGCAAAAGAAGCGACTGATGTTATTAGCCATATAGCCGATGGCGAATCTATGCTTCGTGCTGCATTGGGGCATTGCCTCTGTGGCGTTGGTGGCATTGGTGTTTTCGCGCCGGCTTTTCGCGGGAGAGGGTTTTTCTATGAACTAACTAAGCTGTCAGCTAA
>JAIRXB010000007.1 GCA_031268535.1 Puniceicoccales bacterium | reverse complement strand
CGTGACGGGCGGTGTGTACAAGGCCCGGGAACGTATTCACGGCGCCGTAGCTGATGCGCCATTACTAGCGATTCCGACTTCATGGAGTCGAATTGCAGACTCCAATCTGAACTGGGCCCGGTTTTATAGATTTGCTCCTCCTCGCGGAATTGCGTCTCATTGTACCGGGCATTGTAACACGTGTGCAGCCCTAGACGTAAGGGCCATACTGACTTGACGTCATCCCCACCTTCCCCCTCCATCTGGAGGTTGTCTCTCTAGAGTCCCCGCCATTACGCGCTGGCAACTAGAAACAAGGGTTGCGCTCGTTACCGGACTTAACCGAACATCTCACGACACGAGCTGACGACAGCCATGCAGCACCTGTGCGTCGGTCCCGAAAGACTGCCCGGCTTTCACCGAGCATTCCGACGCATGTCAAGCCTAGGTAAGGTTCTTCGCGTTTCATCGAATTAAGCCACATGTTCCACCGCTTGTGCGGGCCCCCGTCAATTCCTTTGAGTTTTAGTCTTGCGACCGTAGTCCTCAGGCGGTACACTTATCGCGTTAGCTTGGATCCTGAGGGGGTCGAATCCCCCAAGACCTAGTGTACACCGTTTACGGCGTGGACTACAGGGGTATCTAATCCCTTTCGCTCCCCACGCTTTCGTGCATTAGCGTCAGTTGTTGCCCAGTAAGCTGCCTTCGCCTTTGGTGTTCCTCCGCATATCTACGCATTTCACTGCTACACGCGGAATTCCGCTTACCCCTTCAACACTCCAGTCGGATAGTTTCAGGTGCCCTTTCAAGGTTAAGCCTTGAACTTTCACACCTGACATACCCAACCGCCTGCGCACCCTTTACGCCCAGTAATTCCGAGCAACGCTTGCAGTCTCTGTATTACCGCGGCTGCTGGCACAGAGTTAGCCACTGCTTCCTTTTTGGGTTAACTCAATTCGGGCTACAAACCCGACCATTGCTCCCCAACGACAGAGGTTTACAATCCAAGGACCTTCATCCCTCACGCGGCGTCACACCATCAGACTTTCGTCCATTGTGAATAATTCGAAACTGCTGCCACCCATAGGTGTCTGGGCCGTGTCTCAGTCCCAGTGTGGCTGATCATCCTCTCAGACCAGCTACCCGTCTTAGCCTTGGTGGGCCATTACCCCGCCAACAAGCTGATAGGCCGTGAACCTCTCCCCTAGCGTCATCACAAACTTTAATATCGAAATCATGCGATTTCAAATCACATCCGGCATTAATCCACTTTTCAGTAGGCTATTCCAAACTAAGGGGTAAGTTGTCCGCGTATTACGCACCCGTTCGCCACTCTAAACTCCCGAAAGAGTCTACCGTTCGACTTGCATGTCTAAACTACGCCGCCAGCGTTCGCTCTGAGCTAGGATCAAACTCTCCATAAATTTTACAACCGGAGTTGCATAACTGCGAGAGCTATGTTTTTCGCTCATATGAACCTGAACTACATTCAACTTCATGTTTGCATGGAATTTTTTGTTCGAGAGCCGAACAAAATCATACATGGAAATCTTTCAAAGACCGACATCAGTCACACGCTTGCCAGTTGGCTCGCGTTCGGCTGACTGGTCCGGCATAAGTGGGGCAATGGGGGCGTCAAGTGTTTTCCTGAAAAAATTTCAAAATTTTTCCAAAACCCGGATCCAAGCATTTCCCCCACTCTTACTTGGCCAACACCCCAAGTGACCGCAGGCGCACCGCCTCTTCATAAATGCGCAAGCTCACCCAGGCATCCGTGGCCGCATAGCGCAGTTGAGTTTCGCTCAAAATATCCTTGGCCCAGTTGGACGTCTGTTCACCCTTGGAGATCCTGATGGAGAGGAAGATTGCGCACAGTTTTCGCAGGCCGCAGTCAATCACGCCGATGGCCCTAGTCGCCTCCGAAAGCTCAAAAAAACCGGCCGGAGAAAATTTTTTGGACGATCCCAAACGCCTGATGTCGTCAGCAACCCCGAGGCAAACCTTCAGTGGGCTGTCGGACTCGAAGAGCGGCAGCAGAGCCTCTACGCCACCGCAATGGGCGAGCTGAAATAGGTAGACGGCCGAATTGGAGGCCAGCTGTACGAGCGCCGTGTTATAGTGCTGGCCGCGCCGAAAGGACGGTTTCGTTTCGGTGTCAAAGCCGAGAACGCACTCGCCGCACAGCGTTTCAACTGCGCGGTCTGCGGATTCGCGGTCGCGAATGAGGGTGATTTTCCCGCCGTAGGCGCCAAGCGGCAAAGCGCTCACAAATTGGCGATCGACGCTTGCCCGCAGGGCAGATTCAGCGGCTGGGCAGTCGTTATCCATGGCACAATTGGCAATGTTTCGTTCGGCGAGTCCTCCAAAGGGACCGGCGATGGATCGACGTCAAGCCCGAGAAGTAGCTGGCGCCACAGCCAGGCGGCACGAAAAACTCAGATCCAAACACAGTAAAAAGGCTGACGGCATCGGCAATGGAAAAGTTTTAGAGGAGCGTTCCATTTCGACAAAAATTAATGCGCTCCAAAACATTGGAGTAAAATCAAAAACCTAAGCCATTTGGTCTGACGGAAAAGCCGCAATGGCGAGCTGAGCTAGACGCGGCCGGCGGCCGCTAAAAATCAAGCTGGGCGCCGGGACCGCTTTGGATGCGGCGGCTTAGGAATTAAACACTTCCCCAAAGCCGCCGCGCTCAACGGCATCAACCAACTCAATGCCGCCGGATCTGACAAGTCGCCCGCAGTTGATGGCGTGAACTTTGCGCACCGGTAGTAGATCAAGTAATTTTTTACTGTGGGTCACAAGCAAAATTCCAACCCCGCCGGCCAATTGGTTTCTGAGCACGGCCCCAACGAGACGAGTGCCATCCACGTCAAGTCCGCTATCAATTTCGTCGAGAAGCAGAAAAGAAGGCTTCAAAAGCATGATTTGCAGCAATTCGCAACGTTTTTTTTCGCCGCCGGAAAAGCCGCCATTGACCGGGCGATTTGCCCACGCCCTGTCCAGCGACAGACTATCCAGCGCGCGGTGAAGCTCGTCGTAGAAGCCTAGCAGGTCGAAATTTTCCTCCGCTCCAAGGCGCGCCTGCCTTGCGGCCTTTAGGAGCTGCGCAATGGTAATGGCGGGAAGCTCCGTCGGGTCCTGGAAAGCCAAAAAAATTCCTCGGCGAGCCCGCTCCTCCGGCGCAAGGCGTGAAATTTCTTCGCCGCCGAACAGCAATCGCCCGGCCGTCACCGCATAGTCCGGATGGCCAGCGATTGCCCTAAGCAGAGAGCTTTTGCCGGCACCATTGGGCCCAATGGCGACGGCAAATTCTCCGGCTCCGACCGAAAAGGAGACGGCAGAAAGCAGGGTTTTTTCGCCATTTGCAACTGACAGACCATCCAGCGACAGAAAATTTTTCACCGATGGCACCATGCTGGCGATCGAATCTCTGTCAAATGCGCCATTCATTTTCCAATTGCCATCACCCCTGTTGGGGCCACTACATGTACGCCGTGAAACGATCGCACCGCTGTGGAGAACTTTCAGCTTCCGCCGTAGGAAAGTCGGTGCAGCTAATAGGCTGGATTCGCTCCAGGAGAGATCACGGCGGCCTATTTTTTTTGGACCTCGGAGACAGTAGCGGAATCGTGCAGCTGATGGTGGATGAGCGAATGCATCCGGAACTGAAAAAATTGTCATCGGTCCGCTGCGAATCTGTCATTGAAGTTGCTGGGGTGCTCCAATTTCGCCCGGAAGAGACCGCCAACGGCAAGTTGGCCACTGGCGCAGTCGAAGTTTTAGTGGAAAGCGCAACGGTCATCTCCGAATCCGACGCCATACCGTTTCCGCTTGACGACGCCTTCGCCGAAAAGGTAAATGAGGAAACGCGACTGAGCTATCGATACCTCGACCTTCGCCGCCCGATAAACCAGCTGCGCCTTAGGCGAAGACACAACATAGCGGCCGCCACGCGCAATTTCCTAAACGAAAATAATTTTTTAGAAATCGAACTGCCGACGCTCTTCAAAACAACACCGGAAGGAGCGCGTGAATTTCTTGTGCCGAGCCGCACGAATCGTGGACAATTCTACGCCCTAGCGCAGTCGCCGCAGCAGTACAAGCAAATGCTAATGGTTGCCGGCATAGAGCGCTACTACTCCCTTGCGCGCTGCTACCGAGACGAAGACCTCCGCACAGATAGGCAGCCAGAATTTACGCAGATCGACATGGAGATGGCGTTCGTTGGCCGCGAAGACATCCACGAAATCATCGAAGGTCTCATGGGCAGAATTTGGAAAGATGTGCTTGGGCTGGAACTAAAAACACCGCTCCAGCGCATCACATTTCACGAAGCCATGGATCGCTACGGCAGCGATAAACCTGATCGGCGATTCCCAATGGAGCTTGTCGACGTTTCGGCCATTTTCGCCAATTCCCCATTTGGCATTTTCGCATCCGCCGTCGCCGGCGGAGGGGTTGTGAAAGCAATAAACGGAAAGGGGTTAGCATCACTCAGCCAGGGCGATATGGCGACGCTTGAGAATGGCGCAAAAGCGATGGGGGCAAAGGGGTTGGCGTACGCAAAAGTCGATGGAGATCGATGGAAATCACCCATTGGCAAATTTTTGGACGAAGGCACGCGGAAGCAGCTCAGAGATTCTTTAGGGGCCGAAGATGGCGACCTAATTCTTTTTTCCGCCGGCCCATGGGAGCGGGCCTGCATCATTCTTGGCCGCGTACGCCTAGACTGCGCCACATTGCTCGGCGCCGGCAAAAATGGTGGCGGACCAATCGCAAATGAACCGCTGGACCTTTTCTGGGTAGTCGATTTTCCACTCCTAACCTTTGACGACGAACAAAATCGCTACGTTTCCACCCATCATCCATTTACTGCTCCAATGGAAGAGGACGTGCCGCTTCTCGAAAGCAATCCAGCTTCCGTGCGAGGGCAGCACTATGATCTGGTACTGAACGGCGTAGAACTTGGTGGCGGTAGCATACGCATCCATTCTTCGGACATGCAGCGCTACGTCTTTGAGGAGCTACTGAAAATTCAAGCGGAGTCGGTCGAAAATCTTTTTGGCTATATGGTGCGCGCTTTCCGCTTTGGGGCGCCTCCGCACGGCGGCATTGCGATAGGACTCGACAGGCTTGCGGCAATGCTGAGCGGAACGAACTCCATCAGGGACGTGATAGCTTTCCCTAAAACAGCCAAAGGAATTGATCCAATGGTGCAGTCGCCATCGCCGGCAAGCGAACGGCAACTCAATGAACTATTCATCGCCATCCGATAGGTCACCGGCGCCGTCATTTTTCAAAACATTGCGATAGAGAACGATGCCATGCTCGAATTCCATCTCGCGCTCATAGCCCAACTGGTAAAGTAGGTGCTCCGCCTCGGACATGTCATCGCTGTTGGCGTACGTTCCTAGAAGGATATAGGACGGACGAAGGCGCTCAAGAGTCTTCTGCGCGCCGGCCAGCACTTGCCCCTCAAAGCCATTGACGCTCACGGAAAGCAGGTCTATGCGATTCACATCCAACTTGACCGAGTCGAGGCGCTTCGCGTCAATTATGCCATCTTCGCCGCCACTTTTCAGCTTCGTCCTCGTCAAGTCGCCGCCATCCACGTAGTGCACGGACAGCATCTCGTCATCGTCGCTTACGGCAAAGCAGTTAAGTATGACCACGCGCTGCAGCCGGTTAAGCCTGACGTTGCGTTTGAACGCATCGCAGTTGCGTACCATCGGCTCAAAGGCAATCACCCTTATGGCATTAGACTTGGCGGCCCAGTAGCAGCTCCTAACGCCGATGCCGGCGCCAACGTCAATGATTACGGGACTAGCCGGCAAAATTTCGTTCAGCTTCTCCAGCATGTCGCCCTCGTAGAAATCGCCGGTGCGCACCATTTCCATTTGGCTCGCGGACGTTTGATATTCAGGGAGATAAAACTGCATGGAATCGATTTCGAAAATCGAATTGCCGAGCGAAGCGGCAGGCTTTTTGGAGTCCAATATGCTTCCGCCGTCATCGGCAAATGCCTGCGGCAGAATTGCGGCTGCACACAGGCAAAAAAGGAAGTGCCGCAGAAATGAATGGCTCCGCACCATTACTTTAGATAGACAAATTGCCATAGAGACGGATTTATTTTGCGTAAAAAAATTTTCGGCGGCAAGGATTTTTTTGAGGAAAATGTAATTTCCGCACTAATTTTAGCTGTTGCCGAATCGGCTTGCCCAAGCTAACCTGCGCCGTGGCAAAATTAGCGAGTGATTGCCAAACGGCTAGAAAACGCTCTCCATCAACATCAGGGCCCAATGAAAAGTCGACGGCGATTCGCCCCGAGACAAGCACGCCTTGCGCAAGCAAGGGGGGTAGCAGTCAACTCGAAAGCTGCCGCGGCGGCGGCGGCGACTGCCGTTGCCCGTCTTCCGGCAGGATAATGAAAAAACCAGCAGAAGTAGCTTCCGCATACGTCGTGGCAAATGTGGACGTCGGCTTTGGCAATTGGCTGACAATTAGGGGGCGCGGCGCCGGCCTTTCGTGGTCAAATGGCGTAGCGCTGAAGAACGATGGGCCAAGTAAGTGGAGCTGGAAGTCGGAAATTCCCGGAGAAATTGAGTTCAAGTTGCTGCTAAACGACGCCCTATGGGAACGGGGCGAAAATCACATTACGCGCGGAAAAATGATATCTATTTCGCCAAAATTTTAAATGGGGTGGCGCCAGACGGCCACTACGCTTGCGGTGAGCGGCCCATGCGTTCGTTTGTCCGCTAAAAATCCCTTGACTCACCGAAGGCTGGAAACAGAGGATGCGCCGGTTTCATTAGAATGCGAAATTTCGCCGAACAAAGTCTAGACATTGCCCAGCACATAGGCGGCAGCCTAATCGGCCAAATAGGTGAAGATGGCCGCATTAGAGAACTTGGAGCCGACCAACCGTCGGAATTGCTTCAGCCGGGACCAATGGCCCATGCGCTGGCGGCATGCGTCGCAGCCGGAAAAAGCAATGAAAATGGCGGCGCACTCCTCGACGGATCAGCTCGCTGCATAGCGGGACAGTTTTTATACCACGACCGGAAAGAGTGCCTAGCTGGATGTGCCCATGGCGCTCTCGCGCTCATGACACTGGGGCTAAATCGCTCAAGGAACGAAGCGTGGGCAAAGTTTCCAGACGCAATTCGCGACCGCATAGGACGCTGGATGCGAACGAAAGAAAATGTGCCGCTCCACATGCGCCCCTACGCCATCGTGCGTTCGGTAGTTGCTTCCGGAATGGGCTTTAGCAATGCGGACGAATCGGAAAAGTTGATAGAGGATTATTTTAAGGAGCTGTTGGCATCGCCGTCTGGAGGATTTATCGACACTGCGTTAGGAGACGAACAGCGTGGTCGCTATGACGCATCTGGACTTTTGCAGCTCCTTCTGCTTCGGGAAACTCTCCAAAGACACGCCAACGTGCACGTGCGCGAACGGAGAATGCACGACCTCCGATCGTGCGCCGTGCGCTACCTTCGTCTGCTGCCACATCTTCTGCAGGGAGACGGCAGCTCCTGGACCTACGGCGATCCTTCCGGATGCCTTGGAACAGTTTGCAGCTGCAGCGCCATCGTATGCGCCCTGGCCGACGGGTGGATTGAGCCGGCGCAGCGCGAATCGCACCTATCGCTACTTGGGCAACTTTTCAGAACCTTCTTCTTTCGGCATTTCGACATGGAAAGCGGAAATATCATCCTGCCACAAACGGCCAACGGACGCGATCCATGGGAGCTTTCATCGGTTGAAACGGCTTTTGCCGTTGTACATCAGCTCGCCATCTGGAACCAATTTGCCAGGAACATGCGGGAACCATTTCAAAGCAATGGGGCGACAGCCACTAGCGAGGGAGGCCGCTTCACAATGTTCGAAAGCGGAGCGAAGGGAGATCGCGGACTCATGCTCTACGGATGCGGCGCTAGCGGACCATCATTTCAGCTGCCGCTGGTGTCGCCTCCCCAAAGGAATGGTTCCACTGGCATTGCCCACTCGGCCGCATTTCCCCATTTCGCTGAATTTTCTGGTGGGTTGAGCAAGTTTGCCAAACCGCCACTGCTGCCCGTAGTTACCATTGGCGGCAAAAGCTATGCCCCGTCGTTTTTCGGGAAAAATATTTCCACCAGTCTCGGAGCGTCAAAATGTTTCCAATTTCGCTATGAGCAGCCGGATGTCGCTGCGCTTGACGGCGAAGTTTCCAGTGGAATTTTAGGCTGCAAGGTGCAATGGTCCTTCCGCCACGACGAGATACTTGGCGAGTTCACATACATCCCCAAAAAACTCGAGCGGCTGGAGCGCCTAGACTATCTCGTGCCAGCCTATGGACCGCAAAATTGCGGCGAAAAGCGCACCGTCAGGCTTGTCCCTAAAATACTGCACGACGACTTCCAGGGGGAATGGAAATCTGGACAAAGCCGAGACGCAAACGGAATCGAAATGCTTTCCTATGGACGCATGCTACATATGCAGCTGCAGCCCGGAAGTTCATATAGGTTTGCAGTATCACTCGCCATAGATAGGGGATCGGACTGCGATGGCGCCTAGCCCTGTGCGGGTGCGTTTCGCGCCGAGTCCAACCGGGTTCTTCCACATTGGCGGCGCACGGACAGCCCTCTTTAACTGGCTCTATGCGCGCCACTGCGGTGGAACTTTTGTTTTGCGCATAGAGGACACGGACAGAGAGCGCGACAGCGAAGAAGCTCTGCGCGTTTTGCTTGACGGAATGCGTTGGCTTGGACTCGACTGGGACGAAGGACCTGAAATTGGCGGACCGCATGCGCCATACGCACAGAGCAAACGCAGCGACATCTATGGGGAATATTTGCGCAAATTGCAAAATGGCGGCCACTGCTACGAGAAGGACGGCGCCATTTGGTTTCGCGTTTCTGGCAAACCGTCCCAGATAGACGATGAAATCCGAGGAAAAATTCAGCGGCTTGAAGAAAAGGATTTTGTAATTTTTCGCTCGGACGGCTCGCCAGTCTTTCACTTCGTGAATGTCGTCGACGACATAGCCATGGAGATTAGCCACGTAATCCGCGGCGAAGATCACCTCTCAAACAGCAGCAAGCACGTTGAACTTTTTCGAGCACTGGGGCATAATCCGCCCCACTTCGCCCACATCCCACTCATTCTAAAGACAAACGGCCCAGGAAAAATGAGCAAACGGGATAGCGGAGCGCTCATAGAGGATTACTGCCGACGCAATTACATCCCTGAGGCCGTACGAAACTATCTCTGCCTTCTCGGCTGGTCACCGAAGGGAGACAGAGAAATTCTTCCGATTGATGAAATTATCGCCATCTTCGACTTGCCCGAGATCAACAAAAATAACGCCCGCTTCGACGAAAAAAAACTTGCCCACATAAACGGCGAATATCTAAGGAACATGCCATTTGGCGATTTTTACTGCCGCGCCGCCCCAATTCTTCGCGCCGCAGGGTTGCTGACAGATTCCCATGGCGAAACCTACGCCAAATCCGTGCTGCGCCTGTGCCAGGAAAAGTTAAGGGAACTGGATGAACTTCCCAATTTTTGCGCCTATTTCTTTTCGGAAAGCTTCCCCAAAAATGCGGACGCGCTAGCAAAATTTAAGGCCGCTGACGGCGCCATAGTCAGAGTTCGCGAATTTTTGAATGCCATCAAAAATGAAGGCGTTGGCCAATGGAATGCCAGCTCCATTGAACAGCTCGTGAAAAGCCTAGCCGCCGCTACTGGCCGCAAAACGGGAGACTACATACACGCCGTGCGCTACGCCATTTCGGGCCAATCCGTAGGGCCGGGCTTCTACGGCATGTTGGAAATCCTTGGGGGAAATTGCACCGTTTCCCGATTAAAATCATTCACCTCGAACGTTTAAGATAGCTTCAGCACGCCGCGCACTACTAACTCAATGCCGTAAAATCATTGACGCCAACTGTCACATTGTCTAAAATGTCTACATGTTTGGAAGTTCTATTAGAACTGGCGGACCTTTTCCTGATCAGGTATACCAAAGACTGGATGACGGTCTATTCCTAGCGGACAGCGGCGAAACTCCTCCGCCGGTTGGGATTTTAGCGAAATCCCTATCGGAATCCATTAGAGACAAATTTAGCGCCCTAGGGGCGGCAATGGCAAGCTCTCCGGCCTTTTTGGCATTAAAAAATATTCTATCTCCACTCGGCGAAGCGATTGGACAATTTTTCGCTCCTTTAAAATTGAAGTTTCTCGAATGGTATTTCGGCAAAAACGACGATGCCGTTGATATGGAAATTGAAACCCCGCAATTAAACGAAGACGAAATTGTTCTCCAAAAGGCACAAGAGGCAATGGATTCATTGCAAGATGTTCTGCAGGGAATTATTAATGGAGACAGCAGCGCCGACATAGGAAAGGCCATCGCGCTCATGCTGAACATCTCCGCAAGCGACAACGCCCTATCTAAAGATAAACTTGATTTTTCGCCATTTAAAGCCGGATCGGCAATGTGGGTTGCACTCATGTACAATGTCGTTCTTGCTGACCCTAGAGCCTACAGGCTATACAACGACCTAATTGGCGCCTACGACGGATTTAAGTCGGCCGTCTATGTTAATGAGTATTTAGACGCGTATGTGCGCGAAAACGGCAAAACTCCAGATTTCATATTTGAATTTGCCGAATTGGAGATGAAGCAATCCTTGGCTTCCTGCGGAAACACATTTTACAACATCGCCGTTGAATATGCATTAGCTGGCGGCAAGAGTGACTTCAAATGGCTCGTTGACTCCTTTCTGAACGGCCCCAATGAAACTTTTCGCTCCATTGGAGCCGCAGCACTAGCGATGTTGCCGGATGAAGAAATTGAAAAAAGCAGGGAGAAAATTGTAAGAGCTTTTGCCGCAAACGACGACGAGAAAACGGCGAAAGCTTTACTGCAGAAGCTGAAAAATGTCGCCAGCAGCGGAAACGGAGAGTGCGCAAACGCGGCACTTGCAACCATTGGAGAACTTGTCGCAACTAAAAAATTTACGCTCCTTGTCTCTTTTGCAATCCATGAATTGCGAGCCCTTTCGCCCAAAATGCTTAGCGTACTTTTCCGACAAATTGCCAAAGACGACTCATTGCACATCATCGATGAATGTATCGACGGAACCGGTGAAAAGAGCGATGCCCTGCGGCGCATGTGGAATGAAACACTTAATGGCCGAAAAGCAGTTGAAGGATTCGACTTCCGAGAAATGAGACTGTTTAGTGCAAACGAAAGAAACATAGCCCCAGATGGAACTCCAGCGAATTTAGCCAGAATCGCCATTGAAACCGCCATCCGCAAAGGGAATTTTATGGCAGTCATTGAGTGCATTTTTTCTCCAAACGAAGCAATTCGCAAAGTCGCCTACGAAATCGCAGGAAACCTTGTGGTGGAAAATTTCGCCGACCACTGCGACAAACTCATTGAATTCGCAATTGGCGAAAATGACACGCCAAGCGAAGCGGCTGGAAAATTCATGAATTTTCTAGTGAAGCACGGAAGCAAAGCAATGGAGTCAGTGAAAGCTACGCCATTTGGAGTGCGAAACCCCAGAGAGGAACACATAAAAAGCTTTGTTGGCAAATTGATCGGCAGAGTCCACCAAAACGCCAAATTCGCAGAATTTTTCATTGGGATTTTTGGCGACCTTCTTAGCGCTGGCAGGGCCAAGTATCCGGGCGATACGGACGTTGCCAAATTGTCATTTTGGCTTCAGGACATCGAAGAGGAAATCATTCCTGGACTCACCAGCTATAACCTCATCGAAAAAATGAAGCGTGACAGCGGCCTTACGGACATAGTTCTGTTGGCCATAAATGCCATCAAGGACGAAAAAAAGAAATCCTACGTAACGAAAAAAATCGCTTTGGCGATCGCATCAGAAGAGAGCAACTTAATTGCCCTAAAGGGAACCGTTGGAGGTGACGATGCGAGCAGGAAAAATTGGAATGCATTGCTCAGCAACGGCCTAAGCGGCGAAGCCTATCGAACACTCGTCGCAATGTACAGCATCGATCAGACACCAAGCGTGCAGTCAGGCAAAACGGCCGTTCTCGGCAAAGTCGTCGGCGCACTTAACGCATTCGCGAAAGCATTCACGCGGAATGTAGATGGGAAATGATGTCGGCACGAACATTCGCCGGTGAAATGTGGCGGATTTGCCACTCGGCCAACATTTGGTCACGAATTTTACGTGACTTGCCATTGCTCTTCCGTTGAATGACGGCAGCAACAATGAGTGAGGGACACATTTCCCAAATAATCGGTGGAGTCGTTGACGTTGATTTCCACGGCGAAGCGGCCCTGCCGGCCGTGCACGAGGCTATGAGTGTCGCCATCGGCGACGACAAATCGATCATACTGGAAGTTCACCAACAACTCGAAGGCGACATCGTGCGCGCCATCGCCATGGGCTCAACGGACGGACTCCGCCGAGGCCTGACGGTTCGCTCTCTCGGCGAACCGATCTCTATGCCGGTCGGCGAAGCGGTTCTTGGTCGCATCCTTAGCGCCCTCGGAGAACCCATAGACGGCCGCGGACCGATCTCGGCGGAAAAACGAATGCCCGTGCGCCGCACGGCGCCACCTCTTGTCGAACAGGACACGGCCACGAAAATTCTCGAAACGGGAATTAAAGCCATCGATCTCATGTGCCCATTTACGCGCGGCGGAAAGGCTGGCGCATTTGGTGGAGCCGGTGTCGGGAAAACTGTAGTCATCACGGAACTCATCCACAACATCGCCAGAAAATATGGCGGATTTTCCATTTTCACCGGGGTCGGAGAACGCTCCAGAGAAGGCAATGACCTCTACCACGAGATGATATCGTCCGGACTCATTGACCTTAGCGACCCACAAAAATCTAAAGTGTCGCTAATCTTCGGCCAAATGAACGAGCCACCCGGAATTCGCATGCTGGTAGGACTGAGTGGATTAACAGTTGCGGAATATTTTCGCGATGAAAAGCACCTGGACGTCTTACTCTTCATCGACAACATTTTCCGCTTTTCGCAGGCTGGATCTGAGGTGTCGGCCCTTCTTGGCCGCTCCCCATCAGCCGTCGGCTACCAACCAACTCTTGACCACGAGATGGGCCAGCTGCAGGAGCGAATCACATCCACCAAAAATGGCTCCATAACATCTTTCGAAGCCGTTTACGTGCCGGCCGACGACACCACCGATCCAGCTCCGGCAGCGCTATTTGGCCACCTCGACTCGACGATCGTTTTGGAAAGAAAAATAGCGGCGCTCGCCATTTTCCCCGCAGTAGATCCGCTTGCATCCACATCGAAAGCCCTTAGCGCAAGTGTTGTAGGGGAAGAGCATTTCGCACTGGCGAGACGCGTGCAAAATTTGCTGCAGCACTACAAAGACCTCCAGGACATCATCGCCATCCTTGGCATCGACGAGCTGTCGGAGGAGGACAAATTGGCCGTTGCCAGAGCGCGCAAGGTGCAAAAATTTCTGTCGCAACCGTTTTTTACGGCATCGGCATTCACCGGCATGGAGGGACGTTACGTCGACCGCGAAGAGACATTGCGTGGTTTTTCCATGATCCTTAACGGCAAACTGGACGAAATAAACGAAAACGACTTTTACATGAAGGGGACAATCGACGAAGTTCTAGCGGCGCACAGGGGCGAACAGTAGGCAATGGCCATTCGATTGGAAATTTCCACGGCAGACGGCACAGTCCTCGAATACCTAGCCGACTACGTATCTGTTCCAACCGAAATGGGCGAAATCGGCATAATGTCCGGGCACGTACCGCTGGTCGCAATCGTCAAAGAGGGACTTCTGCGGATTCGTAGCGGAGAACGCCGGGAGTCCATCGCCATCGCCGGCGGACTTTTGCTGCTGCAGAATGATGCTTTGGCCGTGACAGTTGACGAAGCCGTTAATGTCGCAAAGATAGATGTCGAAGAGGCCGAGAAAGCCCGCAAGCGGGCCGCAGAAGCTCTAGAGGAAGCAAAAAAAGCAAAATTGGACGGAGATGAAATAGCCTTGCTGGAGGCAAAGATTCGCTACCAGACCGTAAAGCAGATGGCGAAAAAAACGCCATGATTCGCCATTGGTCACGCGCCCATAGATTGCGGCACCGCGACTAATTTACATCACGCGTCGAACGGCGCAAATTTCACCACAAATTCCGCACCAACGAATGGGGAGTTTGCGCTTGCCTAGCCGTTTCCCGTTGGCCAGTTTGCGGCCATGGATCCACGGCGGATCAGAAATTTCTGCATCATTGCCCACATCGATCACGGTAAAACGACGCTGTCCGATAGGATTCTAGAAGCCGCCGGAGCAATATCTCAGCGGGAGAGGCAAGATCAGCTGCTTGACTCGATGGACCTGGAACGCGAACGCGGCATAACAATCAAAAGCCACCCGGTCACCATGAGCTATGAGTGTGGCGGCGAAAAGTACATGCTCAACCTGATGGATACGCCTGGACACGTAGATTTTTCCTACGAAGTGTCCCGCTGCTTGGCCGCCTGCGAAGGGGCGCTTCTACTCATCGATGCCTCCCAGGGAATAGAGGCGCAAACGGTTGCCAATGCCATTCTAGCCATGGATCAGGGATTGCGCATAATTCCCGTAATCAACAAGATAGACCTACCAAACGCCGACGTTGGCCGCGTCCTCGGCCAAATGGAAGACGTTTTGGCGCTTCCGCGGGAAGAGGCTGTGCTCGCCAGCGCAAAAACTGGACAGGGCATAGGCGACATTCTGAATGCCGTCGTCCGCCTCGTGCCGCCACCAACTACGGGCTGCTCGAGTGGATCGCTAATCTTTGATTCCGTCTACGACGCCTACCGCGGAGTTATATGTTACGTGCGCGTATTCGGCGGCACACTGCGCGTCGGCAGCGCCGTAACAATGATGCGCACCGCCATGAAGACCCAGATAAAGGAACTGGGCCGATTCACTCCCGCAATGACTTCCGAAGAAACGCTATCACCCGGCCAGGTGGGCTATGTGGTGACAGGCATCAGAAGTGTCGCGGAAATTAAAATAGGCGACACAGTCACGGACTCAAATAACCCGGCCAGCGAACCGCTACTGGGCTACAGGGAAGTGAGGCCGATGGTTTTCAGCGGCCTATACCCGCTAGACACATCGGATTTTGAAAAACTAAAAGCCGCCATTGGCCGCCTTCAACTGAATGATTCTGCCCTGAGCTATTCGCCTGAAAGTTCTCTCGCCCTGGGTTTCGGCTTTCGTTGCGGCTTCCTAGGCCTGCTCCACATGGAAATCGTCCAAGAACGAATTCGGCGCGAATATGGCCTGGATGTAATATCAACCTACCCAAGCGTAATATACCGCATCCATCTCAGTGACGGATCAACCAAAGAAGTCGACAATCCGCAATTCTTCCCGGACCCGTCCTCCCTGGACTACGTCGAAGAGCCAATGATACAGGCAACGCTGCACATTCCGCTTGAAGCCATGGGGGAAGTGCTAAATCTTATCAATGAAAAGCGCGGAATTTGTAAAGGTACGGAAAACTTGGGCGACACGCGCTTGATGCTTACGTGCCAATTGCCACTAAATGAGATACTAATCGACTTCAATGATCGCCTAAAAAGCATCACTCGCGGCTACGGCTCCATGGACTACGAACTCGACGGCTATGTCCGTTCGGATTTGGTCAAATTGGATCTACTGGTCAATGGAGATCCGGTTGATGCATTTTCATCCATAATCCACCGCAGCAAAGCCGTTGGCCACGGCCGCCACCTATGCGAAAAGCTTAGGGACATACTGCCTAGGCAACTGTTCAAAATTGCAATCCAGGCGGCAATCGGCGGAAACATTGTGGCGCGGGAAACGCTCGGCGCCATGCGCAAAGATGTCACGGCCAAATGCTACGGCGGCGACATCACGCGAAAACGAAAATTGTTGGACAAGCAGAAGGAGGGAAAAAAGCGCATGAAGCTCATAGGCAAAGTGTCAATTCCCCAGGACGCCTTCATCAAAATTCTCAAAAATTGACATCTGTCCGCCCCACAATTCAATCTCAGCCACTTTACAAATAATGTGCGGCCAAAAACTTGTCCGCCGCGCCGCCAAGCGCCAATTCGGCAGTCAACCATAATGTTGCCATGGACGCATTGGCCTTGCAGTGGGTTTGAAATTGCTTTATGGTGTTCTGGGTTATGGATTACCGCGACTTTGACACGGAGCTGCGTCGCCTTCGCAAAGAAATTCTAGTGCGCCTCATTGGAGCGTTCGGCAGCGAAAATTTTGCCGATGAAGTCGAAAAAATGGCGAAAGATGTTGCCGTCAATTTCGCAAATGGTCTTGGCGAACCGGAAAAGGTGCGAGCCGAAATTCACGAACGCACCGTTGCCGCCCTTGGCTTTTCGGCCGAAGAGCGCGGCGGTGAAGACATACAAAAGCTTGCCGACGAAGCGCTGATCCGCTCAGAGAACGAAGAATATCCGCTGACGGTACTGTCAGCCGCCTGTAATCGTTGTCCGGCAGCACACTACGAATCAACGGCCCTCTGTAGGAATTGCACGGCTAAATATTGCATGGCCGCCTGCCGCTTCGGCGCCATTTCCATGGCCAACGGCCGCTCCTCCATAGACGCGGCCAAATGCAAAAAATGCGACCAGTGCCGCCGTTCGTGCCCCTATGGCGCCATCGCGAAAACCGTAGTCCCATGCCAGGCGCAATGTCCAGTGGACGCCATAGGCAAGGGGGAAAGCGGAAAAATCACAATAGACTTTGATCGCTGCATCTCCTGCGGACGCTGCAGCGTTGGCTGCCCGTTCGGGGCCATAGCCGTAAAAAGCCAAATTGTCAGCGTGCTCCGCTCAATGGCCAACGGAGAGACGATCGCCCTCTATGCGCCATCGTGGATTGGCCAACACGGCAGCAGCGGAGCAAAGCTGCGCTCGGCGCTAAGGAAAGTTGGGTTCAGCGACAGCTGCGAAGTCGCGCTCGGAGCGGAATTTACGGCGATCGAGGAAGCCGAAGATTTCCGCAAGCACCTGGATGACGGCAAGCCTTTCATGACAACTTCGTGCTGCGCAGCGTACAACGAATTTCGCGAAAAGCACCTGAAGGAGATAAATCCCTATGTTTCGAAGGCCGAAACGCCGCTTTTCCACACCGCCAAATTACTGCGCCGCAGGCGGCCAAAGGCAATCCTGGTGTTCATTAGCCCCTGCTTTGCAAAATATCGGGAAGTCAGACAAAATCCCAATGTGGACTACGTGCTAAATTACGAAGAAATTGATGCGCTATTCACTGCCCGTTCAGTCGATCTTAGCGGATGCGACGAAAAAACGTCTGAGCGCCCATGCGCCAAAGAGGCCAGAGAATTTGGCCTGTCTGGAGGTGTCGCAAGGTCAGTGCAGGCTGCATGGAAAGGGGACGGAAGCGCCGTCAAGCCGGTCGTCATTGACGGGCTCACAAAGGAGACGATCAATCAGTTGCGAAGCTACGTCAGGGAGAATAGGTGCGCCGACGGCAACCTCGTTGAGGTAATGGCCTGCGCTGGCGGCTGCGCCGGAGGGCCGGCAACCATATGCTCCCTAAAAAAATCGCAGCCGCGCATAGCGGAAGATGCGGCGACAGGGCCCTCCATAGCTGCAGTGCAATTGCCGGCGGAGTGAGCGCTATGCAATACTCCGCCAAACTTGCCATTGGCGCCACCTTCGGGCGCACGGAGAAATGGCAACGTTCGCCGCTAGCCGTAAAAATAGAAATTCCCCTTACCGCTAAGCTGTTGCGCGAATTTTTCATCGCCTATTTGACACAATAGCTTTCAACAGCTATAATAATTCCGATATGTCATCGCGACCGATAAGTTCAGCCTCACAGTCCCCAAAGGCCAATGGCGCCATAAAGCCCGATTCAGCTGAAGGCCACAAAAAGGAGGGGCACACTCCAACGCCCATACGAAAGGCGAGGGCCGACGATCCGGAAGTGGTAAAGAGGGCGCTGAGCAATAATGGCGTTTTCGATCCAGAAGTTGAAACGGAATTGCAAAAATTACGAGATTCCGGGAAAATGGTTATTTCGGTCTGAGGGAAAAAACGAGATGGACATCAAAAAACTTTCGGCGGTCCGCACGGAGACGTGCAGCAATCCGATGGCTTCGTCGAGAACGCCGTGGAAGGTTGACCAAATGCGCGAGCGCATCGTGCGCCATCTGGAACGCATGCTGGCCAGAGAGCCGCAGTCGGCCCATATTCGCGACTGGTGGCTAGCAGATTCCTACACCATTCGAGACAGGATACTGGAAAGGCTCATTGCCACGCAAAAGGCGCAGCACAGCGCCAAATGCCGACGCGTGTATTACATGTCCATGGAGTACCTAATGGGACGGCTGCTGCGCGATAACCTCAACAATTGCGGCCTCTTTGACCTCAACAGAGAAGCGCTTCAGCAACTTGGCATTTCCTACGAAGAAATGGAAAACGTAGAACCGGACATGGGCCTCGGCAATGGCGGCCTAGGGCGCCTAGCGGCCTGCTTTTTGGATTCTCTGGCCACACACAACTACCCGGCAGTCGGCTACGGAGTGCACTACGAATTTGGCATGTTCCGCCAAGAATTTCAAGATGGCAGACAGATAGAAATGGCCGACAATTGGCTCGTTTACGGCAATCCTTGGCAAATACAGCGCGCCGAAAATGTCCAGGAGGTGCGCGTCTACGGATCGGTGGAAAATTGTCCTGACGGACGTGGCAATCTGAAACCAAAATGGGTTGGCGGCTACATAATTCGCGGAGTGCCATGGGACATACCAATCGTCGGCTATGGAGCCGAAACGGTCAATTTTTTGCGCCTATGGGAGGCGAGAGCGGCCTGCGAATTAAATCTGGACGACTTTAACAGGGGAAACTTCATAGGCGCAGCGGACGCAAAAGTCATCGTCGAAACCATATCGAAGGTGCTCTACCCGAACGACGCCACCGAAGACGGCAAAATGCTGCGGCTTATCCAGCAGTACTTTCTCGTCAGCTGCTCTTTGCGCGACATCATCCGCCGCCATTTCAATTCTGGCGCCGGCTGGGCTGAATTCCCCGATAAAGTATGCATGCACCTCAACGACACACACCCCACCATGGCAATCGTAGAGCTTATGCGCATTCTGCTGGACGAAGAAGACATGGATTGGGACGGCGCATGGAAAATTGTTACGGACTGCTTTGCCTACACAAATCACACCCTCATGCCGGAAGCGCTAGAGAAGTGGAGTGTCGAGCTGGTTGAAAAAATCTTACCGCGGCACATGCAGCTGATCTATGAAATCAATCGCCGCTTTTTGGATGAAGCAAAAAAACATTTCAAAAATGACGTTGAAGCCATTCGCTCCATATCCCTCATAGAGGAGGGCCCAGTTCGCTACGTGCGCATGGGCAATTTGGCAGTCGTTGGCAGTTTCTCCGTAAACGGCGTTGCGCAGATGCACTCCGAACTGGTCAAAACAAATCTTTTCAAAAATTTCTACGCACTCACACCGAAAAAATTCACCAACAAAACCAACGGCGTCACGCCGCGCCGCTGGATAAATTCCGCCAATCCTCGCTTGGCTTCACTTATCAACGGCACAATCGGCTATGATTGGATCACGGATTTGGATGAACTGCGCAAGCTGGAGCCCTACGCCAACGATCTAGATTTCCGCAGCAATTTTGCCAGGGTGAAACTGCAAAACAAAATTGCACTGGCGAACTACATCAAAAAACGCTGCGCCATAGCGGTCGACCCAAAGTCGCTCTTTGACGTGCAGGTCAAGCGCATACACGAATACAAAAGACAGCACCTAAAGTTGCTGCACATTTTGACGCACTACAGACGCCTCCTTCAGAAGCCGAACCTAATAGCGGCTCCGCGCACGTTCATTTTTGGCGGCAAGGCGGCGCCCGGCTACACCATGGCAAAAAACATAATCCACGCCATCAATGTGGTTGCCGAAAAAATCAATGGGGACAGCCGCATAGCGGACCGCATTAAGGTGATATTTATGCCGAACTATGACGTTTCGTCAGCGATGCTAATTGTTCCGGCAGCTGACCTTTCGGAACAAATTTCAACGGCAGGCATGGAGGCGTCCGGCACTGGAAATATGAAGCTGGCGCTCAATGGCGCGCTCACAGTAGGAACTCTAGACGGAGCTAACGTTGAAATGCTCGAAGAAGTTGGCCAAAATAACATCTTCATTTTTGGCCACCGCGTCGAACAGCTAAGCCAAATGCAAAACGGCGGCTACAACCCCCGCTCGTTCTATGAAGGAGACGGAGAATTGCGCGCCGTCATTGACGCGATGCTTTCGGGAGAATTCGACGGCCGCAGCTCATTCAATCCGGTGCGACACATTGCGGAAAATTTGCTAAACGGCGGAGATCGCTACTTCCTTCTCGCCGACTACCGCAGCTACGTGGATACTCAGGACATAATCTCCAACTATTTCGACAACCCAGAATTGTGGAACTCGATGGCCATAATAAATGTCGCCCGCATGGGGAAGTTCTCCAGCGACCGCAGCATAGCGGAATACGCCAAAGACATATGGAATCTACGACCGCTGCGCCAGGGGTAGTTGCAAGCGCAGCCGCTCAGCGGCCAAGCCAGTAGTATCCGCGAAAATTCAATGTCGAACTGTCAATGCTGTGCCCAAGAGCGATTTCGGACGCCTGGGCGCCGTTACCGTCCCTGCGCCTTAGCGCCAGCGCCAGAACATATGATATTTCCGCGGCAAAATTGGGATCTTCAACCCTCTCCGCCGCCAGCCACTCCAGTATTTCAATGGCTTCTGAAAGACCGTTTTGCGATTGAGCCGCCAAAAGGCATTTCGCCAGAGCAAATTTGGCGAACGGAATGTGGACACCAACTGGAAATTGCTGGGGGATAGACCGATAGACGGCTTCGGCGGCGGCAAAATCATTGCCAAGGCGCAGCATGTCTCCCTCGAGCAGTCTGGCGCGCGCCGCATAGGGAGAGTCCCCGTGGTCAGTGACGATTTTTTCAAGCACGGCGAATGCGGCCACGTCATCGCCGAGCTCGCCAAAAGTTTGCGCCAATTCCAGCAGCGCGCGTGGCACTGGAAGGCTTTGGCCATATTTTTCCAAAAAATCACGGAACTCGCCGACGGCCTCAATTCCTCTTCCGGCACGGCGAAATGCATCGGCCATCAAAAAATACGACTCCATCGCACAATCGCTACTGCTCCATCTGGTGCGCAGCAGTGAGGCGACATTTTTGGCGGCCACCCAATTGGACCGACAGACCGCCAGCCGCAGAAGTTCAAATTTTATTTCCGCAGAAAGCTCATCTGGAACACCACCATCCGGTTGACGGCTGCCAACAAGCTGGCCAATTAAATTTTCAGCGGCGAGCAAATCGCCAATGGCCATGTAATTTCGCACCGCCGTCAGCTTGCCGTGCATTGCGACTCTTTCCGAAAAATCGCAAGTGGCCTTTCCCGAAGAAAAAAATTCATCGAGCCAACCATTCCACCGCACCCGCAGTGGGCCGCCCATGAATTGCCCATTCAGCACCAATAGCAGTGCCGGCAAATTATCATAGCGCGCTTCGCGAAGCGCTTGCACTAAATTGAGCGCGTCAGAATAGCGCCCCATGGCTAGAGAAATGCGGAGCAGCAAAACAGTTTCATCCACACACTGATCCGGCCCTGCGGCGGGAAAATTATTTAAAAATCTGTCGGCGAGAGCGTAATCTCCACAATCCAAATAGTGACCGGCGATAGACAGCAATGTGGTACGCCATCGCAAATCGCCGCAGCAAATCAATGATGGCGATGCAATTTCCAATTGGTCACAGCCGACGGAGCGCTCAACGGCGATGCGCAATGCCGCTAAGCGGCGCCAATCTTCACCTTGGCTGAGGAGTATTTTCTTCAGCTCCGCCGCCACCGCAGAATTGTCCCTCGGCAAAAGTGCGGCACAGAGAAAAATGAAATCCCCATCCTCAGGAAGACGTCCATTGCCATTGAGCGCATCTTCAAGAAGTTGCCGCGCCTCTCCGTCCCGCGAAAATCTGTGCAATAGAGACGCATAGCGCTCCAACGACTCCAAATCGCCAGTCGTTTCAAAGCCGGTGCGCAGCAATTCCAGCGAAAATTCCGAAGGTGGCAGGAGGTAGGCTATGGAGTCGAGGCGGAATCGCTCCAGAATTCCCGATAAGTCGCTCTCCAGCGCCATCTCCTTGGCCGCCATCCACAGCTCTCTGGCTCTTCCGTGAGACCCGTCCAGCTCACAGCCGATGGCGTCTAGCGCAACGGCAAATGGCCCCATTTGCCGTTGCTTTGCCCGATTCAAAAGCAGAGAGAAATTCGTCGGCGCCGTTGGCATGGGCTGACCGCTAGAAATTTCTATGCATTGTGTGTTTTTTGGCTCAGCAGTCGGCGGATATGACGCAAATTCATTTTGTGAGCCGTGCGCCGCCGTTGCGCAAAAAAAACTCAGTGAGAAAATAAAAATCGCCGCACGGCGCATAGATATTTCTCTGTCGAAAAATGGCCGCTGTCAATTTCGCCAATCGGTGCCACAATCTTTCCGGCAGACCTCGCTCATCGGATTGGCCGATGGAATGAAAAAAATTTGCGCATTTTTTTGAAAAATTTCTTGCGCCACACTATATCTAAACTTATCCACATAGGTGGAGGTCTGACACGAACCTTGGAGATCGGTATGAACGTAGAGCGAGAAATCCAGACAATTGATAGGGAAGCGAGAAAACTCGCCAAAAAGAAAGAGGCACTTCTGCGCCTTCGCCAGGAAGATTCCGAGAAAGAGCAGAAGCTGAACTCGATTTACGCGGAGAGCGGCTATTCCACCCCGGTGGATCTTGTTGAGGCGCTAATTCGCCGCTTTGGACTGCGTGTCTCAGGCGATAATTCCTTCCAGAAGAAAAGGAAACGCACCCGCGTGACCGGCGCACTGCGCGACACCATACGCAAAGAGTGCAAGGAATGCGGCATGTCAATGAATGCCGTATCAAAAAAATATGGCGTCAGCTATGCCGTTGTGTCTAAAATCCTCAGCGGATTCTACGACGGCCGCGAATAGAACATAGACGCAAATCGGCAGCGCAGCGAAAAACGCTGCGGCATGCCGGTTTCATTTGGTCGATGGCGACAGCGTCTAGCGCGCGCAGCTGTGTGTCCATAATCGCATTGCATGCGTGCAATGTACTTTATTGAAACGATGCGGATGTGCCGTTCTATTTTTACGGCGACAGCTTTCGCCGCAGAGTCATCGAATGTGCTATGCTGTCTGAAATTTATGTGAGCTGCGGCTGGTTTCCAGAAATGCCTGTCGGCAACTCAATCAGCTAGCTCCACCAACTTTTGGTTCCGCTAGTGCATCAGTACCGGCGCTAACGGCATCTTCCCCGCGCATTGCCTCCAGTCGTTTGGAGGCACGTTTACTAAGCTTACGCAGAGGCTGAATGTTTGTGCCAAGATTTAGCAGCCATACCCAAATAAATTCCCCCCTGCTCGACGCGGCTTTCGCCGTTCGAGCCCCGCGACCAATTAAGACCATCAAACCAATTAATTAAACATACAGCAACTGAACGTCCCACTTTTGTCCCGACACAGTCAAAAATGGCGTCAATGTTTTTAACGGCCATTTCGTAAATGGCGCCACCAACGTTCACCATTGAAAAATCAAGAGTGTCGCTTGGTCCATAGATTTTAGTGGCACCACAAATTTGGTGAGTATGCTGCGCGAAAGCACGCAATAAATCATACATCATTGGCTCCAACATGTAGCTACTGACCGCAAAAATAATCAGCCGTACGATTTTCGCACACATTTCTATGCCGCCTATTCGATTGTCGTCAATGTAACCATGGACTATGCGAAGCATAGCGCTAGCCCTAGCAAGCCACGCACTGCAATCAACAGCGGCGCACTCATCTTCGCCATGCGCCGCGCGCGGCTTAGCATCAAGTAACTTCCGAATACCAAGAGCAAACATATCGACCAATTCCGAAACAACATACCCGCCAACGGTGATGGCATCCAAAAAAGATTGCTGAATGGAACTCCTGGAGGCGGCATCCACGTCGCCACATAGCTCTTGGCCAATAAATCTAAGACGCTCGCCAACGTCGGCGGCAAGCGTGACATTCAGTTCTTTATTTAGGTCGTAACCGCCCATCATCTTCCAACAGGACTTTGACTTAGACCTCGCGCACACGATGCAATTCGTGGCAGCATATAGCGCCACAAGACCTAGACGATTAGTTTTCCCCTGTTCTATGGCGAGACGCACTTCCGCCATTAGCATGTCCAAGCGAGCCCTATGCAATGCCTCTTTGTCGCTATCCTTACCACTTCCGACGATCGACGCCATAGCGGCCTCAATCGCTTTGAGGGCGTCACTAAAGATCAACTCCTGTGTGTCGTATTCCCTCTTGCCTTCCAACAATATGTTCGTGACCGTCCCAATGGCTTCTCGTCCGCCATCCTCCAAAGCTACTTTTTGCATCTCCTCAATTTTAGCACAAGCCGCCGCCATTGCGTCCCTAAGTTTTCCAACTTCAACCATCTTAATGGCTGTTTTCAATTTAGTTCCATCCGGACATTCTCCCGTTTCTTTGCGGAGAGCGACATCACCATCGCTAACCCCACTAGATTCGGACAATTCAGAGTAACACACCCGCTCAATGATTTCCATATCGTTCAATATGCACAAACAGGACGGGTACTTCTCACAATTTCCGCTAGCGATTTCCTTCTCCGCCAAGGCGAAAATTTCGAGAATGCATTCAGGATCCAACTCGCGAGCTCCATCGAAAAGCTTGTCACATTTGTCGAGATATGGCCACTCATCCCTCCCGTTGCTTTCAAACGAAGCGGAAATGTGATTTCTAATTTCCGAAATTTTCAAATCAATCATGATCGCATCACCCAGCTCGAATGTGCGCCTATCGAAGGCGTCGCGCCTTTCTGGAGTTGTAGAAGCAAGTTCTTTTTCGCGTAAAAAATCGCCATACTTAATTCTAACTCGGTCGCCATCGACATTAAGCATCCAATCAAGTGACGCCAAAATGCTACCAACATCTCTGTATTCCTTCTGCTCGACAGCAGTTTCGTTCAAAAGACTAGGTGCTGGCGCTGGCGGCGTTGGCGACAGCGTGGCGGGAGGAAGTTGCGAAGACACTTTTGGCGGCGGTGGATTTGACGAAGGCTGCAGCAGTACAGCTGGAGGCGTAGCTGAAGGAGGATTTGCTGCCGGCTTGGCAGGCGGCGGCGGAGGCGGCGCAGACGGCGGAGGCGTAGCCGAAGAAGAACTGGGCGGCGGTTGCGAAGCTGGCGGCGGTGTAGCTGAAGAAGGATGCTGCGGATTTGCCGCTGGCGGATGCTGCGGAGATGTAACTACAGGTGGCGTAGCTGAAGGAGGATTTGCATCACCTTGTGCTGGAGAAGATTGCGGAGCTGGTTGGCCAGGTGGCGGAGGTGTAGCCGAAAAAGAACTGGACGGCTGCGCTTTCGGATCTGGTTGGCCAGGTGGCGTTTGCGCAGCTGGCGGATTTGGCGCATGTGTGATTACAGGCGATAGTTACACAACTGGCGGCGGTGGATTTGACGAAGGTTGCGCAGCTGGAGGAGGCATAGATGACGCCAACGATTGAGGAAGCATCACAGATGGAGGAGTTGGCGGATACTGAGCTCCCTTCGCAGCGCTTTGGGCGGCCCCAAATGGCTGACTTGCCACTAGAGGTGGCAGTTGCGGCTTAGCCTGTGGCTGACCCGAGGCCGAACCGTCCACAGCGAAGCCGAAAACGTCAACTGGATGCTCTTCGGAGTCGTCGCCTTCCCCGGTGTCGAGCTGGGATGGAGGCGTGGATTCCGAAACTTCGACAACCGCATCGAAAGCGCCGCCGGCAGTTTCCTCATGCTGCGCTGGCGTGGCGGCGAAAAATGCATTCAGGAACCCAATAAGCGTTTCGCGATTCTTGCTTTTGCTGGAAACGTAACAGGCATATGCAATCCAAATAACTCCGACACTGATAATTGTCAGGGCAATCCACAGCAAAATCCGCGCAGCAGCCGAACGGCCGCAAACGGCATTCAGCAATTGGTCCAGACTGTAATGGGTGCCGTCTACGCGATAGGCCAATGCAGTTTTAGTGGCATCGCCACCGCCCCTTAGTTCTTTCAGAAGTTTTCCGCGCCGGAAAACAACGGCGGAAGTTTCGAAGAAACCGAACCCGGGCACGCCGTCACGCATTTACTCTTTTAAGGGGCGATTGCCGAAAAAAGTCAATGTCGAAACCATCTCCTAGATTGACTCACAATGGAGACATATTGGCCGCAAAGCGGCCCTTTGGCGGGATTTATAGTTACCACGGCGGCAAATCGAACCTCCACGGTTCGCACCACTTTCGGCTAATCTTTTGGCGCCAATTTTGGTTAAAGTCACATTTCGTTCGTCTTAAAATCATACATCGCCATCCTTCATGGCCGCGGTTGCTCGAGTCCACGTCTACAACCTCACTCTTGCACGCATCACTCAGTTTTTTCGAGACTTTCATGGAAATGGATGTGGCCAATCTGGCGGCATATTCGCCAATCCTGATTAGGCGCATATCTTTTTCGGCAAGGTTCATAACCAGCGAGTAAACAAATTGCTTCCGCACTGCACTCCCATTGGCATATCCATCAATATACCGCTTAAGCCACAGCATAATTATGTGCAAAGAAAAGCGGTCTGCATTCAGCACATTTTCGCGTGAAAGTCCGTCTATCCACACATCATTGATTGGCCGCGGCCGCTTACCGTCGAAGAGAACGGCGTCAATGGCGTTTTTGAACAACTCGTAAATGTCGCCTCCTTCCTCAGGCTGCACTCTTGAGGGGCTAAGATCAGCACACACAATGGGAGTGTCAGCATGCGACACGCAGTCAGCTTTCTTGATTTCGTAGAGAAAAATGTGCTCGACGACGCATTCGGCAGTGCTCAAAAACAACTGTCTACCGCCATAGCGCCAATAGCCATACCCCCAATGTTCGCAAGCGGGATCCCCAAGCTTATATTCTGGGTTAACGCAAGAATAAATTACACCCTTTAGGAGGATGTTCGCCCTAGCGAGCCACGCAGCACTATCGTCCGATTTAGGCGTAATTCCTTCGCACCTTAGTGGCAAATTTTTCTCCAACAACTCTTTGACGAGCGAATCAAATATTTCAACCAATAGGGGATCGACGCCGTAGCCGCCAACGGTAGTCGCCTCCAAAAAAGCATGGCAGAGGGAACTCTTTAGCTCTGGCTCAACAGAATCTTTGTCGGAATGTATGCGGCACAACATCTGTTCAATTTGCCCAACACGCCCCGCAACATCTTCCCTAATCTTATCGAGCAGCAACTTCTTCAAATCATAACCACCTATCGCCATCCAATGGCGTGTGTCGGGATACTCACCATCAAAGCGACACATTGCCCTATATAGCGCAATGCGGCCTTCGCGGCTAACTACTCCACCTTGTCCTGCAAGCTCTGCCGCCAAAATGCCCATGCGCTCTGCACGCGCTGATATATTCGCGTCATTCGGCCTGATGATCGCAGAAATGGCGCCCACGGCCTCCCATTCTAGATCTTCGTAATAGCAATGTTCTTTTTGCGAGTCACATGCCAATACGCCTCTAATTGTTTCAATGGCCTTACTTTCTTCCATCTTCACATCGGCTCTACACTTTTTATCATTAAAGTTTAGTCGAACTGCATGCGCCAAAAGCCCGCGAGGCAACTTGCCGTCCGCGACAAGATTTAGCATTAGGGTGTTGATAAATTTACGTTCCTCTTCATTTCTGACACCCAAGTGCAAGAGGCGAATCCACTCACCTTCAAAATACGACACGGCCGCGTCTTCAACGATATACGCCACATTTTGATGAACTTGTAGACGAATGCGATCCATGACCTTCGAAATCCGCTCGTACATTTCGCCGCCCGCACGTGCCATGGCAAGGTCGAGATGGCCAGATGATCCGGGGACACAGTTGCGCCTAACCTCATCATCGCTGCGAACATCTGCGCTAGCGATAGAACGCCAACCACTAGAGTTATCGCCACGTTCGAAGCCCCAATGGGCGTCAAAGATTTTCCATATTCCGCACCCACCGCCACACACATGCCCAAATGCAGCACGAGCGATGCGACTGGCGGTATCCGCATACAATTCTTTTCCTTCTACTTTGTCGTGCGCCATGCATCTGGAGACCTCACCGAGCAAATTCATAGCGCCGCGAAAACCTGCAGCCTTCAGCCACTTACTGTCAATGTGCTTGCAGAACCTGCCCACAAACTGCCGATCAAAATTCCCGCCTCTGGCTGTTACCAACCAAAGGCGCGCGGAAACAAACTTCGCATCGTCAAGGTCAAAAGTTTTCTTGCAGACCACCTCCTTAATAAGCTTAACATTGGCATCAATTATGCCATTGAGCTTGGCCAAGACGTCATCCTGCAAGTCGTATGCGCGCACACCACAATATTTACTGAGCTCATAGCGTCCGCCTGACGCCATGGCGGCATGTAGCGCCTTAAGGGGTTCGCAATAAACTGTATTCTGCGCTAGAAATTTGCGAACTTTTAATATTAGAGCATCACGGCGGACAGCCAGCAACGAATCTTCCAGTTCGCTATGGCCATGGGCGCCGTCGCACCCCCCCCGTTCCGTAACCACATCAATGGCGCCCCTGACAGCCTTGACGTCGGCAACATAGTCACTGTGACTATTGTCTTTTCGCAATATGCCAATGATCGTCTCGATTGCTTTGCCTTTGGCGGCATCACCCTCAACCTCCTCCAGCATCATCCTCATCCTAGCGCGCACCGCCTCCATCGCGTCCCTAAACCCCACACATTCTTCTATGTAGCTTATTGCGTAGCTACCTTTATCTATCGCCAGTAGAATGGGCTTAAAGGCCGCTTCTCTTCCTTCTGGTATTTTCTTAGTTTTTATGTGCAGCTCTATGTCGGCGCTGGTGATTTCTTTGAAATCGTCCATGCCGGCGTACAGCGGAGCAATGTGCCGCTCCATGGCGTCCAACATGCGCCCGCAGAACTTGTATCGGTCGATTGGTGCAGCGGCAGCCTCCTTCGCTATTAGAGCGTAAAGTTTCGGAATGAGTGCGCCGTCCAGCTCTCTAGTTTTCTTGCAAAAAAACCCCCAACTCGCGCATATGGGATCAGTTTTGTGTTTAGGGTCAACATTCTCGCATCCAGTCTCCTTGCCGTCAAAACGATGCAACGGCAGATGTGGCCATGCGCTCGCCGAACCATCGCTCGCGCCGCCCCTAAAGCAGCTGGAGAAGTAATCTGTAGCCGACTCAAGCGCGGCATTTACGCTGGCCTCATCCTCTTTTTTGCACATTCGTGCGACGGAGTTCGTATAGGATTCCTCCGGTACATTGCGAAATGCATCAACGAGCAACTCGCCTAGGCGTCTGAGATAAGTCTCATCGCCAGCGCATGCTGGCAATCCTTTAAGCGTCACACTTTGGATCAAAATAATTCTTTCAATAATTGCGCACATCAACTCATTCCTGTTGCTGAAGTTCCCAATTACTGCTGACGGCAATAGACTGGCAACATATTCTTCTCCTTTTGTCTTTTCGCGCAACGCTTTCTCAATTGATGTGATGGTCAGGAAATTCGCTCCGCATTCAGTCATTCTTTTTATGGAGAGAGCCACATTAGTAAAATCCGCATTCTCTTCCGGCAAAACCCATTTTCCTATTAGCGACACCGGCTTTATTGCGGCAACGATCGCCTCGCTAGCCATTTTCGGAAGAAACTTTACAATGCCGTCAGTCAATTTATCATACTCCTTAAGGCGCAACCACGAAGCGGACTCCACATCACCTCCTAGCGCCGTCACCTTAGCTTTAGCTGCGCTGAGCACATCGAAAGCGGTGACCAGCAGTCTGCAGTGAGCTCCTATGCCGTCCGAACTGAGTTCTAAACCTGTGCTGCACACATCAGCGGAAATATCTTCAATGGCGCGCGCCAACACATCGCCGCTAGCGCCCATTAGAAACCGCTCCAGGACCGATTTATAGCGAGCGCAAAGATCATCCACATTGCCGCCTACTCCCTCTTTAATTAGCTGCTCAAGCGTGGTCTTGGCGCTTTTTGCGTAGCGGCCATATAGGCACCCGTATAGGACGTCGCATTTTGACACATCATATCCAGTTTCGGCAGCAACCTTCCGCAACGCATCGCAAATCACGTCCAGTCTTGCGTTCTGGCCTGGAGGAGATTTGAGGAATGTGTCGACTCTAGGCTTTTGGGAAAGCCACATTTCCGCTACACTCCAAAAGTGATCCGCGTCGCGCGCTATCGCAGCAGTGAACTGCGAATGGAGAGCATCGCCATCCAGTGGCCAATCGCCTTCAAGGGCTGTTTCCAATGACCTAAAATACATCTGTTGAACAATTTTCTTTAAAACTCTCTCGGTGTCATCCAGCAGCGACTTACGCCGACTTTTCAGTTTTATGTCGCCATCCACACATTCGCCCAACGCGTCGACTATGACCTTCAAACGTTCGGCACCGGACAAATCCTCGCCGTCGCGAATCTTTCCCAAAAATACGCTAAGTTCTCGCAAAATATCCTCCCCATAGTCACAATCACCAGCTTTCCCCATGGCGGCTAGATCCTTGCAGGCCGCAATGGCGTCGCCATCGGACGCGCCTGAATCCATCGCCAATGAAACGGCACGACCAATCATCGCTCGCCTTGTGGCGACAATTTCGTAGGAACCCGATTTGCAGAATCGGCCCTCTATAGAAGCAATAAATTTACCAACTCCAAGCATTGCATTAAGGGGTAATCCCTTAGCCACATACTCCTTGAGTAGCTCGCAAATTTTCCTGAAAAGCTGCTCGGCGCGCGATGCGCCGAAATAAGATCCATCACTGCGTAGCGCACGGCCGCACGCAGCAAAAGCCGCATCCCTCTTATTTGCGTCCGCCATATCGTCGTCTATCGTAGATTTTAGGGCGACAATCGCTCTGGCGCCATCCGCCGCGCACGGCAGCAGATCGAAATCAAAAATAGCCCCCCACTTGTCGCTAAGCGCTTCGCACAGCGCTTTGACATTCTCTTTGGCGCGTGGCCCGACACCATGGCAGCTATTGCCTAAATAAACCCTAATTTGATCTGCGCAACCATCGCACACTTCCCCTTTGGCTCCGACAATGGCGCCCTCTACGGCTTTGCAGACTACATCTACCCCACCGCCACCACCATCGCGAGCTTTGTCGCCAAGCCATTTGTAAATTGCTTCGGTGGCCGCTTTAATTTCCGCGCGCTTCTCGCGAACTTGCTCGTCATGGGCCAAGTCCCCTATTAGCCGTATCACGCCGGCATTTTTTTCCGAATCATCCAGCCCTTCGAGCGCAGCGCGCATCCCAGCAGCAGCGCCATTGAGAATGGCAGCGCAGTCATCGGTCATCTTTTCCAGCGACACCTCCTTCAGCCATAGACGTAATTTTTCCGCCAAATCTTCGTCAACTTTCCCGCCAAAGCGCACCGCAGCCAAAAACGCATCACGCGCCACTTCACTTTGGAAGTCTGCAGCGCCACCTTTGAGCTTGCCGTTAATCAATTCTGTCACACAATCAAAATTGCCGCAATTCGCGATATACTTAACCATAGAAGCAAGTATTGAATCATAGCGGGGACCATAGCCATCGTATGGCCAATCGTGACCGTCCAAAAGCCCAAGCAATTCCACATATCCTGCGCTACCATTTGACCCCGAAACACGGTCCTTCATTTCCAGTAGCAAGCCTTCAACCCTGTCGCGCAAAAGTTCAAAACGTCCTTTGCACAGGAGTCTGAAACCTGAATGTTTGAAAGTTTTAAATACGAAATTCGAAATCGTCCCTCTGGCAGCGGAAACATCAACCTTTTCGCCGCCGGCAGCTTTGCGGAGCACTTCTTCTATGGGGCGCAGCTCGCAAATCGAAACAAGCGCCTCGACAACTACATCCTTAAATTCGCTGCCGGCTGCCGAATCCCATGGAGGCGCTGTGAATGCCGCAAGCAATTTATCGGGATTTTTATTGCAAAGCGCGGCTTTACGGATTATTTTATCGATTTTTTCGCAGCCCCAACTATTGAGGTCGTAAATAGTTGATAGGAAAACTTTTTCGCATTCTTGGTGGACCCTCCCATCGACAAAAACGGCAGATTTGTATGCCTCGAAAACCTTTTCGTAGTCGGTCTCTTCGCCCTCGAGCGCGGCAAGCAAACAGCTTCTAGCGGTCTGCATCTCGCTAAATCTCGCCACCACCATCGCCACACTAGGGCCTAGCCAGTCACCGGCTTTCCGCTTGGGGCTGACGCAGGCGATGGCCAAACTCGCACGGTCGTCGGCAACGTTGACCGCAGAGAAAGGTCCAAATGGCAAGAGCAGGGATTCAAGGTTGTCAAAGACAAGGCGCAAAAGGCAGCTAGAATAATTTCCCGTAAAGGCCTTTACATCTGAGGATTTATATTTCTCAGCGGCCTCGTACACTAATTTGCCTGCGGCGGCAATGGCATCTTTGCGGGCAAGTGACGGGTTTTTCTTGGCCAGCTCCGCGATGCCATTGCGAACTTCGAGATACGCCAAATAGGCCGGCGCGAATATGCCGTAGTGGCCATAGCTATCTTTTGCGCCCTTGGCGCCGGCAGGGCGATAGCCAAAGCAGTCCAAAAGTGCAGTTGCGCATTTGACGATTCCCCGCTCGAGCTCAATCGGGACGTGTTTGCAATGCTCAAATGATCCTTGAGCCGAAATACCATCGGTGTGGGTGAAGCGCGCAATCATATGGGTAAGTCCGCATATGGCGCCGCCATCGCAGCATCCGTCATGGCGATGCAAATACCAACCTTCGACGCAGCGCTGAAGCTCACCAAAATGCGTCCTGTACCCTGATTCACCTATGCTCCCCTTGGCGGAATTCAGTAAACCGCGCAGCTCGTTAGCTAAATCTAAAACTCGTTTAGTTTGCCCTGCATCGCGATCGTAGGACTTAAACGCAGCCAAAGCTTGGCGTGCCAACTCCTTACCGGCGGTAGACTTTACTTTATTGCCATTAAGAGCAGCTCGAAATGATTTGAGGCCTGCATCGTCGATTGTCCATTTGCCGTCGCCGCAGCCAATGAATCGCCAAGCTATTTCGTTAAAAAACCCATCAGCAATCGACTCGCCATCGCCAGCATTTGACCGTTTCGCCAGAAGATCCAATGTGGCGCCGATGCGTTCGGCACGCGCAGCGGCGTTTTGATCAGCGCCGCAATATGCCGCCACAAACGCTGCGGCTTTAGCGAGCACACCCTTGCGCAGTTTCGTGCTATTATTACTTTTCGCGGCAAAATCAAACAGCCCATCCACAATGTGGGTCGGAAACAGAACGGACCTATCTCTCCATTTGCCATCTTCCGCAACAAATAGGCTGAGTCCGCCATCTATGGCTGCGCAAATGTCCAATAGCTTCGCAGACTCAGCCTTTGACTTGTCGCCACTGCGCATAACCCCGCTTAACAGCCGCAGCTCTCTCGAAAGCGAGCGGCTCCACGCATCTTTTTTTACCACAGCGGCCGGATCGCCAAATGTCGCCTTGGCGATCTGAAATCTATCGGCACCACGCAGATGGCCAACGGCGCTAAACGGAAAAGCGAATGTGCCGCCACGGGCCAATCTATCAGCAAGAATTTTCGCCACGCCGCAAAACTCTTCCCTGAGGGAAATTTTCACCTCGCCTCCAGATGCAGCAGTCGAGCCCATAAGCTCAATGGATAAAAGATTTGGGATTGCTGCGACGCAGCCATCTACATTGCTTAGGAGCGCAGCCTTAAAGGGACTAATGGCATCTTTACTGTCGCCACTGCCGCGCAGGGAAATTAGCACTTTCGCAGCTCCAGCCTTAACTTCAGCATCAGAGCCCGCTGCCAATTTTAGCAGCCACCGCATCACTCCATTATCATTAATAATGCGGCTCACAACATTCTCGTCGCCAGCAAGACCACGCAGCCACTGCGCCGCAACGACATTGCTGACATTTCTGCCAAGCGCGTCAGCCAGCGAAGACATGGCACCCCTCAGCTCCACTGTGGCGGCCGGGCTGAGTCCGCTTACTTTCACGCTACAGCTCGCAGACTCAAACGAACCCTGCTTCGGCAAATCACCTGCAGCTGGAAGAGGAAATTTCGGAGCGGTCTTTTTTGGCGCCGTCGGAGGCGCGGGCCTCACGGGCTGAGGCGCTGGCCTGACGGGCGGCGGTTTTGCAATTGGAGGCAATTGCGGTTTCGCAGCAGGTTTCGCAGCCGGAGCCGGCTGCGCTTTCGGAGATGATTTTCCTGGTGGCGTTTGCGGAGGTGTAACTGAAGAAGGTTACGTGGGTTTTTGGCCGGATTGAGGAGCAGGCGGTTTCGCAGCCGCAGAAGGCGGAGGTGTAGCCGAAGAAGAACTGGGCGGCGGTTGCGAAGCTGGAGGAGGTTGCGGTTGCGCAGCAGGTTTCGCAGCCGGGGCCGGCTGCGCTTTCGGATCTGGTTGGCCAGATGGCGGTGGCGCAGCTGGAGGCTTTTGCTGCAGATCAGAACTAGACACCTCTGCAAATTGTGATTCGCCGCGTTCGTCTTCCGGAAAATCATGCAGCAATTGCACAGGCGTCTCGGCCCGTGAAGCATTTGGCGCCGGCGGAAGCTGCACCGCTGGCTTTTCGGGCGCCCCCTCGGCCTGCGTCGGCATGAGCGGATCAGGTTGCTCAACTGGCGATTGCGAAGGCTTCACAGGCTGAGCAGAATTGGATACGACTTCAGCTTCAGGCTGCGCAACTTGAGGAAGTTGCGTCGGATTTAATGCCGATAGGGCAAGCGGCAGTTGCGCAGCTAGAGGAGGTTGCGGAGCTGGTTGGCCAGGCGGCGTTTGCGCCTGCGTAGATTGGAGCGGTACAGAAGCTGGCTGCGGACCGGGCGAAGACGTAGGTGGTAGCTGACTTGCCTGTGGCGAAGGCAACGGCGGAGATGTCTGTGGCTGAGGAGAGCCGTCGCCGCCCGGCACGGAACCTTGTGCTGCACCCAACGGAGGTTTGGTCGACGGTGACTGCGACGGCGATTTGCCCAACGCCGATTGCGGACTATGGGGCCCACCGGAAGTCGAACCGCTCGGCGCGGAGCCCGAAGCGCTATCTTTGGGGTCTTTTTGGGCACCACTTCTCCAGCGATCCTGCGGCCGTGCTGCACGGGTGGTGGATTTTTCAGCTTCTTCGGACGCATCGGAGGCGCCGCCGGCAGTTTCCTCCCGCTGCGCTGGCGTGGCGGCGAAAATTGCACTCATGCAACCAATAAGCGTTTCGCTGTTCTTAATTCTGCTGGAAACGTAGCAGGCATATACAACCCAAACGATTCCGGCGCTGATAATTGTCATGGCAATCCACAGCAAAATCCGCGCAGCAGCCGAACGGCCGCAAACGGCATCTAGCAATTGGTTCAGGCTGTAAGTGGTGCCATTGACGCGATGGGCCAATTCAACTTTAGTGGCGTCGGCACTGCCCTTTAGGTCTTCCAGCTGCTTTCCGTGCCTGAAAACAACGGCGGAAGTTTCGAAGAAACCAAACCCGAGCCCGCCGTCACGCATTTCTACCATTAAAAGGTAATTGCCGAACGAAGTCAACGGCGAAGTCAACCCTAGACGGTCTCACAACTGCAACATATCGGCCACAAAAAACCTTTGCGAAAGCCTGCCTACTCCACCACTCTTTTGGCAAAAAAATAATCCTTTATCCGCCGCCAAAGACTGAGACTCTTTGGCTGCACTTTTGGCGACTCTTTTGGCTGCGGCATCTTCATCGGCATAATTGGAATGAGCGCCATTCTGCCGTACAGCCACATATTACTTTTCGCAGTTACCTTGCATGTCGCAATTGTTCCATAGGAATCGGAACACTCTGGATTAGCGGTGAAGCGGCTCGTAGTTATCCAACACGCACCATTTTGATCTGCATGGAATTCCAGGAAGGCGTCCTTCGTGTCATTTGTTCTCGCAAAAACAACACCGCCTCCTCCACGCCGTGTTCTTACGGACTCCAACAGCTTCAGTGGCGATGGATCCTCACATTGAATCATTTCGCATAACAGCGGATCAATGCACTCAACGCTGAAGGCGTGCCCTACTCCAGCAGCAAGGACAGAGCCGCCTCTGTTTTTCCTTAGAGCTTCAACGCAATACAGAAAGACGTCTTCCGGCTTAGAAAACGACCGAGAGACACTACCGCGTGCGCTTTTTTTGTCAAGCACCCCTAGGGCACCGAACACATCATCCGCAAAGCCGCCTTTGCTAAATATACAGTTTGTAGATGCCGCTATCATCTCGCAAAGTTCAGCCACCGCTGTGTCGAGACGACCCTTGCATAAACTGCCAACACGCATTTCCGCAAGTTTAAGGCGAATAACTGAAAGTTCATCCGTGTCCATCACGCTTATGGCGCGCTGCGTTCCATCTTTGAACAGGACAACCAAATGTTCAACGTAAGCTCCGCCATGCCGCGAATCCACCGTAGGAGCCTGGTAGGACACATGGTAAACGTCGCCGCCGAAGATGTCTTTTGGCAATTCAATGTCCATTAGCGCCCCGACTAACGCTACGCCGCAACATCGATTATCTTCTGCCGTTCCACTATACCAGTAGCGGTCACGATTTTGCCGGGCAGCAAGGTCGGCCGCCACACGGACAATCATGTCCTGAAAATGGACAGCGGGCCGCTTGGTGACGACCCAGCGCCAATTGATGTTCAATTGGACAGCTTCACCGCGATTTTGGACTTTGGAGATGAAGAACCCTGTCGCAAGCAATTTGCACGCAAGCCTAACTAGCACTGAAATGTTTTGCTGCTGGATGACGTGCATTGAAGCCGCCGCAAAACATATGCCGACGCCAATCTCCTGATGGAAAGTGCGCAAAATCACCCCTTCAAATATTAAGCCCCTAAGAAATGCTGTCGTAATGTCGCTATTGGCAAAAGGCGGAAAGCTTCTAAGCAGCACCATTGCCCCGCTGGCTCTGCACCCAGATTCCGTCACCTCCGTAATTTCAGTCAGTATGCCGCCCACGTTAAAACGAAAACAATAGAGCCTAATGAAGAGGTTCTGTTTATGGCGGTTCCTAAAGAACCCTTCTCCAATGAGTAGGGAAAGCAACATCCTATCAACTTCGCCCAACTTCGGCTCGCCGCTATTAGGGTCGAAAATGTCGCCGGCTTCAAACATGTCACTAAACTTTATATCTCTTGCGAGCCTAACGTCTTTCGTAAAGCGACGCGCACCGTCTCCGCCATAGATCGCATCCAAAAAATCCACCGCGGCATCCTTGACTTTCGACACAACACAGTCCCTTTCAATCGCCGACCTTAGGTCGGCGGGGCTCCCAAAGCATGGCCGGTCGCCACCGTCGTCAACAAACTCGAATTTAATGGCGCTGCCGCCTTTGCGGCGTTTCGCTGCATCTTCCGACTGGCCATCGTGATCGTCGTCACACTGCAGACGCTCATCGCCATAATCTGTCGATTCCGCCTCAAGCATGTGCTTCCGCGCCCTATTAATTACGCCATCAAACAGCACTCTGCACGCGTCGTCGCATCTTTCATCCTCCCTTAGGCCGGAGAACATGGCTATCAGCAGAGCAATGTCGCCTCCAATCCAATTGTCTTCATCATCGTAACAGCATGTGGAAATCAGTCCATTTTCGCAGAGATCGCTGACTTTGCCTACGTCGAACGTTGATTCATCATTGCCAATGCATTCTGCGGCACAGGTTTCATACATGATGCCTCCGTCGCAAAATGCCGACTCTGCGTCGCCGTCCGCAAAAAGTTCGTCGTCGGATCCCCCTGATGCGTCAGCAAACTTGCGAACCAATTCGCAGCCGAATGGCTTGAAGCCTTCCTTCACATAATAGCAGCCAAATTTGTAGCCGAAAAACACCAAAGAGTCAACTGCGCCGCCAAGTCCCGAAAAAAGCTCTCTCTTTGGCCAAAATTCGTCATTTGTGGACAATCCATTAGCTGTAACGGTTTCCGGCAAGACGTCTAAAACGCTGGCGAAAGCTGAGGCATTCAAATAAATGCAGCGGTGAAGCAAATCCTTCTTGGCGGCAAAATCGCCGCAGAGACTCATTTCCCGCAAAAATTCTCTGGCAAGTTGACTGCACAGTTTCATGCTGTCGTCGTCATAATCATTCGACGCTACGCGAAGTATAAGTGCTATGTAATCAGGATGGTCAACGCAAAACTCCCCATTATCCCAGTCCAAATCAAACAGAGCGGCATAGTGCGAACATTCACAATCGCGTACGTTCTCATCCAGCTTTGACATGCCACCTTCAATACTACCTATGGCTGCCGCAAATTTGGCTCGCACAATTTTCGCGTCAATGTTGGCGCTGTCGCCAGGCGACACTTTGGCTGGATCTTCGAGTTCTTGTTTTTTCTGCAAAAGCTTTCCATGAAGTGTGCTGAGTGCGTCCACATCAGCCGCCAAAATCTTCGCCGCATTGTCGTCGACACAACCGCCCGAAATGCTTTGGTTTT